>NZ_JBMDKJ010000041.1:0-42663 GCF_057809655.1 Niveispirillum sp. FG148
CCCGCGGCCTCCGGCGTGACAGGCCGGCGCTCTAACCAACTGAGCTACACCCGCACAACAACGGCACGCTTGTCAGGGCGCACCTGAACCTCAGGAAAAGTGGCGCGAGTGACGGGACTTGAACCCGCGGCCTCCGGCGTGACAGGCCGGCGCTCTAACCAACTGAGCTACACCCGCAAACTTTTCAATCAGCGCCGAGATCGTCTCCGACCCCGCCGCCGCTGAGGTGGGCGGGTGTATATTCGACCCCGACCACCTTGTCAAACATGAAATCGAACATTCGCGGCGGCGATACAGGCCGTGCCACCCTGCCCGACGTCACAAGGCGGGGGATGACCTTGTGCCGGCCTGGCGAAGGGCCAGAAGCCTGTCCAGAACCGCGTCCAGCAACGGCGGGGGATCCCGCTTTTCCACCGCCAGCGGCCCGCCATAACGACTGAGCGCCAGTTCCAGCGCGTGCCAGAGCTGTTCTGCGATTTCCAGTTCCTGCTGATCGATCGCCAGCTCCAAAGCAGCCAGGATACGATCTCCCAGTCGGCGATCCGTGGATTCGGTCACAGGTTCCATCCCCCTGCCTGTCCCAGGATCGGGCGCGATCCTGCCGGTACCCGAACTATAGCCGGTCTGACGGATCGACAACAGATGGCAGAGTGGTGCGCCCGAACCGGTCGCACGCACCATGGAAGGCGCATCATCATTATCGATGGGGGGGTGATGGTGGGCGGTGAGGGAGTCGAACCCCCGACCTGCGGTGTGTAAAACCGAAGCTCTACCTCTGAGCTAACCGCCCTGCCGATCCTGGCGCCGCGACAATAGCGGCGGATGTGACAAGGTCAACAGGGAAATTGGACCCGCCGGCGAAACGGTGTTCCGGCGGCAGCGACCGAACGCAGGGTGCCGGCTGACCAATCCCGGGCGCACTCAATTCCAGGGATCGCCGCCCTGATGAAAGGCCCGAATCGCCTCATAGCAGTGGGAACAGACCAGCTTGATGCGCCTCGCCATGCCTGCTGCATTTGATTTTCGGCAGTTCGCCATCGGCCATGCCAGACCCTAGATGTGAGAAACGGGCGCACCTTGCGGCCGCCCGTTCTATCGGTCTTAGGCGCCCGGCATCACGCCGGGCCTCCCAGGACAGTATCGCTCAGTTCAGCGCGTCCTTCAGGCCCTTGCCGGGCTTGAACTTCGGCTGCTTGCTGGCCGCGATGGCAATCTTCTCACCGGTGCGGGGGTTGCGACCCTCGGAAGCGGCGCGCTCAGCGACCGCGAAGGTGCCGAAACCAACCAAACGCACTTCGTCGCCCTTCTGCAGCGCGCCGGTGATCCCATCGAAGACCGCATCCACGGCCTTATTCGCGTCCGCCTTGGACAAACCAGCCGCTTCGGCGACCACGGCAACGAGATCGTTCTTGTTCACTTAAGGCCCCCCTCATCAAGAGAGTAAAGGTTGCACATGCCCGAAAGACGTTCCCAGGCATTCAGGATTGGTAACTTACTGCCAGCGCCCGGAATTCAAGGGGGGCAGCGGGAACCCAATTCACACGATTTCCCGGCGCACTTCAATGCCGAATCACGCCGTCCCGCTCGTCATCCCCAGCTTTTCCGGGCACCTGGGCCACTTCTTCGGGTTCGGACCACTCGATTCCGACCGGAGCTGTGACCAAGGCATGGGCAATGACCTCATCCACGGTTGAAACCGGGATGATGGTCAAACCCTTTTTGACGTTATCGGGGATTTCAGCCAGATCCTTCTCATTGTCCTTGGGAATCAGGACGCGCTTGATTCCCGCCCGAAGCGCCGCCAGCAGCTTCTCCTTCAGGCCGCCGATGGGCAGAACCTTGCCACGCAGCGTGATCTCGCCCGTCATCGCGATGTCCTTGGCCACCGGGATACCGGTCAGGACGGACACGATGGTGGTGATCATGGCCACACCGGCCGACGGGCCGTCCTTCGGGGTCGCCCCCTCCGGCACATGGACGTGGATATCACGCTTTTCAAACAGGGTCGGCTTGATGCCGAAGCGCAGTGCGTTGGCCTTCACATAGGATTCGGCGGCCTGCACCGATTCCTTCATGACGTCGCCCAGTTTGCCGGTGGTCTGGATGCGGCCCTTGCCACGCAGCATCACCGCCTCGATGGTCAGGATCTCCCCGCCCACCTCGGTCCAGGCCAGCCCCGTGGTCGCACCGACCTGATCCTCCAGTTCGGCCTCGCCGAATCGGAAGCGCTTCACGCCGGCGAACTTTTCCAGGTTCTTGGGCGTGACCTTCACCTTGTCGAGACCCTTCATCAGGATCTCCTTGATGGCCTTGCGCGCCAGATTGGCGATCTCACGCTCCAGCGAACGCACGCCCGCTTCCCGCGTGTAATAACGGATCAGGTCGCGCAGCGCCTCGTCGGTGATGCTGAACTCGCCGGCCTTCAGCCCATGGTCGGCCACCTGCTTGGCGATCAGGTGGCGCTTGGCGATCTCCACCTTCTCATCCTCGGTGTAACCCGCCAGACGAATGATCTCCATGCGGTCCAGCAGCGGCTGGGGCATGCGCAGCGAATTGGCCGTGCAGACGAACATCACGTCGGAGAGGTCGTAATCGACCTCCAGGTAATGGTCGCTGAACGTGCTGTTCTGCTCCGGATCCAGCACTTCCAGCAGGGCCGAGGACGGGTCGCCGCGCCAGTCGGCACCCAGCTTGTCGATCTCGTCCAGCAGGAACAGGGGATTGGAGGTCTTGGCCTTCTTCATGCCCTGGATGATCTTGCCCGGCATGGAGCCGATATAGGTGCGGCGATGGCCGCGCACTTCCGCCTCGTCCCGCACGCCGCCCAGCGACATGCGCACGAAGGTGCGGCCGGTGGCCTTGGCAATGGACTTGCCCAGCGAGGTCTTGCCCACACCCGGCGGGCCGACCAGGCAGAGGATCGGCCCCTTCACCTTTTCCATGCGCTGCTGCACGGCCAGATATTCAAGGATGCGCTCCTTGACCTTTTCCAGACCGTGATGGTCGGCATTCAGGACGGCCTCGGCCCCCTTGATGTCCTTCTTGACCTTGCTGCGCTTCTTCCAGGGTATCGACAGCATCCAGTCCAGATAGTTGCGGACCACCGTCGCCTCGGCGCTCATCGGGCTCATGGTGCGCAGCTTCTTGACCTCGGCCAGGGCCTTTTCGCGGGCTTCCTTGCTGAATTTGGTCTTGGCGATCTTTTCCTCGATCTCCGCGACCTCGTCCTTGCCGTCCTCGCCTTCGCCCAGTTCCTTCTGAATGGCCTTCATCTGCTCATTCAGATAGTACTCGCGCTGGGTCTTCTCCATCTGGCGCTTCACGCGGTTGCGGATGCGCTTTTCCACCTGCAGCACGCCGATCTCGCCTTCCATGAAGGCATAGACCCGCTCCAGCCGCTCGGCGACCGTCGGGGTCTCCAGCAGCTGCTGCTTCTCGGGAATCTTCAGCTGAAGATGGCTGGCGATGGTGTCCGCCAGCTTGCCCGGCTCCTCGATCTGGTTGATGGAAACCAGGACCTCGGGCGGGATCTTCTTGTTCAGCTTGATATATTGCTCGAACTGCGAGACGGCAGCGCGCGACAGGGCCTCAAGCTCCTGCGGCTCGCCAGTCTTCTCCTCAATCAGTTCGGCATAGGCCTGGAAGAATTCCTCATTGTCGCCGAACTTCGTGATGGCGGCACGCTTGCCACCTTCCACCAGCACCTTCACGGTGCCGTCCGGCAGCTTCAGCAGCTGCAGCACGGTACCGACCGTGCCCACGGAGAAGATATCGGCAGGGCTGGGATCATCCTGGGAGGCGTTCTTCTGGGTGACCAGCAGAATCTGCTTGTCATCCTTCATGACGTCTTCCAGCGCGCGGACGGATTTCTCCCGACCAACGAACAACGGGACGATCATATGGGGGAAGACGACGATGTCTCTCAGCGGGAGGACCGGGTAGAGAACACCACGGGGGATGTCCAGCATTTCTATCTGCCTTCTAATCGCTCAAGTACCGCCAGCCCCAATGGGCCTGGTTCGACCGCCCGCCCCAGATGGGCACGGGAATGAACAGTCGACGACGGTTTCAGCATTAACGTGGCACAGCGCCCACCCCCCTTCAAGGGCTTGAACCGTACATAAAGCGTAACAATGCGGGCGAAATCGACGGTCGGCCAGAAATGAAAGGGGCCGCGCGGCAATGCCGGCGGCCCCTTCCCATCCGTAACGCGCCTGACCGGCGCCAAGGATCATACCTTGCCCAGCAGCGCCATGATGGCGGTGACCACATAGCCCAGCACCATGAACAGCACCGCATAGCCCCAGCCGACAAAGAAATGCAGCATCAGCATCAGCAGGAACAGCACGACACCGATAATGCCGATGGTGGTAAAGCGGGTGAAGGCGTGCCAGCCCTCGGCATGTTCCTTGACGATCTTGTCGCTGACCACGACGGTCCCATGAGCGGCCATGTTATCCTCCCCGACACTGGATGAATGAAATCTGCAGACGGTTTAAGGGCAGACGCCGCGATTGACAAGGGGCTGCGAACGGTTGGGACTGCTACCGAATGTCCTTCACCAGCCGCACCGTCTCCTCCCCATAGCCCTTTCGGGCATAGAAAGCGCGGCCACGCGCATTGCTGGCGAACACATCCAGCGACAGGCTGTCATAACCTTGGGCGCGCGCCCACTCTTCCACCGCCTTCATCAGGACGCTGGCCGCCCCCTTCCCTTCCGCCGCCTCCGTCACCGCCAGCAGCGGGATATAGGCGGCAATCCGGTCGGTAAAGATGTCAACCATGGGCTCGGCATGGACGAAGCCAAGCCTTTCGCCATCTGCATTCACGGCGACATAGGTCACCGCACCGGGCTTCGGCACTTCCAGCGTCTCATGCATGAAGGTGCGCTGGAACCGCATCACATCATCCGGACTGCGCCAGGAAAGATCGGCTGCGCCAGCCAGACGCGGGGCCAGGCTGTGGATGAAGGGCAGATCGTCAGCGGTGGCGGGGCGGACTTCAATCATATCGCACATCCCTCATCGGCTTGAAGGTCAGTCGACAGACCATAAGGTGCCGCCAACCACCCTTCAGGGGACCGGCGCGATGACCGCTGCCGGCACCGTGCCCTGCCTGATCCGCACCCGGTTGCCCTCAACGGTAACCCGCCCTTGCGCGATCAGGCGCACGGCCAGGGGGTAAGCCCTGTGCTCCTGTTCCAGAACCCGCGCCGCCAGACTGTCGGGCGTGTCCTTATCAGCCACAGGCACGGCCGCCTGCACGATGATGGGGCCGGTATCCATTTCCACGCGCACGAAATGCACCGTGCAGCCATGGAAACGGACCCCCGTCTCCAGGGCCTTTTCATGCGTGTGCAGACCGGGAAAGGCCGGCAGCAGCGACGGGTGGATATTGATCAGCCGGTCTTGCCAATGCTCCACGAAGCAAGGCGAAAGCAGCCGCATAAAGCCGGCCAGACAGACCAGACCGACGCCAGCCTGTTCCAGCGCCGCGGTCATCGCCATCTCATGCGCCGGCTTGTCGGCATAGTCCCTGGGCCGGATGACCAGCGCCGGGATGCCGGCCGCGTGCGCCCGGTCCAGGCCGGGCGCATCCGGCTTGTTGGAGATGACCAGCGCCACCTCCGCCGGGAAATCCGGGTCCTTGGCGGCGTCGATCAGGGCCTGGAGGTTGCTGCCCCGGCCAGAGATCAGGACGCCCAGACGCAATCTCACGACCAGCGCTCCAGACCGCTGATGACGACACGGTGCCCATCGCCAGTGCGGGGCACAACGCTGCCGATGCGCTTCACATTCTCGCCACCAGCGGCCAGGATGCGCGCGGCTTCGTCCGCCTTGTCGGCCGGTACAACGACGACCATGCCGACACCGCAATTGAAGGTGCGGGCCATTTCCGGTGCCGCGACATTGCCCGTCTTCATCAGCCAGGCGAACACCGGCGGCAGGTCCCAGGTGGCGGCATCGAGATCGACACCCAGCCCGTCGGGCAGCACGCGCGGAATATTCTCGATCAGCCCACCACCCGTGATATGGGCCAGCGCATTGACCGTGCCGGCACGGACCGCCGCCAGCACCGACTTCACATAGATCCGGGTCGGGGTCAGCAGGGCGTCGCCCAGGCTGCGCGAGCCATCCCATGGGCAGGCACTGTCATAGGTCAGGCCCGACACGCCCACCAGCTTGCGCACCAGCGAATAGCCGTTGGAATGCACACCGCTGGACGCCAAGCCCAGCACCACGTCGCCGGCCGCGACCTTGTCACCGATCAGCACCTGGCTGCGTTCGACGGCCCCGACGGAGAAACCGGCCAGATCGTAATCGCCATGGGCATACATGCCCGGCATTTCCGCGGTCTCGCCACCCACCAGGGCGCAGCCGGCCTGGCGGCAGCCCTCGGCGATGCCGGCGACGATGGCGCGGCCGGCGGCCACGTCCAGCTTGCCCGTGGCGTAGTAATCCAGAAACAGCAGCGGTTCCGCGCCCTGCACCACCAGATCGTTGACGCACATGGCGACCAGATCAATGCCGACCGTGTCATGCTTGTTGGCGTCGATGGCGACCTTCAGCTTGGTGCCCACGCCATCGGTCGTGGAAACCAGCAGCGGATCGGTGAAGCCGGCGGCGCGCAGATCGAACAGCGCGCCGAACCCACCCAGCCCGGCATCGGAGCCGGAACGGGCCGTGGATTTGGCAAGCGGCTTGATCGCATCGACCAGCGCATTGCCCGCGTCGATATCGACCCCGGCATCCCGGTAGGAATAGCTGCTCATACCCTGGTCCTCGCTGCTGGCGTATCGGTACTGGGGTGGGGTAGAAAGCGGGGGTGCCGCACCGCCACCCTTGAAGTTGGCGCCGAACATATCAACATCGGAAATCATGGCAATGCCGGTCCATCGCACCCCCGCCTTGCGCAAAAGCCTGTCCGCCGTCCTGCTGGCCACGGCTCTGGCCTTGCCGGCCGTCGCCCAGGGGGCTGACGACCTTTTCACCGTGCGTGATGTCGGGGTGGATATCTCCGCCGGGTCGCCCAATGCCGCCCGCGACGAAGGCGTGCGTGATGCACAGCGCAAGGCGTTCGATCTGCTGTTCGATCGTCTGACGGTGGACGGCGCCCGCACGGCCCTGCCGCCCATCCCGTCCGACAGCATCGACCGCATGGTGCAGTCCTATGCCGTGCAGGAGGAAAGGACGTCGGCCACGCGCTATGTCGGCAAGCTGTCCGTGCGCTTCAACGCTATGGCTGTCCGCAACCTGCTGAAATCCTACAGCGTCGCCTATGCCGAAGTCCGGTCCAAGCCCGTGCTGATCCTGCCCATCGACCAGACGGGCGGCGGCCCGGTGCTGTGGCAGGCACAGACCGCCTGGCGCCAGGCCTGGGCCGACCTGCCGCCGCCGGCGGGACTGGTGCCGATCGCCGTTCCCTATGGAGAGGCCCAGGATGTGGCCGATATCGGCGTAGAGCAGGCCATGGCCGGTGACGCGTCGGCATTGCGCCGGATCGCCGAACGCTACAGTGCCGGCGACGTCGCGGTCGCCAGCGTCGCCGGCACGCTCGAGTCCGGCTTGACTGTCACCGTTACGCTTTATCCAGCATCAGGTACGGCCGAGAGCTTCGTTTTCGCCCAATCCCCCCTGCCCCCCCCTGCCCAGGCACCCGGCAGCGACTCCAAACCGGCCGCGACCGTGAACCCCATGCTGCAGGCAGCGGTGGAAGGTATCGTCCACAGGCTGGAGGAACGCTGGACGGCCGCAACCCTGATCAGCGTCGGGGCGGAGGGCAGCCTGACTTTAACAGTGCAATTCGCAGATCAGGCAGGCTGGCAGGAGACACGTAAGCGTCTGGCGAGTATCCCCACCATCAGCCAGACCAGCGTCAGCAGCCTGTCGCGGCACGGCGGCGTGATCGACCTGCGCTTCAACGGCAACCTGGACCAGCTGCGAACCGCCCTGGCACAGCGCGACCTGCTGCTGGAACAGGGAACGGATGGGGCCACACTGCGGCTGGCGCGCTGATCCGGACGCAGCATCCGCTTTGTTCTCCTTATGAAAACCTCCATACTGCGGGCAACTGACTTCCCCCGCGGTATAGAGGCCCCATGTCCGACCCCACCTATGAGACGGTTCCGACCGACCCTACGCTGGAAAAGCTGCGGCGCTTCACCTTGAGCATCACCGTGGGCCGGCTGGTTGCGGCCCCGCTGCTGGGCTGGCTGATCTATGCCGCCCATCCGGCCCTTGCCTTCTGGTTGATGGTGCTGGCCGGATTCGGTGCCCTGCTGGAAGGCACTATCCACCTGTTCTTCAGCACGCGGACGCGGCTCAGCGCCCGGCTGGACCGGGTGGCCGACCGCCTGATCCCGCTGGCCGCCTTCGTGGCCCTGTATTTCGTCGGGCAATTGCCGCTCTGGGTGCTGCTGCCGGTTCTGGCGCATGTGCTGGCACTGCTGCTGGGCCGCGACCTGCCGGAAAGCTTCGGCAACGATCCGTGGGTGACAGAACCGGGCTGGCTCTCCTTCATGAACATCGTGGCCCAGGACCTGGCCATCCTGATCATCCTGGCCATCCTGGGGCCTGCCATCGGCCTGGACCTGCTGGTCCTGCCCGCGGAAATGCTGGTGGTTGGCTTGGCGGTCGGCACACTGGTGCTGATGTTCCTGCGCCGCGCCCGCCCGGAAACGGAATTCGGGGATGACGGCAACGGGGAGCCGCAATGAACACCCAGGAGCGGCAGTGGCGTTTCTGGGCCTGGACCTTCGCCATTTTCATCCTGCTGGTATGGCTGCTGCGCTCCATGCTGGCGCCGTTCGTGGCCGGCATGGCTGTGGCCTACCTGCTGGACCCGGTGGTCGACCGCCTGGAAAGGCGGCACGTACCGCGCTGGGCGGCCACCACGCTCGTGCTGATCGGATTCGTCCTGGCGCTGGCTTTGGCCCTGCTGCTGCTGGTACCCCTGATCCAGGATCAGGTTGTCCAGTTGATCCACATGGCGCCGGAATGGGTCGCCTGGGCCAAGAAGGAAGTGCTGCCCACCGTACAGCGCTGGCTGAAGCGTCTGTCACCGTCCGATGTGCAGAAGCTGCGGGAAGCCGCCGGCGATTACGCAGGCACAGCCGTGGGCTGGACCGCGGAAATCCTGCGCAATGTCGTCGATCGCGGCATCGCCCTGGTCGATATTCTTTCCGTCATCTTCATCACGCCGATCGTCGCCTTCTACCTGCTGCGCGACTGGGATCGGCTGATTGCCGCTGTCGATGGCTGGTTGCCGCGGCACCATGCTGACACGATCCGCGAACAGGCGCGGGCAGTCGACACGACGCTGGCCGGATTCGTACGTGGACAGGCCACGGTCTGCCTGGCACTGGGCACCTTCTATGCGCTGGCGCTGACGGCCGCGGGGCTGGATTTCGGGCTGGTCATCGGCATGATCTCCGGCCTGCTGTCCTTCATTCCTTTCGTCGGCACCCTGTTCGGATTCGTCGCGTCGGTCGGCATCGCCCTGTTCCAGTTCGACGAGACCTGGCGCATCGGGCTGGTTGTCGGCCTGTTCCTGTTCGGCCAGGCCATCGAAGGTAACGTCCTGACGCCGAAGCTGGTGGGTGACAAGGTGGGGCTGCATCCGGTCTGGGTGATCTTTGCCCTGATGGCGGGTGGCGCCCTGTTCGGATTCGTCGGCGTTCTGCTGGCCATGCCCGTGGCGGCCGTGCTGGGCGTTCTGACGCGCTTCCTGCTGAAGCGCTATACCGACAGCAGCTTTTACCGCGGACATGGCCCGGCCGAGCCGGCGGGGCTGGACCTGCCGCCCGATCCGCTGCTATCCCATCCAGCCGCGCAAGGGGCGGAACGGGGCGGCGGTGTCGCCGACATTCCCCCACCCCCCTGATCTTCCAGCCCGATGACAAGGAGGGGCTGCCCCATGACCATCCCCCCGCGTCAATTGCCGCTGGACCTGGGCCATCGTTCCGCGATGGGCGAGGATGATTTCCTGGTCGCCCCCGGCAACCAGGATGCCGTTGCCTGGCTGGACGCCTGGCCCGAATGGCCGGCCCCGGCCCTGATTCTGTTCGGGCCGTCCGGTTGCGGCAAAAGCCATCTGGCCCAGATCTGGCGGGCCAGGGCACGGGCCAATCTGCTGACCGTCGAAGATCTGGCAACAGAGGATCTGCCTGACCTGCTGCGTCCCATGCGCACAGCCGTCCTGGACGGCGCGCAGGGCGTGGCCGGCGACCCGGCCCTGGAACGGGCCCTGTTCCATCTTTACAATCTGGCCCGTGAAATGGGCGGGCATCTGCTGCTGCTGGCAGACAATGCTCCCATCAATTGGGTCATCCGCCTGCCCGACCTGCGCTCCCGCCTGATGGCAGCGCCGGCTGTGGGCATGGCCGCCCCCGATGACGCTCTGTTGATGGCCGTGCTGGTGAAGCTGTTCACCGACCGCCAGATCCGCGTGGGCGAGGATGTCATCGACTGGCTGATGACCCGCACCGAGCGCAGCTTTGCCAATGCCCGCCGCGTCGTGGCTGAACTGGATCATGCGGCGCTGGCCGCCAAGAAGCCCATCACGGTGCGATTCTGCCGCCAGGTGCTGGGCGACCGCGGCTGATCCACCTTATCGGGCGAAATGCGCCACTTCCCGGCTGCGGTGATTATCGGTCAGGAAACGCAGCCAGTCCGCCCTGCCCTCGGCATGGCGGGCATAGACGTCGCGCAGCGCCTCCAGCAGCTCGGCCCGGCAGCCCAGCATGTCGCCGCCAATCTCCAGCATGCGCAGGTTAGGCCAGGCCTGGGGCCGTATGCGCACCACCTCGGCCAGCGCCTCACCCGCATGCCGATCGGGCCGGGCCTGCGCCAGGATCAAGGTCATGACGGCCGTCGACCGGGATATGCCCATATGGCAATGAACCAGCAGATGGTGATCAGGACTTGCTGCCTGCGTCAGGTCCCGGCCGAACGCCAGCACCTTCTCCAGGTGCGCGGCATCGGGCGCGACCCGCTCCGGCAGCAGTTCGACAATATCATCGAAACGCAGATCCACCCGATGGTGCGGTCCATATTGGTCAAAATCGACCAGCGGCGCACGATCGGGGTCGAGAATCGAGACCAGATGCGTCACCCCGGCGTCGGCATGCCGGGGCAGTTCATCAATGCCGCAGACAGTGGCGCGAAAAGGAACGAAGGCAGGCTTCGACACATCATTTCTCCGCGGTCGGTGCCGGGTCCGGCAGGCGGGTGATCGACCGGATGGGTATACGCTTTCCCTCGATGCCAACCCAGCCCCATCCGGCACAGATCTCCCCGTCGCTGCGGGGGATGAACGCCAGTTTGCTCTGGCTGTCGACATCAAGGGCGTCGGCCAACAGTCCCAATTCAATTCGATATCGTTGTTTCACCGCCACGGTCACGATCAGTGCCTGATCACCGTCGGCAACCCAGCCATTGATCCGACGTGATTCGATGCAGACTGGCTTCGCCGATTCCGCAGCGTGGGCAACCGAACCCATGGCCACGGCAAGCAGCAGCAGGACAAGACGCGTCATCGCATCCTCCGTCATGGACAGCCCCGCAAGGAAGACTGAGCCGGATCAATGGCGGCATCAAGGCAGGGGCGGCCATAGAAAACAAAAAACGGCAGCGAACCGTGTTCGTGCCGTTCAACATCAATCAAAACCAAAAGCCGATGGGAAGGTTGGTGGGCGCACAAGGACTCGAACCTTGGACCCGCTGATTAAGAGTCAGCTGCTCTACCAACTGAGCTATGCGCCCAATCCATTTCCAACCGCGTCGGCGTCTTCCGCTTCAGCGTCCCGCCGCGTCGTTCATCGTGGCGAGGCGCGCTGTGTAGCAAAGGCATTTCACCTTGTCGACAGGTTTGATCGCGCAAATGACACTTTTTTTGGCGACCGAGCCTTGCGGCAAAGGCATGCCCGCAAAACAGGGGTCAGAGATCGCCCAGGCCCCGCCGCGACATGCGCACGTCCCGATGCACATGCACCGACATCAGCAGCCCGAACCCCACCATGACCGCCAGCGTCGCCGTCCCGCCGTAGGAGATCAGCGGCAGCGGCACGCCGACCACGGGGATCAGGCCCATGATCATGGCGACATTGATGAAGAGGTAGAGGAACAGGTTCACCGTCAGGCCCAGGGCCAGTAATCGCCCGAACTGGTGACGGCAGCGCCCCGCGATGACGAATCCGAACAGCAGCATCAGGCAATAGAGCCCCAGGAACCCTACGCTGCCGACCAATCCGAACTCCTCCGCCAGCATGGTGAAGATGAAATCGGTCTGCTTTTCGGGCAGGAAGTTCAGATGGCTCTGTGTCCCCTGCAGAAAGCCCTTGCCCATCAACCCACCGGACCCGAAGGCAATCTTCGATTGGGTGATGTGGTAGCCGGTGCCCAGCGGGTCGCTGTCGGGGTTCAGGAAGGTCTCAACCCGGTCACGCTGGTAATCGTGCAGCAGGAACTGCCAGGACAGCGGGATCGCGATCAGCACGGCACCGATGACAATGGCAAACTTCCACCAGCGCACACCCGACAGGAAAAACATGGCGCCGGCGGCCATGATCAGCATCAGCGAGGTGCCCAGATTGGGCTGAGCCAGCACCAGGGCCACGGGCGCCCCGACAATGGCCAACGGGATGACCAGGAATGGGATGCGCCCCGTATCCTCCAGCGAGGCGCCATGGAAATAGCGGGCCAGGGCCATGACCAGGGTGACCTTCATGATCTCCGATGGCTGAAGCTGCACAAAGCCCAGATCGATCCAGCGCTGCGCCCCCTTGCCCATATTACCGAACAGGTCGACGCCAACCAGCAGCACCATGACCATGCCGTAGAGCGGGTAGGTCATCTTCATCCAGACACGGATGTCCACGACGGCGATAAACAGCATCAACGCCAGACCCACACCGAATCGCAGCATCTGACGCGAGGCCCAGGGGTCAAAATGGCCATTGGCCGCCGAATAGAGCATGGAAAAGCCGACGCAGGCGACCAGCGTGATCAGCAGCACCAGACTCCAAGGGATATGGGCCAGCTTCTCGGTAAAGGAGAGGGTGGCGCCATCGGCGCCGGTATCGAGGCTCATCGTGTGCCTCCGGGTGGGGGCGGCGCAATATCGGCGGCGGGGTGCTGCGCTACGCTGGCGCGCGCCGCCTCCAGCATCTGGCATTCCAGCAGGATGTCGCGGGCAATGGGGGCGGCCACGGCACCGCCGCCACCGCCGTGTTCCACGATAACCGCACAGGCATATTTGGGCGCCTGCACGGGCGCGAAGGCGACGAAAAGGGCGTGGTCACGCTCCCGCCAGGGCAGGTTCTCGTTTCGGATGACGCCGGAATTGCGTTCAGCCATCGAAATGCGGCGAACCTGGGCACTGCCCGACTTGCCCGCCATTTCCATCCCTGGCACGGTGATCCGCGCCCGATAGGCCGTGCCGCCGGGCACGTTGCAGACAGCGTTCATGCCTTTCAGCACCGTCGCCAGATTCTCCGGCTTCACATCCAGGGCCGGCCATTCCGTTGTCTCCGTGAACTGACCCTCGATCGATTTCAGCAGATGTGGCTGTACAGCCCGGCCGCTGGCCAGCCGCGCCGTCATCACGGCCAGTTGCAGCGGCGTGGACAGCACATAGCCCTGCCCCATGGAGGCGATCAGCGTCTCCCCCTGGTGCCAGGGCTGCTTGAAGCGCTGGCGCTTCCATTTCGGGTCCGGAACAAGGCCGGCGCGCTCGCCTGGCAGTTCCAGGCCCACCTTGCTTCCCATTCCGAAACGCCGGGCCATATCGGCGATGCGGTCCATGCCGATGCGGCCCGCCAGATCGTAGAAATAGACATCGCAGCTGTTCATCAGACCGCCGACCATGTCCAGCGTGCCATGGCCGTTGCGGCTCCAGCAATGGAACCGGTGGCTGCCCAGTTCGATATGGCCGGTACAGGTGACGCGGTGGTCGGCATTGACGATGCCCGACTCCAGGGCGGCCAGCGCAGTCAGCATCTTGAAGGTCGATCCCGGCGGATATTCCCCGGCGATGACCTTGTTGATCAACGGCGTCCGCTCGTCCTTCAACAGCGCCTGATAGGCTTCATAGCCGATGCCCATGGCGAACTGGTTGGGGTCGAAGCTGGGGCTGGAACAAAGGGCCTGAACGCCACCGGTATGCACATCCATGACGATGGCGGCGGCACTTTCCTCCGCCGACAGGCGCTGATGCATGTAATGCTGCAATTTGGCGTCGATGGTCAGGGCCAGTTCGCGGCCCGTCTGCCCGGGGTCGCGCGCCAGTTCGCGGATGACGCGGCCGACGGCATTCACCTCCAGCTGCACATTGCCGGCGCTGCCACGCAAGGGCAGGTCATACTGCTTCTCGATTCCTCCCTTGCCGACACGGAAACCGGGCAGGCTCAGCAGCGGATCGCTGGAGCCCTCGACATCCTTTTCGGCCGCCGCCCCGACATAGCCCAGCACATGGCTCAGCGCCTCTCCGAAGGGGTAGGAACGGACCTGACCGACATCAATGGACACACCCGGCAGATCGGGCAGATTCACCTCGATGGCGGCAACCTGGTCCCAGCTCAGATTCTCCTTCAGCGTGATGGGTGCGAAGGAGCGGGAGCGCTGGATATCACGCTGGATGCGGCGTTCATCCGCTTCGGTCAGCGGCACCAGCCGGCCCACCTCATCCAGAATCTGCTGCACATCGCCGGCCCGCTCCGCCACGATGACGACGCTGAAATTCTGCTCGTTTACCGCCAGCGGCACGCCGAACCGATCGGTGATCAGGCCGCGGGGCGGCGCCACCAGACGCAGCGAGATGCGGTTATCCTCCGCCAGCATCGTGTAGCGGTCGCTTTCCACGATCTGCAGATAATACAGGCGGCCGATCAGAGTCGCCACGGCACCCGCCTGCAAACCGCCCAGCACCAGGGTGCGGCGGCCGAGCATGCGTTGGCGCTCGGCATCCCGGTCAAACGCGGACATCGCCCCTTAACCCCTCAGCTCAAATAGGCGCGGTGCAGGCGCTGCAACAGCCACGCCACCAGCGGAAACAGCGCGACGCCCAGCAGCGCCTGCACAATCACCGCCCGCGCGTCCAGCAGGCTGGCCGTCATCAGTGCGAACACGACCCATTGTACCGCCGCCGCCCCCGTCGCCACCAACGCAAAACCGATCCACAGCATCAGGAAAGATCGACCCAGGAAAAAGCGGCGCTGCGTGATCAGCAGCCAGTAGGCCAGGATCATGGCCAGTGACGTCATGCCGATGGGCGTGCCGCCGATCAGATCCTGCAACAGCCCGATCATGAAGACCACAACGGGGCGAAGCAGATCCGGCCGGTGGATAACCCAGTAGAACAGGCACATCAGCATGAAGGGCGCCGTAACCAGCGCGTAGCCCGGCAATTGCAGCGGCACCATGCCAACCAGCATGGCGACGATGGTCACGCCGAACGGCAGAAGGTTCCGCGCCGTCTGGTCAAGCTGATGCAGAAATCCGCCGGCCAAGCCGCTGGCCCTCACTTCATCGCGCCGGGCTGCGCCGCTTCGGCGGCCAGACCGCCCGTAACACCGAAATCGATGATCTGGACATGCTCAAGGCGGGACAGGTCGGCCATCGGCACCACCCGCGGCTTGCCGTCCGCCCCCAATTCAACAACGCCGACCGGCAGGCCCGGCGGGAACAGACCGCCATGGCCGGAGGTGAAGACGCGCTCACCCGGCGCAACCTGGGTATTGGGCGGAAGATAGGTCAGCAGCGGATGATCGGAATTGTCACCCGCCATCATCGCCCGTTGGCGGCTGGTTTCCAGAACCACCGGGATACGGGCATTCAGGTCGGTGATCAGCAACGCGCGGGACGACCACTCGCCCACCTGCACGATGCGCCCGACCAGCCCCTGGCCCGACATCAGGGCATGACCACGCTGCACACCGTCACGACCGCCGACCGTCACCACGATCGTGCGCACGAAGGCGCCGCCAGGGTCGCCGACGACGCGGGCCGTCACCACGCGCGCGGCGGGGTCCGGCTTGAAGGAAAGCAGGGAACGCAGCGAACGGTTCTCCGCCTCCATGCGCAAGGCCGCCTGCTGCCATTGCTGCAGAAGCGCGTTCTCTTCCCGCAGGCGGATATTCTCGGAATGCATTTCGGCCAGAGAACGGAAATATTCCAGCCCGTCGGCCACACTGGCCGCCGGGCGGGACATCACGTTCAGAATGGGGGCAACGGCGTCAGTAACGCGTGACCGCGCCTGATCAATGGCCGTTCCGTTCACATGGCCGATCATCATCAGTGCAATGGCGGCCAGGATCAGCAGCGGAAAGTAGAATCGCTGCACCATCCCCCAAAGGGGAGCCGCGATACGTACGACGGAGCCGCTGTTGCGTGTCTTCACCGGGGGTCGTGTCCCGAGATCAGGTAAGCCATCAAAATCGACGACTTACAATGTCATGTGAAAGTAGCGCGACAATGCCGGGCTGTAAATGACGGATCGTCGTAAACAACCCGTCAATACATGCGGATCAGCACGTTGCGGAGGCTTTCCTCTTCCAGCGCGCGACCGGAGCCCAGCGCCACGCAGGACAGCGGATCATCGGCGATGGAGACGGGCAGGCCCGTCGCATGACGCAGCACATAATCCAGATTGGCCAGCAGCGCGCCGCCACCGGTCAGGACAATGCCCTTGTCCACGATGTCGGCGGCCAGTTCGGGAGCGGTATGTTCCAGAGCAACCTTGACCGCCTCGATGATCTGGCTGACAGGTTCGGCCAGGCTCTCGGCGATCTGGCGCTCGCTCATCACCAGTTCCTTGGGCACGCCGTTCATCAGGTCGCGGCCCTTGATCTCCATCACCCGGCCTTCGCCATCTTCCGGCGGGCAGGCGGAGCCGATTTCCTTCTTGATACGCTCGGCAGAACCCTCACCCACCAGCAGATTATGGTGGCGACGGATGTAACCGATGATGGCTTCGTCCATCTTGTCACCGCCCACGCGGGCGGAACGGGCATGGACGGTACCGTTCAGCGACAGCACGGCCACCTCGGTGGTGCCACCGCCGATATCCACAACCATGCTGCCCGTCGGCTCCGTAACGGGCAGGCCGGCACCAATGGCGGCAGCCATCGGCTCTTCGATCAGGGAGACGCGGCGGGCGCCGGCAGCCTCAGCCGATTCCTGGATGGCGCGGCGTTCGACGGCGGTGGAACCCGACGGAACGCAGATCACGATCTCAGGGCTGGCGAAGCTGCGGCGGTTGTGAACCTTGCGGATGAAATGCTTGATCATCTCTTCCGCGACTTCGAAGTCGGCGATGACGCCGTCGCGCAGCGGGCGGATGGCCTGGATGTTGCCGGGCGTACGGCCCAGCATCAGCTTCGCCTCGTCACCCACGGCCAGGACCTGCTTTTTGCCCCGCAGGTCGCGTATCGCAACCACGGAGGGCTCATTCAGGACGATGCCCCGACCCTTCACGTAGACGAGCGTATTGGCTGTGCCAAGGTCGATCGCCATGTCGGCGGAGAACATACCGAGCAGGTTTGAAAACATGGGTGAAACGTATCTCTGACAAGTCCGGATTTTGCCGCCGGTGGTGCGGTCGGACCCCGGATATGCCGAACCGCGTTTGTTGCATAGACCATTTGGGGGCGGACCCTCAAGCCTTGAAAGCCACCGACACCGAATTTGTGCCCCGTTTCGCACTGCACCACCGCATGTCTGCTGCATGGGCTTTGCACAGCGACAAACCGGGGCCGGAAGCACCGGAAATCATGGCGACAAGAAGGCAAAAAACCCCCGCCGACGGGTAGTCGGCGGGGGTTTCTCCGGAAGGTTGCGAATCAGCGTTGGCGATCAGGCGGACAGGGCGACGGGCGCCGTTTTCTGCCGCTTGGTCATCAGTTTGTTGAGCGCATGCACATAGGCCCGGGCACTGGCGACCAGCGTATCGGCATCGGCCCCCTGCCCGTTCACGGTCTTGCCACCCTCTTCCAGGCGCACCGTCACCTCAGCCTGGGCATCGGTGCCCTGGGTGACCGCATGCACCTGGTAGAGCTGCAATTTGGCTTCGTGTGGGAAGGCCAGCTTCAGCGCGTTGAACACGGCATCAACGGGACCATTGCCGAAGGCGACCACCGGGGCAATCGGCTTGCCGTCGATCTCCAGTTCCAGCACGGCGTGCTGCGGCCCGCGCGAGCCGGCCACGACATGCAGGGCCACGAAACGGATATGGTCGTTCTGACGGCCAACCTCGTCATCCATAATGGCGACGATGTCCTCGTCATAGATGTCCTTCTTGCGGTCGGCCAGATCCTTGAACCGGCCGAACGCATCATTGATGGCGTTCTCGCCCAGATCGTCATAGCCGAGTTCCTTCAGCTTGGCGCGGAAGGCGGCGCGGCCGGAATGCTTGCCCATGACCAGCGACGACCGGTTAAGCCCCACCGATTCCGGCGTCATGATTTCATAGGTTTCGGCGTGCTTCAGCATGCCATCCTGGTGGATACCGCTTTCATGGGCGAAAGCGTTGGCGCCGACGATGGCCTTGTTGGGCTGAACCTGAAAGCCCGTGATGGTGGAGACCAGACGGGAGATGCGGGTGATGTACTCGGTCTTGATGCCGGTGGTGCAGCCGATCAGGTCGTGACGGGTGCGCAGGGCCATCACCACCTCTTCCATGGAGGCGTTGCCCGCGCGTTCGCCCAAGCCGTTGACGGTGCATTCGACCTGCCGCACGCCGGCCCCGATACCGGCCAGCGAGTTGGCGACAGCCAGGCCCAGATCATTATGACAATGGACGGAGAAGATGGCCTTGTCGCTGTTGGGGACACGGGTCATCACATCGGTGAACATCGCGGCATATTCTTCCGGCAGGGCATAGCCGACCGTGTCCGGGATGTTGATCGTGGTGGCCCCCGCCTTGATGGCGGCTTCCACGCACCGGCAAAGGAAGTCGCGGTCCGACCGCGAACCATCCTGGGCCGACCATTCCACGTCATCCACCAGATTACGGGCATAGGACACGTAATCGACGGTGCGTTGCAGCACCTCCTCCTCCGTCATCTTCAACATGTAATTCATGTGGACGGGGCTGGTGGAAATGAAGGTATGGATGCGCTTGCGCTGGGCCAGTTGCAGCGCCTCGGCTGCGCGGTCGATGTCGGCACGCGAGGTGCGGGCCAGCGCGGCAATGACGGAATTCTTGACCGTACGGGCAACCTCGCGCACGGCCTCGAAATCGCCGTTGGAGGCGATGGGGAAGCCGGCCTCGATCACGTCGACGCCCATCTCCTCCAGCACGGTGGCGATGCGCAGCTTCTCGTCCAGATTCATCGAACAGCCGGGCGCCTGCTCGCCATCGCGGAGCGTGGTGTCGAAAATGATGACGCGGTTCTTATCGCGGTTGATGGTCATGTCCTGGTCCCTCGGCGGCACTCTGGGCGCGGGCCTGTTCAGGCTATGGGCGCCTTCGTTGATCTATACAGGTGCGGATACGGTGCCGGGACGGCACCTTTGACCCCTGATCGCGGGTCGCGCCGCGTCTGGGCGGCACGACATCGGGCGCTCAGGGGGAGATTAGTCGTAGCGCGGCCAGGACAAGGCTGCCGCGACGGATGGAGGACGCGCACGACACGGCGTGACGGGCGCAAGCACCCGTGTCACCATGATCGCCAGCGATGTGGTCTGCCGCCTTCACGGGGGGACCTGTCCATCCTTAGGGGTTGAAGCCGCCAGCGAGGGCCGACAGCTCATTACAGAATTTGTTTTTACGGCGAAATCACTGGAGCGGCAAGCCCGTTCGGCAGGAAAGAACTGCAAACAAGGCAGCCATTCCAGGGTGGCGGGACAAACTGGATGATAACCGCCGCCATTTGGCCTTCATTCCCCTCGACATTGACAGGACGCACCCCATTGTCTAGCGGTAGCTCTGGTAGCGTCATGAGAAGGTCAAGTTCATGAATTTCCTGAGTGCCATCGGCCGAACGACCTTGACCTTCATGGGGGCGGCGGGGCGGCTGGCCCTGTTCACGCTGACGGCACTGATGCACTGCGTGCGGCCGCCATTCTATTTCCGGCATATCGGCCGGCAGATGGTTGAAATCGGCTATTACAGCCTGCCCGTCGTCGGTCTGACCGCCGTGTTCACGGGTATGGTGCTGGCCCTGCAGAGCTACAGCGGTTTCTCGCGCTTCTCCGCCGAAAGCGCCATCGCCACCGTCGTCGTGTTGTCGATCACCCGCGAACTGGGCCCAGTGCTGGCCAGCCTGATGGTGGCCGGGCGCATCGGTGCGGCCATGGCGGCCGAACTGGGCACGATGCGCGTGACGGAGCAGGTGGACGCCCTGACCACCCTGTCGACCAATCCCTACAAGTATCTGGTCGTGCCACGGCTGATCGCCGGCACCACCATGCTGCCGCTGCTGGTTCTGGTGGCGGATATCATTGGCGTGTTCGGCGGCTATCTGGTGGCCGTGTATCGGCTGGGCTTCAACGCTTCCACCTATATCAACAACAGCTGGCAATATCTGGAACGGATGGATGTCATCTCCGGTCTGGTGAAGGCGGCCGTGTTCGGCTTCATCATCTCGTTGATGGGCTGCTATCACGGCTACAACTCGCGTGGCGGCGCACAAGGCGTGGGTGCCGCCACGACGAATGCCGTGGTGTCGGCCTCCATGCTCATCCTGGTCCTGAATTATCTGCTGACGGGGATCTTCTTCTCATGACCATGATGCAGGAACAGACCATCGGCACGGATGTGCCCAAGATTTCGCTGTCTGGCGTGAAGAAGGCGTTCGGCCCCAAGGTCGTGCTGGATGGCATCGACCTGGACGTGAAGCGGGGGGAGAGCATCGTCATCATCGGCGGATCCGGTACCGGCAAGTCGGTGCTGCTGAAATGCATCCTGGGCATCCTGCAGCCCGATGCCGGCAGTATCCGCATTGACGGCGAGGATACGACCCATATCGGTGGAAGGGAGCGCGAACGGGTCATGTCCAAATTCGGCATGCTGTTCCAGGGTGCCGCCCTGTTCGACAGCCTGCCCGTCTGGGAAAATGTCGCCTTCGGACTGATCCAGGGACAACAGCGCCTGGGCCGCAAGGAAGCCAAGGAGCGGGCGGTCGCCACGCTGGGCGCAGTCGGCCTGACACCGGATGTGGCCAATCTCTACCCATCCGAGCTGTCGGGCGGCATGCAGAAGCGCGTGGGTCTGGCCCGCGCCATCTGTACCCGGCCCGAAATCATCTTCTTCGACGAGCCGACAACGGGCCTGGATCCGATCATGGCCGATGTCATCAACGACCTGATTGTCAAATGCGTGAAGGATCTGGGCGCCACGGCGCTGTCCATCACCCATGACATGGCCAGTGCCCGCAAGATCGCGGACCGCGTGGCCATGCTCTACAAGGGCAAGCTGATCTGGGTCGGCCCGGTGTCGGAGATCGACAATTCCGGCAATGACTTCGTGGATCAGTTCATCCATGGCCGCGCGGACGGGCCGATCACGATGCAGATCCGCGCCTTCTGACCCGAACACAGCAGTGCCGACGCCGGTTCAGCGCGTCGGCACGGACCCACGCAGGGGCAGGAACGGCATGCCGGCCAGGTCCATGGCCGCGTCCACCAGATCGTCGCCCTTCTGGTCGAATAGTTGCAGCAGCAGGTCGTCCATGGCCCGCTCCTCCGACTGTCCGCATTCCAGATAGATGCGGCCCAGTGCCTCCGTCTGGAAATCCTGCCGGCCCGCGTCCCCTCCCCTGTAGCCCTGCTTGTGCGCCACCCGCAGCGCCACCTGAAAGGGGGCGAACAGACGCTTGGGCACATGTGCGTGGTCCAGCAGGGCGCGCAAGCTGTCCCACCGCCCCTCATGCAGCAGCGTCAGGGCATTGGCCTTGCGCACCCGCGATTTGGTGGCGATGGCCGCCGCGAAGAAATCGAAATCGCCACCGCACAGGGTGCGCAGCAGCAGCGGCACGCCCAAGCGCCCCTGCTCATGCAGATGTACCGCCAGCGCATCGGCATCCATGCCGGCGCGCGCCAGGGGCCGCAGCATGGCCAGGGTGGCGGCATCCCGGCCGTGATTGGCGATCTCCGCCGCAATGACCGGGGAAAGGCGGTGACGTTCGACCAGCAGGTCCCGGACCTTCTGCGATGCGGAACCGATCAGCCGCTCGACCACCGTCGCCGGAAGCAACGTGCGGGCCGCCAGAGGCTCCGCGACGAAGGGCACATGCACATAACGGTCGGCCAGCGACAGCAAGGTGCCGTCACTGATGTCGGCCTTCTGGTTTCCTGCCAGGGCGGCCACCACCGCCAGGTTGCCGACATCGGCCAAGGCACCGGAAACAACCGAGGACAGGACATCGCGGGTAGCGATGGCCAGTTGCTTATCTGCACGCCCCTGTCGGATCACCTCCAACAGCAGTTCATCGGCGATCTGCCGGCCATGGTGCAGGATGGGAAAGGCCACGGATGTGACATCCAGCGCCAATGTCCTGGCCAGATCGTCCGACAGCAGGGGGCTGTTGAACAATTGCCAGGCAACGGCTTCGCGCACCTGCTGCACCGTGTCGTGGGCCAGCCGCTCCAGCAGCTCCCCGACCAGCGACCGCTCCGCATCGGCCAGCAGACCTGCTTCAACTGTCCGCACCAATTTCGACACCATCTCAATCCGCGCTTCGGCGGATCGATCCTGGGCCAGACGGTTCACGTCGTCGGGGGTCAACCCCGTGCGCCTGTCGTTCATCGCTCCCGACCACTCCCCAAGGCCCTTCTGCGGGGCCTCTATTCGATGTCCAGCGCATCGGACCGGATCACATCGGCCCATGTCCGTTCCAGCCGGCGCAGCGTGCGATACGTGGACCACAGGTCTTCCATCGCCTGCGTACCGAAGGCTAAACCTCCAATATGGGCAGCCTCAACCCGCCGCAGCTCGTCCCGCAATGCCAGGCCGGAAGCCGTCAATCGCACCTTTATCTGCCGACGGTCACCATTGCTGTCATCCAGTGTTTCGACAAAACCGGCTTCCACCAGGGCCTTCATATTGCTTGCTGCATTGGCGCCCAGATAATAGCCCTGGGCCACCAGATCGCGCAGGGTGAGGCTCGCCTCGCCGATGGTCAGCAGCATCAGACCCTGCACCGGTGCTATACGGGCAACGCCCAGCCGTTCAAGCTCAATCCGCACAACGTCCAGATAGCGGCGATGCAGCCGTTCCAGCAGGCGCAGAAGATCGTGGCTGTGGGTGAAAAGCGCGGATGTATCCTGATCCACCGCAATCCGTTCCGACAGCGGTGGCTCCCCCGCCCCTGCCCGCATTCGTCCGCTCCAATCGGTCCCACGAACGGGACCCTCATTGTTCTATCATCCGCCCCCGGCAGCCGCCAGCACAGCAAAAACAAAAAGGGCCGACGCAATGGTCGACCCTTCGTATGATCAATGGCGTTGAACCGAACCTGATCAGTTCGGCTTGCTTTCACCCGGCTTGGCTTCCGTCAGCTTCGGATCGGCGTCCGCCGCCGCTTCCTCTTCTTTCAAACCCTTCTTGAACGCCTTGACGCCCTTCGCCATGTCGCCCATCACGCTGGGCAGCTTGCCCGCGCCGAACAGCAACAGCACGACGACAAGAACGATGATCCAGTGCCAGAGGCTCATGGCGCCCATGGGTAATCTCCAAATCTTGAGGCTGAACTCACAATCCGTGCAACGTCACAACAGATAGGCATTCAACGGGCCAATGTGAAGCGCGAAGAGCGTCGTCACCGGAACTTCATGCCTGCCCCCGCATTTCAAAGCGGACTTCCAAACGTTGGCGCGACCGCCCTATGGACTCAAGCGGGTGCGGTGGTTTGCCCTCATCCGGGTGGTAACGCAGGCCAGCCGCATAGCGCAGGGCAGATTGCTCGAACAATCCCGGCGGGACGGCTTCGACGACACGCACATCCTGCGGGGCGCCGTCATCGCCGATACGGAACTCGACAATGACACGCCCTTCACGCCGCAGCCGCAAGGCGCGTTCCGGATAATGCAGTCGGGGACGGAAAAGAGGTTCCAAGTCCGACATGGGAGATCCGAAGAGTGACCGGCAGGGGCGATACCGGGGGTTCACGGGCGGCGGAGGACCGCCTCCCGCGGGTAGCACGGCAGATTTGAATGAAAAAGGGGCGGATGCCGAAGCCGTCCGCCCCTTCTCGCTTACTTCGCCTTGGCGGCGTTCAGCAGGTACAGACGGGCCAGATCGCCGGGACCGTCGGTGGCCTTGATCGCCTTGGCGGTCGCCTCGGCCTTGGCCTTCTGGCCGGCAGCCAGGTAATAGGTGACCAGGCGCAGACGGGCATCGTCCGGGTTCTTCAGATTGCCCTTGGCAATGGCCGCCTCGGCCAGGGTGATCGCCTTGTCATACTTGCCATAACCGGCATAGGCCTCGGCAACACGCAGGATCGGGCCGCCATTGGGACCGGCCACCGCCTCGGTTTCCGTCTGGGCCAAGCCCTTCTGATCGTCGGCAACCTGCTTGGTCGCCAGATCCTTCAGGCGCTTATGACGCTCGGCTTCACCGCCGGAACCCAGAAGTCCCTTGGCATAGCCCTTGTCGATCAGGCCCATGGCCTCGCCGGGGTTGCCGGCCTGCATGGACAGCTGCGCCATTTCCATGATGTCGTTGGTCGTGTCCAGCAGACCCAACGTATCCATCAGGCGATAGGTATCCAGCGTCAGACGGTCACGCGCGAAGCCCGGCTTGCGCTGCGTGCGCAGCAGCAGGTCCAGCCAATAGTCGCGCTTAGGGTAATAGCGGACCAGCTTTTCCAGCGCGCCGACATAGCCGGCCTCGTTCTTGCTTTCATTGTTGGCAGCGGCCAACAGCTGCAGGTCCTTCTCGTCCGGCGTCTGGCCGGACTTCTCAACAGCGCTGATCTTGGCAGAGACTTCCTTGATCGCGTTCGGATAGTCCTTGTTGAGATAATAGGACTGCAGCAGCAGCGTCTTCAGCGCCGGTTCCGTACCACCAGCGGAGAAATACTTCTGCGTCCAGGTGATGGACTTGCCGTAGTTCCTCTGCTGATAGAAGGCCTGCGCCAGCGCCTGGGTAAAGGTCAGCTGCTGCGCCGCCGGGAAACGGCCCGTGGCAAACACGGCCTCGAACGACTTTTCGGCAATGTCCAGCTCGCCAGCCTGATAGGCGGCGATGGCGCGCATCTGCTCGACCATGAAATCTTCAAACGGCGTCTTGTCGGCGACGTTGTCGGCTTCCTTGATCTTGGCAAGCGCGTCCTTGAACTTCTTGCCCTTCATCAGTTCCTGGGCAGCCTGCAGCGGCTCACCCACTTCCTTGCGGACGGTGTCGCCCTGCGGAGCCTTTTCCTTCTTCTCACCGCTCGCCTTCTGCGCAAAGGCCTCAGACGGTGCCATGACAACGGCGAGGGAGCCAAAGGCCAGAGCCGACCCCAGAAGGGCGGCGGTAAAAAGACGGGTGCGGATCATGTCTCTATCTCGGTCTCTGTCGATCGGATCGCTTGTCTCTTGGCGATGGGGCCCCGAACGACGGGTGATACAGTACGGCCAGCCATCCGGCCGCGTCGGCAATGAAATCAGCAATTGGCGGCAGGTTTAAGGCGGGTCCATGTCGGACCCGCCTTATACTTCCGACCGACGATCAGTCCAGGAACTGCTCGCCGCCCACGAGGCCGATCTTGTTCAGGCCATTCCGCTGCGCGGCTGCCAGAACCATCGCCACATGCTTGTACTTCACCAGCTTGTTTGGACGCAGATGCACTTCCGGCTGCGGCTCCTTCAGAGCCGAAGACTGGATACGCTGCACCAACTCGTCACGTCCACTGACAACCTGATTGTTCCAGATCACCGTACCGTCGAAGTCGACGAGGATGTCGATGACTTCTGGCTCAACCTGGTTCTGCTGCGGCGGGGGCGGACCCGCCGGCATGTCGAGCTTCACGGCGTGGGTCTGAACCGGAATGGTGATGATGAGCATCACCAGAAGCACGAGCATCACGTCGATCAGTGGCGTCGTGTTCATTTCCGGGGCGACGCCACCGTCCTCGCCGCCGCCCGCACCTACACTCATGCCCATGGGGGCCTCCTATCCTTCAGGTCCCGGGGGTAGAACGGCGCTCAGCGAGCGCCGTTCAGGTAACCCGCGGGGGGCTCGGTGATAAAGCCGATCTTCAGGATGCCGGCACGCTGGCAGGTCACGACAACCTTGCCAACGAACTCGTACCGCCCTTCCTTGTCACCACGGATGTGGATCTCAGGCTGCGGTACCAGCACCGCCACTTCCTTCATGCGTTCGAACAGTGCGTTGTAATCCGGCAGCAAGGCCGCATTCCAATAGATGTTGCCATCCGGGTCGACACCGATCGTCACGTTTTCCGGCTTGGTCACAGTCGGCACGTTCGCTTCATTGGGAAGCTGAACGGGGATCGTCTGGATGGCCACCGGAATGGTCAGCAGGAAGATGATCAGCAGAACGAGCATCACGTCCACCAGCGGCGTCGTATTGATTTCCGACACCACTGAGTCTTCGCCGTCATCGGCGGTCCCGACGCTCATCCCCATGGTTAGGCGCTCCGCTTGGACTTCTGACCGGCGATCAGCAGGGCATGCAGATCGGAGGAGAAGTTGCGCAGACGGTCCATGACCAGCTTGTTACGGCGGGTCAGCCAGTTATAGGCCAGCACGGCCGGCACGGCGACCAGCAGACCGATGGCGGTCATGACCAGAGCGCTACCGACGGGGCCGGCGACCTTGTCGATCGAAGCCTGACCGGACAGACCGATGTTCACCAGGGCGTTCAGAATGCCCCACACCGTACCGAACAGACCGATGAAGGGGGCGGTGGAACCCACGGTGGCCAGGAAGGCCAGACCACCCTGCAGACGAGCATTGATGCTGTCGACCGAACGCTGCAGCGACATCGTCACCCAGGTGTTCAGGTCGATATGGTCGGTCAGGGCACCATCATGGTGTTCGGTGGCGCGCAGGCCGTCTTCGACGACACCGCGGAAAGCCGAGGTCTCCTTCAGGCGGGTCGCGCCTTCGGAAACCGAACCGGCGGTCCAGAAGTTCTTTTCAGCGGCAGAGGCCTGGGCCATCAGGCGGGCCTGCTCGATGATCTTGGTGACCAGGATGTACCAGGTACCGGCCGACATGATCACCAGCACGATCAGCACGGCCTGATCGACCGGGTCACCGTGGGCGACGATGGCCTTCAGGCCATAGGGGTTCTCGGCCGGGGCAGCAGCCTCATCGGCCGGAGCAGCCGGGGCCTCAGCAGCCGGGGCGGCGGCCGTCGCCTCGGTGGCGGGAGCGGCAGCCGGGGTCTCGGTAGCCGGGGTGGTGGACTGGGCAATGGCCGGGGCCGACAGCGTGGCGACAACGGCGGCGGCGGCGGCGAGGCGGCTGATGCCCGCCAGGGTGAACAGCTTGTTCATCGTAGCTCTGCTTTCAGACTTACGTGTTTCGATTTCGATCGATGCGATGAGGATCAGCGCGCATCTTCAAGGCGGAAGGTGAGCGGAACCAGTGTCGGCAGCCAGGCACCCTGGGGAGCACCATTGACCGTCGGCGGTTCACACTTCCACCGGCCACGCTTGGCTTCCTTCATCCAGGCCTGGTCCAGGCGCTCGAACCCGCTCGACTTTTGGATCGCACCATCAGAGATGCGGCCGTCAGCGTTGCAGTACAGGCGCATGAGAGTCGTGCCGGCCTCTTCCAGTCGGATCGACTGGGCGGGGTATTCGGCCCGGTTCTTCTGCAGGCTCTTCACATCAATCTTACCCCCCGTCGGCGGAGCCGGCGGTGCTTGCTCGACCGGGCGGGTCGGCACCACAACCGGGGGCCGTTCCGACGTCGTCGCCTGGATCGCCGTGGCCGGCGGCGGCGGCCGGGCAATGTCGATCTCGGGCGGCGGAATGAACGGCGGAGGAGGCGTATCGAACTTGGGCGGCGGCGGCGGCGGCGGCGTATCCGGCGGCGGCGGCTGAACTTCCTCAATGATCTCGGTCTTGATCGGATCGGTGATCACATGGACCACGTCACGAGCCAGACCCGTCATCAGGGCGTAGATCAACCCGATATGCAGAATAACGACCACCGCGACGCCCACCAACCGCCCTGAACTTTGCGGCTGTTGCCGCCGGTAAGGCGATTGCGACAGGTAGGACATCGGTCGGTCACTCGATCCACAGGGGGATGGGGCTTCCGCCATAACACACAAAGAAGCATCTGACACCCGCCGGTCTTGGTTAAAAGCCGGATTTTTCGTGTCAGCCCTTCAATGGGAGCCATGGGCCATTCCTCTCCTTCGGCGTCCGACCTTCCCTTACGGAAAGAACGAAATTTCAGAGTTCGAGGAACAGCATCGGAGGCTGGGGGCTTGGCCGGATCCCATAAGGATACCTGCGCCACAGCCAGTTGCGGTTATTGTGGCGGCGGGAGCGATCGGCACAGCGCCATACGCCACCCGCCAGTTCATCATCAGGCGAGGGCTGGCGGCCCGGTCGGGCAGCGCCCGGCCTCCCGATGGCGCCCTTCCGGCGTCAAGCCGATGCGAAGGGCGCGAATGACGTCGCTGCCACGCAGGGGCAGCGCGTAGAACAGTGCGATGGCGACGACAAGCAGGGTGGGGAGCAGTGACGGATCACCGCCAGCCATTTCGGCTTCCCGCTTGCCAAGTGCGGCAGGCCGCAACGTGGTCGCCGGCTGGGCTCCCAGATCCTGCACACGGGAGAGCGGCATAGCCTCCCCTGCAATGGACCAGGGTGCGGGCGACGACAAAGGCGAAACGATCCCGGGTACCGCAGCACCCCGGATCATCGAGACCAGGAACAGAAGAGCGAGGAGCCCACAGGCCCATCCGCGCGTCATGTCGTGTGTCGCCTCCGCCAACCGGCACCATGGCCGGATCGGGAGCGACACTCTCACAGCGTTGACGTCAACACAATGCCCTAAAGCGTGCCAAGCATACGATTATGCCCGCAAATGTGTGTGTTGAGCGATCAATCCGGCATAAGCCGAAAGATCATAACCCGCCATCGAGGCAGAATGTAATATTGCATCGCAATCGAGCGTGCCGGCTTTCGCTTCTGCGAGCGCCCACAGAATCGTGCTGCGGGTGCCGGAGCGGCAATGGGCCAGCACAGGACCCGGCGATCGGGCCAGCGCTTCACCGAACGCCGGCGCCACAGCCTCCAACGTCGGCATCGTGGCCGGCAGATAGACATAGGTGATGCCAAGTTCCGCGGCGAGCCGCGCAGCATCGGCGGAGGGGAGCTGACCAGGCTCCTCCCCGTCGGGACGATTATTGATGATGGTGCGGAAACCCGCGGCATGCGCCGACCGGATGTCCGCTTCCGTCACCTGCGGAGCGACCGACAAACCATCGACCAGTGGACGGAAATCTACTGTCATGACGCCCCACCTGAACTGATAATAGGAGTATGGACCGTGCGACCGACCTTATCCGCAGCACCTGCCGGCTCGCCACCACCAGACCGACCGGTCGGAGCAGCGAATCAGCCTATGCGGCAGCGCGGCATAAATGGGCCCGGCGTTGCTGCGCCGCAATATGCGGTTCTGCAACCCTGGCCCGGCCGAAACGGCTTGCATAGCTCCTATCTGGGCATCAGCCGGCAATGCGCAAGGGGGTCACGGCGGAATCGACAATGCCACGGGCGCGACGGCGCACGGTTACCAGCAAATCCAGCATGCGCTGACGCTGCTCCTGCGTCAGGTCGCGCAGCAGCATGTCATTGATGCCCTGACGCTTGGGCTGCAGGCGGCGCAGCACCTCCAGGCCCTCCGGCGTGACGCGCAGCAGCTTGCGGCGGCGGTCCTGCGGGTCATCCTGCTGGCTGATCAGGCCCTTGCGGATTAGTTCGGTGACGGTTGCGGAGATATGCGGGCGCGACAGACCGCGGGCCGAGGCGATCTCGGAAGAGAAAATGCCTTCATGGGTGCGCGCGCCATCCTGGAAATTGGCGTCGCCGGCGACATTCATCAGCACGGTCCATTGCGGTGCGGTCAGGCCAGCCTCGCTCAGCATGTCCTCGCACTGATGCGCAATGATGTTCGCCAGGTCCATCAGGTTGAGGGCGATGGCATCCTCGGCGCGGAAACGGAAAGCATTGGTCGTCATGGCGATGGTCCGGTGTCTGGTCTATGGATGCTGCCATCCTGACCAGATCGAGGCTGCTTCGCATTGACGCGGATCAATAAAGATTGCGTCTTCCAACCGTCCGACCGCCTATTTGTGCGCCCGTCACGCCAACGGCCGATCCACCGTTCCGTCCGGGAGCCGGCGCCGTCAGTCCTCAGCCCACCGGCGGATCAGATTCGAAAGGCACTTGGACAGAAGGTCGAATTCAGGCGTCTTGCCTTCGCGGTTGAATATCCCCTGCCGCGCCGTGTCCAGATCGAAAAGCAATTCACGCTCGCCAGCGTCGCGGATGAAGGAGCGTATCCAGCCGACGGCCACCAGACGTTGCCCGGCGGTGACCGGCTCCACCCGGTGCAGGGTGGTGGACGGGTAGAACAGGCCTGCACCCGCCGGCAGCTTGAAGGAGACATCGCCGGCCGCCGTCTCCATCACCAATTCGCCCCCCTCATAGCTGTCAGGGTCCGCAAGGAACAGCGTGAAGGAAACGTCGGTGCGGGTTCCCGCCATCAGGGCGTCATCAACATGACTGCCGTAATGCTGTCCGCCCGCGGCACGCGCGAACAGAATAGGGCCGAAACGATGAGGGCGCGTGGCCATGGCCACCACCGGCTGCCGACGGACGGCCCGTTCGACAAGTGCGCGCAGATCGGCATGGGCCGGGTCATCTCCGCGCAGCTGCTCGTTATCCTTGACCAGCCGCGCGTGCCAGCCGGCCGTGGCAGCACCCGGCTGAAACAGCCCCTGCGACAGCCGCTCCGCCATCAGCGCCACCTCGTCAGGCGACAGGACATTGGCGACAGGCAGTATCATCGCGCCCTCCTTCAGGCCCCAAAGTCACAACCGTTAAGATTGCGAATGACTTGCAATGGTTGAACCATCATGGCACGGTCGCCAGCTTGTCAGCCATCATTCTTGTACATGGGGAACCTGTTTCCATGATTCAGCTCCGTCCGCGCCTTTGGGTCGGTATCGGCCTTTCGGTTCTGGCCAGCGCCGCCCCGGCCCTGGCGGCCTCCGCCGATGCAGGACTTTGGCAACCCAGCGGCGCCCTGTTGATGCAGGTTGCCCAAGGCGGTGAGGGTGGAGAAGGCGGTGAAGGGGGCGAGGGGGGCGTGTCGGCGGAAGAAGCTGCCGGCGATCCCGTCGCCTTCATCAGCGCTCTGGACGTCACGGCCGCGCATTATCATGCCGGCCTGGCCGCCTTCAAATCAGGCGAGAAGCAGGCGGCCGGCGGGATGTTCGCCCACCCGATCTCCGAGATCTATATCGACCTGGAGCCGGTTTTCAGGGCCCAAGGGGCCACGCCGTTCCAGGACGAAATGACGAGGGCGTCGGAACTGGCCCTGAACAAGGCGCCGGTGGCGGAGGTGGAAAAGGCCGTGAAGGCAGTGCTGACTGCACTGGATGCAACCGCCGCCAAGGCACCGAGAACCACTAAAGGCCCACGGGAGGTGCAGGCCAGGCTGCTGGCCGGCATGCTGGAACGGGCGGCCCGCCAATACCGTTCCGCCGGGGCCACGACAGAGTTCGAACCCTATCTGGACGGGTACGGTTTCGCCGTCACGGCCAAGGTCCGCTCCCAGGGGCTGGTGAAGGCCGGCGTGCCCCTGCCGGCGGAGGTTCAGGCTGCCATCGACCTGTTGGCCAAGGCCTATCCCACAGCCCTGCGTCCGGCAAATCTACCGGTGGCCGCAGACGCGGTGACCGTTCAGGTCTCCAAGGCACAACTGGCCCTGTCGCGCATCCGCTGAGCAGGCTTCAGCCCTTGCGCGGGGCACGAGCCAGCAGGCTGTCCACCAGCCCGGGCGGCAGCACCCCCAGCAGCCAGGACACGGCATAGGTAGGGAACGGAAAGGCCACCCTTCCCCTCCCCGCTGCCAGACCACGGGCGATGATGCTGGCGGCACGGGTGGCATCCATCAGGAAGGGCATGGGGAACCTGTTGACCGCCGTCATCCGGCTGACCACGAATCCAGGACAGATGACACTGACGTCAACGCCTTGTCCAGCCAGATCACCGCGCAGCGCCTCCCCATAGACCCGCACGGCCGCCTTTGACCCGCAATAGGCCGCTGCCCCCGGCATGCCCCTGAAGGATGCGAGTGAAGACATCAGGACGATCTGTCCGCGCCGCCGCGCGACCATGGCCGGGATCAAAGGATGGATGCTGTTCAAGACCCCATCCAGGTTGACGGCGAAAATGGCACGGGCCTGCGCCTCCGTCTCCACCCCACCACCACTGCCTGCCGATATGCCGGCATTGGCAATGACCAGATCGACCGGCACCTCCGCGTCCCGGGCCCTGATCCAGGCTGCCAGGGCCGGACCGTCGGTCACATCAATGGTTGTCGTCTCCACGACGGCCCCCCTGGCGCGGCAGCGGGTCGCCACGTCGGCCAGCCGGCCGGCATCGCGGCCCGTCAGCAGCAGGCGAACGCCGGACGCTGCATAATGCAGCGCCAGGGCCTCTCCAATCCCGCTGGACGCACCCGTGATGAATATGCCGCGCGGATCACGCATCATCCGTTCCTTTTCCGTGGGGTCCTTGTTGCCGGAAGGCGGGGGCGATATAAACCGCGTCTCGCACCGCCCCAACGATCGAGCCTGATGTGACCCAAAATCCATCCGCCCGCAAGAGCAGCGCCCCCAACGCCAAGGGTGCCGTCATTTCCATGACCGGCTTCGCCCGCGCCGACGGCGGCAATGACCGGGCGCAGTGGGTCGTGGAGGCACGCAGCGTCAATGGCAAGGGGCGTGACCTGCGCTGCCGGCTGCCACAGGGGCTGGATGGGATCGAACCGGCGATCCGTGCCGCGGTGGAGGCGCGCCTGACCCGCGGCAACATCAATGTCGCGATCAATCTGACCCGCGCCGACAATACCGGCAGTCTGCTCATCAATCGTGACCTGCTGGCCCAGGTCCTGGTCCTGGCCCGCGAAATCGGGGGGCCCGACGCGCCGCCCCCCTCCATCGACACGCTTCTGTCCGTGCGGGGCGTCATCGACAGCACGGAGCCGCAGGAAACGGAAGAAGATCGCCTGGCCCTGGAACAGGCGATCACGGCCAGCGTCGTCATCGCCATTGACCGGCTGGTTGCCGCGCGCGCTGGTGAAGGCGCACATCTGGCGGCTGTGCTGCTGGACCATCTGGCGGAGATCGAGCGGCTGACGGATGCAGCGGCCGCCACGTCCTCGCTGCAGCCCGAGGCACTGCGGGCCAAGCTGCGCGCCCAGATCCAGGCCCTGCTGGATGCTGTGCCGCCGGTGGCGGAGGAACGGCTGGCGCAGGAAGCGGCGCTGCTGATTTCCAAGGCCGACGTGCGGGAGGAGTTGGACCGGCTGCGGGCCCATATCTCTCAAGCCCGCTCGATGCTGCGCGACGGTGGTGCCGTGGGGCGGCGTCTGGATTTCCTGTGCCAGGAATTCAATCGCGAGGCCAATACGCTGTGCAGCAAATCGGCCGACGTGGAACTGACGCGCATCGGCATGGAGTTGAAGGCCGTGATCGAACAGTTCCGCGAACAGGTCCAGAATATCGAATAGGGTGCCGCGCACCCTTCCCTTTCTCCCTTTCTCCCTTTCTCCCTTTCTCCCTTTCTCCCTTTCTCCTTGGCAGTTTTCTCTCATGTCCCAGATCCATCGCCGTGGCCTGATGCTCGTCCTGTCGTCCCCATCAGGCGCTGGCAAATCCACAATTTCCCGCGCATTGCTGCAGCGCGACAGCAACCTGTCCATGTCGGTATCGCTGACCACGCGCCCCATGCGCCCCGGTGAAATCGATGGGGTACATTACTATTTCGTCGACCATGCCGAGTTCGAGGCGCGGGTGGGCCGGCGTGAACTGCTGGAACATGCCCAGGTCTTCGGAAACCGCTATGGCACACCGCGCGGCCCCGTGGAGGATGCACTGCGTTCCGGCCGTGACGTGCTGTTCGACATCGACTGGCAGGGCACACAGCAATTGACGGAGTCAGCGGCGGACGATCTGGTCCGCGTCTTTATCCTGCCGCCCAGTGCCGCGGAGCTGGAGCGCCGTCTGACCACGCGCGCGCAGGACAGCGCCGAAGTCATTGCCATGCGCATGTCCAAGGCCAATGACGAGATGAGCCACTGGTCGGAATATGACTATGTCATCGTCAATCATGACGTGGAGCTCTCGGTTGCCGCCGTCCAGGCCATCCTGACGGCCGAGCGGCTGAAGCGTCGCCGCCAGGTCGGCCTGTCCGATTTCGTCCGCTCGCTGCAGGTCGGCACCACGGCCTGACCCGCCGTAAGGCGGACATGAAAATGGGGGCGGTCGCCATCGCGGCCGCCCCCATTTTCATGTCAGGCGCAGGCTTTCTTTTTCCTCAGTCGACAGCGCTGTTTCCGGTCAACCGAAACAGCTCTAATTCGCGCGCAGTGAACCACTGGTCGGTTCCGGCAGCACGTCCAGCCACTGGCCATAGGTCGGGTTGGGAATGACGATCCAGCGCGTGTCCCACAAATCCTCATGAGCCGCAGCGATACGGCCGCGGGCGGCGCTGTCGTCCTTGCGTGTCACGCTCATCATGTCGCTGAACTGATCGCCGAAGGACATGACGATCCGGTGGGTCTGCGCCACCTTGATGCGGCGGCTGGCCTTGTCGCTGGGGTGGCCATCCTGGCCCTTCAGCAACAGATCCTCCGGCGCCACCGGCCCCAGGCCCACGGCGTTCAGGTTGGCCAGCGTATCGGCATGTTGCGGGCAGGCATCGCCCGGAACCGTCTCCCGCGGCCGACATTCCCGGTTGGTGATATAGACGACGCGGACCTTGTTGCGACGCAGTTCCTTGACGAAATCCACAGCACCCGGCATGGGTGTGGCCGCACGTTCGGAAACCCAGCGGTCCCAGACAGTCAGGCTGAAACCGGGAATGCCCTGCAGGATGGACCGGGCCTGGAACGGACTGTTGTCCAGCACCGTCTCATCCACATCGAAAATGGCCGCAGGTGGCTTGCCCTTGCCGCCGTCGGTCTGCTCCAGCGCGGATGAACCCGGCTGCTTCAAGGCCGCCGGCAGGCGAAGGGCCGCCAGTTTGTAGGCCTGGATCGACAGCCGGCGCAGTTCTTCGGCCTGCTGCATATAAAGCGTGGCAACCAGACGCGGGTCGTGTTCCGGGTCAAGTTTGGGTGCGGACGGCGCCACCGGTACGGCCACCGGTGGCGGGGCATCCGTATGCCGGCCGGGCGCGGCCACGTTGATGGAACAGGCGGACAGGGTGGTGACGGACACCGCCAAGAGCAGGGTGCGGATGGAGCGCATTTCTTTGCACTATTATGACAGAACGGGCGGTGACAATGCCGCCCTCCGTCCCGCCTGTCCAGTCTCCCTGCCTGTCAGATGGCCTTGCTGTGCCGTCCACCCTCCGGATCCAGGTGCCGGTCGAACAGGGCAGCAACGCTGCGCACCAGCGGCCGTGCCGGTTCCGGAATGGTCAGGCGCGTACCATGCAGATGCGCCACACCGTCCTGAACCAGATCAGCGATGGCCCCGGCGTCAGGCATCAGCGCGTCATGCGGCGTTTCAAATGTCTCTGCCACCTTGGCCAGATCGACATCGAAACGACACATCAACGCCTCGATCACCGTGGCGCGCAGCTTGTCATCCAGGCTCATGCGGTAGCCCCGGGCCGTGGCCAGCCCATTCTCCTCCACCGCCTTCATATAGCCCGGCAAGGCCACGACATTGGCGACATAACCCTGTGGCAGCTTGCCGATGGCAGAGGCACCAAAGGCCAGCAGTGCATCGGCGCTGTCCGTCGTGTAGCCCTGGAAGTTCCGGCGCAGTGTGCCATTGCCGGCAGCCACGGCAATCGGATCATCAGGCCGGGCGAAATGGTCCATGCCGATGCGGACATAGCCGGCTTCCAGCACGGCCTGCTCCATCGCACGCAGCTGGGCGACGCGCTCATCAGCGTCAGGCAGCGTTTCGGTATCGATACGACCTTGATGGGCCTTGAAACCAGGCATGTGGGCGTAGCCGAAGATCGACAAACGGTCGGGCAACAGCCCCACAGCCTTGCGGACCGTCTCCACACAGCTGGCCACCGTCTGCTTCGGCAAGCCATAGATCAGGTCCAGATTGATGCCTTCTATCCCGACGGCCCGCAGCCCATCGACGGCGTCGCGCGTCATCTCGAACGGCTGAATCCGATTGATGGCGGCCTGTACGTCCGGATCGAAGCTCTGGACACCCAGCGAGGCACGCGTGACACCGACATCACCCAAGGCCGCGATCATGTCGATGGTCAGGGTGCGCGGATCAATCTCGATGGCGATTTCTGCATCCGGTGCAATGGTGAAGCGCGTGCGCAGTTCGGCCATCAGGGCCCGAAAGCCATCGACGGGCAGCAAGGTCGGCGTACCGCCACCGAAATGCACATGGCGCACCTCCGGACCCTCGGGCAGCAACCCGGCGACGGTCCGCAGTTCCGTCGACAGCGCGGCCAGATAGGTCCAGATCGGATCCTCATGCCGAACCACCGTCGTGTGGCAACCGCAGTACCAGCACATGGATTTGCAGAACGGCAGATGCAGATAAAGCGACAGCGCGGAACGTGGATCCATGTCCGCCAGCCACCCGCGATAGGTCTGCTGCGTCACCGCCTCTGTGAAATGCGGCGAGGCGGGGTAGGACGTGTAGCGGGGCACACGCTGGTGACGGTACTTGGCAACAAGGTCGGGACGCATCGGGGCCTCAGGCGGGCTTGGATCGCTGAATTTTCCAATATTGCGCCCGCCACACCGATGCGGCTTTGATCCAGCGCAATCTTTCAGCAGTCAGGTGGGGCTTGCGTGCCGGCGTCCGATTTGGCATCCCAACCCGATGCTTGACCTCTCCCACGAAATTCGCCTGGGCCACGGCCCCGACTTCCCGGTTTGCGGCGTCGACGAGGCGGGACGCGGCCCCCTGGCTGGCCCGGTTGTGGCCGCAGCGGTGCTGCTGCCCTGCGGCCCCGTTCCCGCCTGGTGCGCCGGCATCAATGACAGCAAGCAGGTAAGGCCCGCCCATCGGGAGGCGATGTTTGCCGCGATCACGGCCAACGCCCCCTTTGGGGTCGGCATCGCGTCGGTGGAAGAAATCGACGCGATCAATATTTTACAGGCCACTTTCCTGGCCATGACCCGCGCCGTCGACGAATTGGCCATCCGGATGGGCCGGATGCCCGCCTTGGCATTGATCGACGGCAACCGCGCGCCGAAACTTCGTTGCCAAACGGAAACCCTGGTGGAAGGCGACGCATTGTCCCTGTCCGTCGCCGCCGCCTCCATCATTGCCAAGGTCACGCGGGACAAGATCATGGGGCAGTTGGCCCTGGAACACCCCGGATATGGTTGGGAACGGAATCAGGGCTATGGCACAGCGGCGCACCGTGCAGCCATTAAACAGCTGGGCATCACGCCCCATCACCGCCGTTCTTTTGCACCAGTTTCCGAACAACTCTCCCTAACGCTCTGACTCTTTTGACTCTTCCAAAAAATTCCTGTTGACGGCGACTCGGGGCCGACTCATTGTCGGCAAAAATCAACTCCCGATTCGGCGGCAGAAAAATGCGCGAAAAACTTGCGACCAACCGGATTCTCGTCGGTGATTGCGTACAATTGATGCGGGACATGCCGGCCGGGTCGGTCGATGTGGTGTTCGCCGATCCGCCCTATAATCTTCAGCTCAATGGCGATCTGATGCGCCCCAACCACACCCGCGTCGATGGCGTGGATGAAGACTGGGATCGTTTCCAGGATTTCCAAACCTATGATCGGTTCACGCGTGACTGGCTGGACGCGGCCCGCCACACGTTGAAGGACGATGGCACCCTGTGGGTCATCGGCAGTTATCACAATATTTTCCGCGTGGGCGCCATTCTTCAGGATCTGGGCTTCTGGGTGCTGAACGACATCATCTGGCGCAAGTCCAACCCCATGCCGAATTTCAAGGGAAGGCGCTTCGCCAACGCCCACGAAACCATGATTTGGGCGTCCAAATCCAAGGACAGCAAATATTACTTCGCCTACGAAGCAATGAAGTCATTGAACGAAGATCTGCAGATGCGGTCGGATTGGACACTGCCTCTCTGCACGGGTTCGGAACGGCTGCGCGATGAAACTGGGCAAAAGGCCCATCCGACACAAAAGCCGGAAAGTCTGCTGTTCCGCGTACTGATGTCGTCCACAAAGGTGGGCGACACAGTGCTCGACCCCTTCTTCGGCACGGGCACGACCGGCGCTGTGGCAAAACGCCTGCGCCGCAAGTGGATCGGGATCGAGCGTGAGCACACCTATGCCCGCCTGGCCAATGAACGCATCGCCCAGGTGGAAGAAGTCGCAGAGCCAGAGTTGCTGGAGGTCACGTCCAAGCGGTCACAGCCGCGCGTGCCGTTCGGCAACCTGATCGAGCGCGGCTATCTGAAGCCCGGCACCATGTTGTTCGACCAGCGTCGACGTCATATTGCCAAGGTCCGCGCCGACGGGACACTGGTGGCGCAGAACCATCTGGGCGAACACAAGGGCTCCATCCACCAGGTGGGGGCTGCCATGCAGGGCCTGCCGGCCTGCAACGGCTGGACCTTCTGGCACTTCCAGCAAGGTGGCGCCCTTGCCCCCATTGATGTGCTGCGTCAGCAGGTGATCAGCGAAAAGCACTGACCAAACCACCCTTTCGTTCAGAACAACTAACCCAAAGCCCCCTGCCGTCCGGACGGCAGGGGGCTTTGTCTTTGGCGCAACCCTGCTCCGCCCTACCCTTCCCCAACAGCAACGGCTCCCCACATCCAGGCCAATCGTCCAGAAATGGACAGTGGTACAGCATCAGTGTCCATAAACGGACACAGAGTTCCCCAACAACGTCGCCATTTCGACCATCAGAGGTCAAAATCGTGACAAAGTCGCAAAATTGCCCATCAACACCCCCTGGTATTTTCCAGAATCCCTGAAAAATCCACTTGGCACACCCTTTGCTGATATGGGGTCATCGAAACGCCGAACACACGGAGACGAAAATGACGAACCTGACGAACACCGCCAACACCGCCGACGACAGCCTGGTTGCCAGCGTCCTGGCCTCGATGCCCACCGCCGCCGACCTGCTGGAAGCTGTCGCTGCGCTGGCCACCGCCGCCCTGCTGACCTTCAGCCTGAACCTGATGCTCTGATCCGACCTGCCACCCCACCCACCAGTCTCAAGGAGAGTTCAAATGTCCGCCCTGATCCAGTCCGCCGCCAACGACGCTGACGAAATTGTTTCCGGCTTCCGCGCCACGCTGATCAATGCCACGGAAGCACTTGAAGCCGCGGCGCTGCTGTCCATCGCCGCTTCCATGACCATCCTGCTGAACGCGCTGTTCTGATCCCTTCCGTCCTGACTGACCGATGTGCCCCCCTCAGAGCGGGTGCTGGTCAGCGGACGGAAGGCGGCAGGCTGGCCGGCGGTCCACCCGGCACCTCGCATGGAATACGCAATGTGGCCACCGTACCCTGACCGGGCACACTGTCCACCATGATGGTGCCGTTCAAACGCTGGGTGACCTGATTGAAGGCCACATGCAGACCCAGCCCCATGCTTCCCGATGCCCGGCGCGTGGTGAAGAACGGATCGAACACCTTGGGCAGGATTTCCGGCGCGATGCCGGCACCCTTGTCAGTGACAGTGATTTCAACCAGCCGTGCATCCAGTCTGCGCGCCGCGATCCATACGGTTCCCGGTGCTCCGGGCTCGTAAGCATGATCCGCGACATTGGCCAGCAGGTTGGATATGGCCTGCGCCAGGGCACCGGGATAGGTGTCCATGTGAATGGTCGGGATTTCAAGCGCGACCTTGTTACCGTTCGCCGCAATGCGGGCGCGCATCAGGCTGATGATTTCCTTGATATAATCGCCCAGTTCAAACTGCCGCCGCTCGTCGCTGCCCTGATCGACCGCCACGCCCTTGAAGGTGCGGACCATGTCGGCGGCGCGCACGACATTGCGTTGGGCAAGGGTTGCCAGTTCCTGGCCACTTTCCAGATGCTCCGACAATGAAGCGCGGGTCAAGGCGCCGGTGGCGACCTGATCCCGCATCGCCCGGATATTGTCGTTCAGTTGCGATACGGCCGAGAGTGTGACGCCCAGAGGGGTGTTCACCTCATGCGCCACGCCTGCAACCAACTGGCCAAGTGCAGCCATCTTTTCCTGTTGCACCAGCCGCTGCAGCGCCTCCCGCAGTTCCTCAACGGCCCTGTCGACCTGCTGATAGGCGGCCGCATTGGACATGGCAATGGCGCCATAGGCACAGATGGTGCGGAAAATCAGCAGCTCCCGCGGGCCATAGGCGTTGGGGCGATCACTCTGGACCGACACGACGCCCAGTACCCTGTCCCCCATGCTGAGGGGACGGTAGAGGACCGTGCGCATATGGCGGGTCCCCGGCACCGTCCGGACATTGGTAGGCTCTCCCCAGGAAACCAGGATTTCATCATTGTCACGGACACACCGTGCCGAAAGCGTATCGGAGGCAAGCGGCACCTGCCGCGGTGGCAGACGCCGGCCATCCTCCATACGGTACAGGATGTTGATGGTGCCGGACGTCTCGTCCTTCAATCCCAGGAACAGGGTATTGATATGGATAAGATCCTGCAGGTGCAGGGACAGGGTCGCAAAAACGGCCTCGCTGTCCAGCCGGGCGGTGATTTCCTGCCCGATGGAGCCCATCTTTTCCAGCACCTGGTTGGCGCGGTCCAGTTCGGCGGCACGGGCCGCTTCCGCCTGTGCAAGATTGCGGTGATGTTCGGCATCGGCCCGCGCGCGCGCCGTATCGAACCGCACCTGCATCGCCAGGATGCGCGCGCCATTCTGCCTGTCGAAGTTCCGTTGCCAGCTGTCACGGGCCTTGCGTTCGTAGGTCAGGGCCTGCTGGAAATCACCGGAGGCCTCGAAAAGCCGCGCCAGTTCATCGTAAAGATCACTGCGCAGGTTCATGCCATCCAGAGATTCACCCAGCCGGACGGCCTCCAGCAGCAGGGGAATTGCCCGATCGGCATGACCATCCCTGGCACGCTGAATGCCGGCCAGAACGCGCAACGATTCGATGGCGTAATAGGGGTTGCCGCGCGGCTTGTCGGAATGGCGCAGGCGAAGGGCGACTGTTTCCGCCTCTTCCAGCCGCCCCAATCCCAGCAATGCCGAAGCCAATGCGGCTGTATGAACCGGAATCATGTCGATATGGCCAACACGGTCGGCGATAGCTCCAGCTTCCTGGTACCAGGCCAGCGCATGATGCCAATCGCCCATGGCCCGGTACAGGTTGCCAAAGGCCATGTAGGCGATGAAGTGGCGCCGGGTGCCAGGCAGGCGACGCAGATAGGGTATCGCCTCCTCGAACAGGGCCCGTGCACGATCATATTGCCCAAGGCTGGTTGTTGTTTCCGCCATGGATGACAGGCTGCTGCCCATCGCTTCCGGCCACCCGGCGGCCTTGGCCAAGGCGAAGGCCTTTTCCTTCCATTCCAAGGCCGTCGGCAGATCGAAAAGATTGGCGTAGGAGGAACCGGTCACCATGGCCAAGTGGATGGCAAGCCGCACCGCGCCGACCTGCACGGCATTATCGAATGCACTTTCCCATTCACGGATGGATTGGGGAAAATCACCCCGCTTGAAATCCAGGTTGCCGCGATAGAGGCCAAGTTGGGCTTGCGCTGCCGGGTGCAGGATGTCCGGCGCCAAAGTCAGCAGCGCGGCCCACCGCTCCGCCGTATCGGCGACAACCACATATTCTTCTTCTGAAGCCAGACGGGCCCGGGCGATGGTTGCACGGACGGGTTCATCCCCCCGGTCAAAACACTCGATTGCTTCCAACAGAAGCTGGCGCCCGCGATCCACCTCGCCCCGCCCGATATGGCAATCGGCGTCCACCATCGCGCAATCGCCCAGACCGATCACGTCGTCTGCACGAACGAACAAGGACCGCGCCTCGCGAAGCAGCACGGTGAAGACGTCGAAGTCGCCCCGCAGGCGGACAATTTCGGCTTCTGTCAGCAGGGCTCGGCCTGCCAGGCACCAATCCTCCCGATCGCCGCCCTCGATCAGACGGCCCAGCAGATGCCGATTACTTTGCAGAAGCTCAACACTTTGTTGCGTGTCCTTCTGGCGCAGATACCACGCCAGTTTCAGCCCCTCCCCTATGGGGCCATCTCCCGGACCGTCAGGTTCGCCGGGAGCCAGCAATGCAGCAATGGTTTCTGGTCGCCCGAAAAATTCGGTAACGTCGTCTCGCATTGCGTTCCGCTGCTGCCCCTGGGCCGAACCCAACTCTATTCCCGCCCCAGAATGAAATGAGACGGGGGGGTGTGTCCACCCCCCCGTTCCTGGAGGAAACCAACTTACTTCAAATCAGCATCCGGTTCGTTCATTTCCGTTGCATCGTTCATTTCCGACGGTTCGTTCATTTCCGTTGCATCGTTCATTTCCGACGGCTCATTCATCTCCGTCGCGTCGTTCATTT
>NZ_JBMDKJ010000042.1:0-40452 GCF_057809655.1 Niveispirillum sp. FG148
CCCCCCCCGCCCCCCGGGCCTCGGCAATGGTATTGGCGTCGGCTGCCGCCCGCTGAGCGGCCTCGCCCTTGCCTGCCGCGTCGGCCAGGCGGTCCTGTGCGTCGGCCGCCAGCAACGTGGTGCGCGACAGATCGCGCAGGGAAGCATCGTGGTCGGCCAGTACCTGTTGCTGCGCGATCATGCGCTGCTGCTCTGCGGCCTCCGCCCTGCCGCCCCGCTCCAACTCGGCGTAATAGGCCTGTGCCCCCGCCGCCGCGAGCTGTCGGGCGAGACCAACTCCCTTCAATCCTTCCCGATACCGGTCGAGGGCGGCCTTGGCGTCGTCAATCCGTTTCTGTTCTTCGGTTGTCAAGCCGCTGGACTGTGCGAGCGTTGAACCCGACGGCTGGGATGTCGGCGCATTGTCCGGCAGCCTGTTCACCGGATTGGCGGCCTGCTTGCGTTGCAGCGCCTCCAACTCTTGGGCCAGCGCCGCCACATTGCGTTCCAGCACCCCGATCCCAAGAGCGCCTCTGGCGCGGGCCTCATCCAACTCTTGCTGCGCTTTCTTCAGCGCCTCCATCTTGTTGAGGAGACGGTCGAGGTTCTGTTCAGGGGCGCTCTCCGGCGTCAACGCCTTGATGGCACCAGCGATGGCGTTGGCGACGTTCGCCGCCCGCTTCTGGACATCCTCGTCGAAAAGACGCGCCAGGAAGGCGTCCCAGGCGTTCCCCATCGATACCATGGCCTGGGCGTAGTCGGACTGCGTGGCTCGCGCCGCACCACCAAAGCGCCCTTGCAGCGCAGCAATGGCCACCGACAAAGCCTCCGTCTGCCTGCCCTGTGCCTCCAGACTGCGGATGCTCGCCGCCTGCGCGGCCGTCAGGAAGCCCAGTTGATCATCCAAGTCCCTGACACCAGCCGCTCCCTTACCGAAACTCTTGGCCAGCTTGTCCGCCCACTCACCCACATCCTGCCCCAGGACAGCGGCGATATCCTGCGACAAGCCCGCAAGGTCTCGCACCATGTCCGTGGACCGGATGGTCGGCACGACGACGATGCGCTGGATGGCATTGCCCGCGTCGGCCAGCGACACGCCCTTCGCCGCGGCGATCTCTTTGGCCAGTGCCCGGTATTTCTGCACCGACACATCAATCTGCGGGTTCAGCGCCTCCAGGCGGGTTTCGTAGACGCGCGTTTCCGCCGCCAGTTCGGAGATATAGCCAGCCACGGCGGCGAAACTCACGCCAAGGGCAACAACCGCAGTGGCGGCCAGCGCGACCGGCGACAGCATCAGTTTCAGCAGGCGTGTCACGCCCCCGACGGCGCCTGCCGCTTGTGGACCCTGCTGCATCAGGATCAGGAACGGGTTCTGTCCACCGGCCAACTGCACGGCTGCATCCTGCAATTGGTACGAAAGGTTGGTGACCTCATGCGCCGCCAGCCCTGTGGATTGTGCGCCAGCATTCGCGGCATTGGCCTGGCGCCGGTGTGCTTCTTCGGCCTGGCGCAGGCTGGCACTGACCTGCGCCCGTGCGGCGGCCGCTTCCTTGTCTGTCAGGATGCCGGCACGCTCGGCGGCATTCAGCTCTTCCAGGGCCGCTTCATATTGCCGGGTGACCGCCTCCAGCGGCACATACTGATCCCGGATCTGCCGGACTATGGCGGCCTGCGCTGTCTGCACGGCCGTCAATTGCCCCTGTACGCCTTGCAGGTTGCGGGCAGCCTCGGCCATGGCCCGGTAATCACCCGTGGCCTGGGCGGTGGCCCGCGCGGCCTGCAATTCCGCGACAGCGCCGTCACGGGCCTGCCGGATACGGGCTTCCAGCGCCTGGGCGCGGGCCAGATCGGCGGTGGCGGCGTTGCGCACCGCGTCCCGCATCAGATCCAGCACCTCGACCTCGCGCTGGGCGGCGGCGGCCGATTGGACCTGGATACGTGTCAAGCCTTCAAGCGTCTGGCGCCGGGCCTGCTCGGCCTCGAACAAGGCGCGATGGACGCGCTCAGCCTCGTCATTGGCGGCGGTCAGGCGGGATTGCGCCGCCGTCACGCCGGCCTGCGCTGCCGCTACCTGATCCAGCGCCTGGCGGCGGCGCTGGTCGGCGTCGGCAAGCTGCTGTGCGGTGGCGGCCGCGTCATCATTGACTTGCGACAGGGCGGCCTGTGCGGCCGTGATGTCGCGTTGCGCCTGCACCAGCTGCTGTTGTGCAGCGGTGCGCTTCTGATCGGCGGCCGCGGCGACGGCCTGCGATTGCGTCGCCCGATCGCTGGCGGCCGCAAGGATCGACATGCCGGCGGCGGCCTGGTCGGCCTGGCCCTTCAGATCCCGCAGACGCTCGCCACTGGCAGCCGCCGCCTGGGCAAAGCCCTTGGCGTCCAGGCTCAGAATGGCTTTCAGGGCGAGCGTCATGGTCTACTTCTTCCTCTTGGCTTCCGCCTCGGCCGCCTTCTGCTGCTCACGCCATCGAACGATGGCGATCTTCTCGGCCTCCCGGAACATCTCGGCCAAAACGTCGAAAACCCACCCGTCAATGGTGGCGGCTGTCATCCGCGCAACGGCTTCGACCTCCCCCCAATCCACGCCGTCCGGGGCACCGTTGAAGGCGTTGCGCCGGCACGCCTGTTGTGATCGCAGGAACAGGAGGGCGATGGGGGCGGCCGAGGGCAGGATGGGGAAGCCGTCGTCCGGTTCTTCATCGGGGTCGGCGCCATCATCGGCCGCCTCTCCCTTCAATTGCGCAAGCTGCGCCTTCGCGGCCTGGCGGGACTTCCGTTTCCGGGCGGTCGATGCCGCCCGGCCGGCGCCGGAAGCCCACCAGATCGCGAAGTCCGTCAGTTTTTTCCGATACCCGCCTTGCCGCTCAACAGGTCGCGGTAATAGGCCACCAACTGGGCCAGGATGATCGGGTTGTTCAGCATCGCGTCGCGTGTGTCTTCGGTGTACGGCAGCGGGTCGCCCCCATCATCGGCCAGGCCGCTGGTCTTGTCGGCCGGCCAGTCGATGATGGCCTCGCGCAGCAGGTCGCGGTCATACTGCCGCAGCCATTCGCGCTGGGCTTCCAGGCGCGCCAGATAGGCGTCGTCGCTTTCGTCGTCTTCCCGGCGGATGGTCTCGGTCAGACGGCGCTGCATCTCGTCCTGATGGTCCTTCTCGACGATCTTGAACCGGATGCGGACGATGTGCTTGTCGAAGCCGCTGCCGCCATCCTTCGGCATGCGGATGGTCACTTCACGCAGGATGGCGACGGACGTGGAAATCTTCAGCATGGTGGGAACCCCGTTACTGGGAAGGTGAGCAAAGGTGGCCGGTAACGGCCGGATCAGCGGAAGGCGATGGTCAGCTCGTCATCACCGGTCAGGGGGAACAGGTCGCCCGCCAACTGCATCATGGCGTCGCCTTCGTCATCCTGAAGCGATGGCGCATCCAGTTGGGCCTGGTGGCAGGTGATGGCGATCACGCGGCCGGCCTCGGTGCCGTGCATGAATTCGATGGTGCCGACCGTGTCGGCTGCCGCGATGGAGATGAAGTCGATGTCGCCCAGATTGGGCTCTTCGACTGTGGCGCTGAACCGGCTGGCCCAATTATTGATCCGCACCACCTTGCGGCCGACGCGTTCCTTCAGGCCACCCGACAGCCCCAGATCCAGCTCGAAGTTGGACAGCACCAGGTCCTGGCCCCAGGCCCGGAAGAACGGCGTGTTGTCGGTGCTGACATGGTCCGGATCTGTCCAGTCGCTGTAGTCTGGTGTCGGCGGGACCACCGCGTCCGGGGGCAGGAAGAACCCGACCAGGGTGAATTCCAGGTAAGGGTTGTCGTTGACCGGGAAAACCACTTTGCCAGCGGTACCGCGCGCGCCCAGCATCTTCTGTCGCTTGCCGTCGCGGATCATGTACAGCGCCAGACTGGCATGGCCGTAGCGGTCGCTGGAACGCTGATAGCGGATCTCGCTGGGCTGGACGGCGATCGTGTATTCGTCGGCCAGGGCGAAGGCCGTACCGACCGTGGGCGTGATGACCGCTCCACCCGGCAGTGCGAAGGCGGTGGCGTCGGTCATGGTGACGTTAGTCGCCGAATAGGCGGGGATGGTGCCCAAGGCTGGCGCGCTCACCGTGAATTTGGCGATGCCGCTGGCGCCAGCCGTCGTGCAGACCAGTTTGACCGTCCGCGCCACCAGGCCGGCATACGCGGTCGTGCGGGCGTAGGTAAAGGTGCCGGTGTTGCCGGCCTTGGCCGTTGCGGTGGCGGCAATCGTCGCCGTGGGCGTGGCGGCCACTTCGGTGCGCGTCAGCCCCAGGGCACGCAGGAAGCCATCCTGGGGCGGGATGCGGTCGACTGCACTGCCATAGCCACACAGCTCCAGCTTGCCGGTTAGTTCGGTGCGCTTCATCGTCTTGGTCGACGGCCGCGCCCCCAGGAACGGCTGGACATAGTTGCGGGTCTTCTTGTCGGCGGCCAGCGGCATGAAGTTGGGATCGATGATCCGCACGGCATTGGCGCCGGTGGGATTGGCATCGGTGCCATAGGTCGTTTCCACCGCCGCGACGATGACGATCTCGTTGGACGAGGACGGGGTTTCGGGAGAGATGGTCATAGAAGGGGCTCCTTACGGCTTGGGGGCGCGGCGCTTACCGCCGGTACCATCCGCGCTGGAAACGGCGTCGGGCTCGCCCGTGGTGGCGGTGATGGCGACCGCCGGACTGTCTGCCACCGGCATGACGGCGGCGACCTTGGCGGCGACAGGCGTCGGCAAGGGCTGCGGCGGCCCGCCGAATTCGTTGATGATCTGGGGATCGGCACTGCGCTTCATGATGGTTCTTCACCCTTTCCTCAGCGTCCAGTCGGTGTCGAAATCGGCCTGGTAGAAGGCGGTGCCGGCGACCAGGCCGACCAGCCGCCCACGCGTCCAGGCCAGGGGGCGTTTGGCGCCGGCTGGCGTCCAGCCGGCCAGGCATTCCACAACCGTGTTGCGCAAGCCCGTCAGGATCGGCAGCACGCGGGCACCGGTGGCATCCCCGGCGACCCTGGCCAGCAGCAGCACGCCCACCGTCTCGGCCACGGACTGCGTGTGCGGGCCGGTGGCGCTGCGCGGGGCGGCCGGGTCGGCGCCGATCGGCAGCACGAACCCATGCGGCATCTGCTGTGGCAGCAGGTTTTTCTCGATCAACTCCGACAGTTCGGCAGCCCCCTGCACATCGCGCAGGCCGGTGGTTGCCTTGGTGTCCAGCAGCCGGGTCACGACCAGGTCGACCAGATCGATCATGACGCCAGCCCTCCGGCCGCCCCGGCCAGATAGTCCGTCAGGATCTCGGTGATGCCGGCCTCGGACTGTTCGTTGATACCCAGGTACGGCCGCGCCGGGATCTTGATCTCGTGCGCCTTGACCTGGACATCACGGGCAAAGTTGGATTTGCCCTTCCTGACGAAGCGGCGGGACAGTTCGCCCGACCGCTTGTCGTAATAGTGATAAATGGTCTGCTGCCGCGCCTGGCGCTGGACCGTGCCACCGAATTGATGGACGGCGGCATAGACCAGGTTGGTCCCGACGGCCGCACTGGTGGCCGTGGCTTCCGATACGATCGACTGGCGCAGCCGGGCCGTATCGGTCAGGGTCTGCCCGCCGCTATGCTTGGCGCGCAGGGATTGCGGCCATTTGCGCCCATCCGGCCCCGTCTCCCGCTCAAAGCGCAACAGGGTATCGGTCTCCAGGAAAGAGCCGACCTGCTGCATGACCGGTGTCGCATCCTCCCCAGCCGCCGCCAGTGTGGCCAGGGCGGCCGCCAGCGCTTCGGTAGACAGGTCAAGTTTGATCGACGCGCCGGTCATGGCCATCACCATCCCCGCATCTGGTCGCGATCGAACAGCCGGTCACCGGCACTGAACGCGACCCCGTCCGCAGCCCGGGCGACCTGTCCGGCCAGCGGCAGCGCCAGGTCGCCATCCCGGATATCCCGCAGCAGACGGCGGGCCTCACGGTCCGCCGTCGCAACCACTTCCGGCACGACGTGGATATGCAGCCGGGCATGTACCAGATCCTGCGCGATACCGCTCAACAGACCCGGCACGCTGGACAGTGGCAGCTGATACCGGCCTCCAAGATGGGCGTCGATCAACTCGGTGGCGGCCAGGATGGCATCGGCCACACGCGTTTCGTCGATGGCGCCAACCCCGTCCATGTCGGTCAGCTGCTGAAGCTGCGCCATGCCAAAACGCTGGATGAGCTGGTCGAGGGTGACGTAAGCCATGGATCAGGCCTTGTTGCTCTCGGTCTGCTCACCCGCCCGCTGGACGGGCGTCTTGGCAACAGCCTTGGGATTTTTCGGACGGGAAGCGGTGTCGCGCCGCTTCCCGTCCTCGGTGCCGACCGCCGCGCCGTCGCCAGCGGCACCTTCGGCTTCGGCCGCAGCAATGGCGGCCGGTTTCGTCCCCGTACCGGATTGGCCATCGGAGGGCGGGCCGGATTGCCCGCCCTCCCCATGGTTGCTCTCACGCGGGGTCATGAGGTTAGGGGTGGTCTCGCCCCCATTGACCAGTTCGACGATAAGGTTCGGATCGGCGCGCAGGGCGGCCAGTTCATCCGGCGTGAAACGGTCCGCCGGATACTCGGCCGGCTGTGCCGGGTGGCGGATGCCGGCCCGGCGCCATCCTTCGGCGGGCCGGGCCGTGATGCGGATACGCGTGACGTCCATGATGATGCCCTCGGGTTAGACCAGCCAGGGACTGACCAGCAGCTCTGCCGTGCCGGCCCACGGGTTACTTTCGCCCCCATTGACCAACTGGCTTTGCAGGACGCGGCGGGCCGCACCTTCGTTGTTGCCGCCGGTAACCAGCAGGCGCGGCATGATGCCCAGCGGGCGACCGTAATCGCCCTTCAGGGTTGTCAGCGCCGCGCGGGCCGCCTCGTAACTCTCCGGGGTCAGCGGCTGGCGGCTGCCATAGGCGAGCTGCGGGAACCCGAAGCCGACATTGCATCGGCCATCGGTGCCCCAGATGAACTTCTTCTGGCGGAAGACATTGTCGTCATCCGGCTTGTTCAGGGCCACCAGGCTGCCGATCGGGCGCCGCTCCTGGTAGATGATGGGCTTCAGCGCCCGGCTGACATCCAGCAGGAACCAGGGGGCGCCGGCGCCACCACCCCAGTTCGACCAGCTCTCCTCCTGACCCTGCTCATTCAGGACGGGATGGTCGGTATCAAAAAAATACTGACCATCATAGCACTTGGTCTGGTGCGCGACGGACAGCAGCCCCCAGACCAGTTCGTCGGGGTGGCTGGCCGATGCCCGGCCCAACTCGTTGAACATGGGGTTGTAGATGCCGACCTTGTCATCTTCGATATGGTTGCGGTCCACACCCACAGTCAGCTCGAAATCCCTGTTCTTGATCCGATAATCATGGGCGGACAACATGTTGACGACACGGTCGCCCAGCCATTCCCGGACACGCGGAAGCTCGCCCAGCCAGCCATACTCTTCCTCGGCGGTGGTGCTGGGGGCCTTCATGGCGATCCGGGGCCAGGTCGCGGCGACGCCGGCGAACCCTTCCTGGAAAATGGTGGAGAAGCCGATGTGAAGGGTGCGCAGGTTGGAGCTGTTCAGCAGCATGGCGGGCCTCAGTAGGTCAGTTCGACGATGACGGAGGCACCCACGGCCGCCGTGTTGGTGCCACCCACCGTCAGGGTCAGCACCTGGCCGGCCGTACCGGCATTGGCGGCCGTGGGCGTGGCTATATCCACGTCGCCCGCGGCACTGCCGGCCTGGGCGATGGTCAGCGCGCCATTTGTGATCGGCGTGCCGGCAATGGCCGCAGTGACGGTGGCATTACCCACGGTCAACGCCCCACCCAGGACGGAGCGCAGCCTGGTGACGGTGCAGTCCGCCGGCAGCACCAGATAGGCGACGGCGGCACCCGCACCGGTCAGGTTGGTGATCTGGACAGGCAGGTAGAGCTTGTTGGCGCCGATATTGCCGCGTGCCGTTGCGGCGCTGGCGACATCGGAGAGGTTGTTGGCGGCCAGCAGGCTGCCAGCCGGAGAAGCCACCGGCCCGTAGCCGACCAGCACCCAAACGCCGATATCGTCGATATCGACAACGAAGCCTGCCGCGCTGCGGGTGCCGCCGTTGGTCGTCTTGGCCACGGTGTGGTCATCGACGATATAGCAGGCGTCGCCGATCTCCGTCCGGCCGATCTCATCGCCGCCCGCCGAGTTGTCGAAGCGGAAGATGCCGCGTCGGACGGTGACATCCACATCCCCGTCAACGCCAAGCCGGTTATCCGCATGCGACTGCGCGACACCGACAGTCGTCAGTCCGGTTGCCGTTGTACCCCCGGCCGCCAGGCCGGCAGTGGTCAGCACCACCAGCGCTCCGATGAAGACACGGGTGGCACCCTTGACCGGGTAGACGAAACGGTCACCGGACCGTTCCGGCGAATTGCGATCCTTTGCGAGGGTCATGGCAGCCTCAGAAGGTGATGGTGGTGGCGGCCTTCTTGGCCGCCTCGGGATCGACGCCCATCAGGGCGAGGATGCCCTTCTGTTCGGCAGTGAACTCGCCGTCCGCGCTGCCGGGCGGCTTTCCGCCGGGCACAACGGGGCCGGGCGGAACCACGACGGGGCTGGCCGCCATCAGCGCTGTGAAGCCGGGCAGGTTGGCGCGGGCCATGGCCAGGTAATGGTCCCGCGTCGCCGGCACGATCTTGCCGGCGGACTGGGCCGCATCGACGGCGGCAATGGCCTTGTCTTCGGTCAGGCCGGTTTCCAGTGTCGTCAGCCGGCTGGCCAGCGCCGTATATTGCGCCATCGGCACATACTGGCTGGGGTCGGCCGGGGCGGCGACGCGGGCCGCCAGGGTGGTGGCGACCTGGTCGGCTGCCGTGGTTTCTGGCAAGCCAGCCGCCTTGGCCAGGTTGGCCACCGCCATGGCGAGCGCCAGCTTGTCCTTGTGGGCGCCTGTGGCGGCGGCCAGCACGGCGTCACGGTCGGCGGCGTCGGGCAGCCCCAGGGCCGCCCTCAGCGCCTTCAGCAATTCTTCCATGTCTCCAGTTCCTCCGGAGGGTTGCGCGGCGGCCAGCGCCGTCAAGTGAAGGTTAGGATGGTTGACCAGGCTGGCGCGCAGCACCTGCGTCACCTCACCCGTCGCCGAGTGGTTGAAGGCCGGGCTGATGTAGCGATAGGCCTTGTCGGCGATTTCAGCAGCAGCGCGGGCGGTCCATTCGACCTGTGCCCAGATGCCGTCCGCCCGCGCTTCAATGGCCTTGATCCAGCCCGAAGCTGGCGCCGGCAGCCCTTTGGGTGCGGCCAGATCAATGGCATGGTCATAATCGATCGGCAGCGGCAGGGTGGCGGCACTGGCCAGGGCGATTGACCTCAGCTTGCCCAGATCGCCGAAATGATAGGGGCCGCGGCCATCCACGCCGGTCACCGTGCCGGCAGGGGTAAGCTGTATCCAATCAGGCGCGCCGCTGGCGGTCACCGGCAGGGCCGATGCCAGCGTGGCGAGCGACTGTTGTTGCCCCCCGGCGGCGCAGAGCGCGATGGCGGTGTCTTTGTTGGTCATTGCCGAACCCTGGTTTCAGGGTGGCATTGTGGCTGCTGGACGCCATTGATGCCCCCCCTAGACGCGGGGCGGGAAGCTACGGCCCCGATGGGTCATGGCAGGGCCAGTAACGGGGGCAGTAACGCAATGAACCGTTCCGCCGGTATCACGCCAGCCCCCCTCTGGTGCGATGGGTCTGGTGGGCTGAAAATCAGCCAAGTGCTGGCGCGTACTTGTAGCCCCGATGGAACGGGCCTATATTTTATTGGCTGTGAGCCTGACAACCGGGAAATCGCCGGTCCGGTTGGGTGTCGCCTTGGCGAGGCTCTTACGGGGAAAGTGGCGTGCCCCCTTGCTCACAGCTCATCCCCTTCGACATGCGCATACTGTGAACGGTCCTGCAGGGCCAGGATATCGACGCGACCGCCTGTGCGGATGGTGTTGATCTCCTGTTTTACCCTGTTCACTTTCGTGCGGAAGCCAACGCGCACCACGACCTTGCCCAAGCGCGTGTCGTCATCCAGGTCGAAAACGTAGAGATAGGCAGGGTCGATAAGGTCGAACAGCACGCTGCGCGGTGACGCCAGGATAGTCGGCAACTGCCGCGCGGTTTTAGGGTCTAACCCCTTGCCGGCATCCGCTTTGGCGTCACGCAGCATGTGGCCGATCTCCGCGTCACTGACCGTGATGGCGGCGTTCGGCAGGGTGATGTTCCGGGTTGCCGCATCGGCCACCACGGCCGGTGACAGGGCACCCACGATCCGCCGTTCGCCGCGTGGCCGCGCGGGATCAATGGCATCAAACCACCGGCCGAAGTCTCGCTGGAACAGCGGCTCGGCACCTGGCTTGACCTGTGCTGCGATCGCCGCGCCCAGCGCCGCATCGCTACCCCCGACCTTCGACATGAAGGATTGCAGCGCCGCCACGCGCCGTCCGGCCTTGCCTACATTGTAGGCGAAGCCGGGATCGATCCCCTCTGGCACGGCCGAGGCCTCGCCGGTGCGGCCATTCACCCACAACGTTGTCTTGACGTCGGGATCTGGGGAAACCGTCCAGCCGTGCCGCACCAGGTCGCGCTCCGACAGTTGCATGACGGTACACCGGCATCCCCAGCCGCAGGGCGGATAATGGGTATCCCACCAGGAATGATCCCAGGGCAGGATGGTGCCATGCCATTGCCGGTGTTCGTCCCGTGTCCGGCGGTCCATGACCGCGACATAGCGCAAATAGGGCCGGGCCTGCGCCACCTTCTCGATGCGGGCCCACTTGCCGGCTGCCATGGCCATGCGGACATTGGTGTCGTAAATGGTCCGCAGACGCCGCATGGAGCCTAACTGAGCGATCTCTTCCCGACCGGTATCGGGATTGTGGATCGCCTCGCGCCCCCACCAACCGGCATCTTCCAGCTTTGGGCGGAGATTGGCCGCCCATGCCTCGAACGGCTGGCCTGCCGCCATGGCTTGTTCCAGGCCGTCCTTGATGGTGGACAGCAGGTCGAGCGAGGTTGCCTTGGCCACCGTGAAATTGGCCGCATGCTCTTCGTGCCAGGTATCCCGCCAGTCCCAGCCGATGCGGAACCCCTTCGCCCTGAAATACTCCAGGGCATCTTCGGGCGGCAACGGACGGAGCTGGGCTTCAGTAGGCATGGCCGGGCCGCTCCAAGGTCAGCATGATGGTCTCAGTCCGCCCATCCTCGTGCCGCATCTGCGCGACCAGGCACGCCGGCCGGCCATCAGCGCCAAGGATCACATCCTGGATGGTGGCCAGGGGGCGGGCAACCTTGCCGCCGGCCGGTTGCAACCACAGCCGGTCACCCCGGTCAGCGCCGTCCAGAAGGCTCATTCCACCACCCCCAGCCGGCCCGCCAGGCGTGCCGTGAAGCTGGCGCGGGTCAGCGCCTCGCGCAACTCGTCCAGCGCCAGCCCATCGGCCAGGTCGAGCAGTCCCTGCCGGAAGCTGTCCGCGTCAGGTGATGCAGCGGCCAGCGTCAGGATCTGGTCAATTGCCGGACGCATGGTCGGCTCCCAATCCGCCAGCAGCTCGGCGACCAGGTCGTCAACCGGGTCGGCCGTGGTCTGAGCGGCCGCCAGCGCCCGACGCTGCGGACCTGGTGCGGACGGTGGCGGCTCGGCCGGCGCCGGTGGGCGCCCCAGCAGTTCCTCCCCTTCGGCAGGATCGGGTAGGCCCAGCTTGTCGCGGATCACCGATGATGCCACCCGACCGCCCATCTCTACATACTCGCGGACCACTGGCATCATCGTCGTGGCGTCCCAGGCGTCCGGGATGCCAACCACGGCACGGGGATAGAGCTTCTGCGGTCCGAAGCGCAGGTCGATCAGCGGGCGCACCAGGTCGCGGGTCAGCGTGGCAGACATCTGGCGGGCATCGGCGCGCTTCAGATCCTGCTGTACCTCACGATGTTCCTGCCCGACGGCATGGCCACCGGCGATGGCATCGGTGGTCGCCGTCTGCCCCAGGACCAGCTTACTGGCGGTCTGTTCCACGCGCGCCAGCAGCCGGTCATAGATATCGGCGTTGGCAGCCGTTGCCACCCCGCCGGGAAACTCGATCAGCATGCTGTCGGGCACGATGGCCGCGAAATCGGTGCTGATCGACCGCACGGCACGCAGCAGTGTGTCCTTATCAGCTTCGCTGGCGCCCAGCCCATACTTGCCCAGCCGGACCGGATGTCCATAAACCTCAACGAAGGACAGCCAGTCCTTCCAGCCGAAGGACTGGAACAGGTGCAGCCATGCCGCCGGCCGCGCCAGGCCGGCCCGGACCGGCAGCCCGGACTTCGTCTTCGGGCGATGCTGGATGAACTTGTAGGGCGCCAAATCGACGCCATCCACATGCCCCATATCGCGAAGGCGAAGTGTCATGCCGTCGGTGCGGTCCAACTGGAACCAGCGCGGGTCCCGCCACACGATGGCTTGTGGCCACCACTCACGCCCCGACATGTCCCAGATGATCTCTGAAGCGGCGAAGCCCTTGCCCAGACCGTCCAGCAGATCAAACATGACATCTGCCATGTCCAGCGGCGCGATAGCCTCGCGGGCGTAGTCGGCATGGGCGATGCCAGCCGCATCATCCGTCGCGGCCTCAATCGTCACCTCCAACTGGGACACCGCCAGGCGCCGGGTGGCCAGCACCGAACGGTAGTGGATGAACTTCTCCTCGATGTCCTCGGCCAGCTCCAGATAGGCGGTGGCATCGCCCTCCTCGGCCGCGCGCAGGATGGCGCCCAGGCGCGCCGGCGTCAGCCCCTCCGACGGGTGGCCGGACAGGATTGACCGCACCCCCGTTACTGTCGGACCGGCTTGTTCATGCAGTAACGCCTTGCGCTCCATGGGGCGGCCGTCGGCGCCCAAGATACGGGATACCGTCATCACCACCCCCCGGCGCCGAAGCGCCCGCCCGTGAACTCGTCGGCCTCACGTTGCAGCGACAGACCCAGCCGCTCCACCTGATCGTCCCTGTCTCGTTCCGGTCGGGCAAAGGCAGGCGTGTAGTCGATCAGGGCGCCGGCGAAGTTCTGGGACAGGTCCCAGAGCATGGCTACCATGTCGGGGCCGTCATCATGGTCCGCCAGCGGCCAGGCCGTGAACTGGTCGTTCAGTGTCTTGTGGTTGGGGTGGAACCGGATCAGCCCATGCGCCACATGCGTCTGAAGGGCCATGATCCGCAGCTCCTTCTCGACACGAGGCTTGATACCGATCGCTGGCACTGCGACGCCAGCCGAAGCGGATCGCTTCACCAGCTCCGTCAGCGCAAACTCTTGGAATTGGACGGCCTCGAACGCCCACCGCAGACAGCGGTACTGGCGCTGAAGCTCGATGATCCGCCCGATAATCAGGTCGGGCAACATCCGCATGATGATCGCCTCGACGATATCGAGCTTACCGGTCTCGCGGTTGAAGCCTCCCACGCCAATCGCCGCCGGATCGCGGCGCTTGGTAGCCTTGCCCATGGAAGGATCGCAAGCGCCCAACATGATCCAGTCCGGCAGCCGGTTGACCCAGAACGTCAGCTTCTGGAAGACGGCGTCCTCTTCGTTCAAAGGGTTGTTCTGCTGCTCGCTGGCAAACGCCGGCGGTCGGATACGAACCCGCAGTTCCATCAGCAGCTTGAACGGACGGACACTGGGCCAACTCACCACTGCGCCGGCCTCGATCTCAGGATGTGCAGCCCAAAACGCATCCGCTTCCAGCCGGGCGCGCTCCTTGTCGGCCGGATCGTTGGGGTCGAAGTTCTGCAGTACCTCTTCCCATCTGTCCAACAGCTCCATGTTCTTCGGCCAGGTGATGACGGATGCGAACCGGATGCCGCGCCACATGGGGTTCTTGAACTTGCGGACGATCACTGCATCCAGGTGCAGGACTGTCCCGACATAGATGCAGTCCATGGTTCCGCTGGCCTCGCCGAGGTTGAGGACAGCCTTGTCGATCCAGCTTTCGAGCTGGTTGCGCTGCTCAATCTCTCGGACGTTTTCGTCGTTCTCCAGGTCATCCAACAGCACCAAATCCGGACGCCACTCCCCGTGCCGGCGCCCTCGGATTTTCTGCCTGGCACCCTTCGCTTCGAGGCGGACGTCGTTCCGGGTGATACAGGCCGCTTCAGCCCAGAGGGGGCCCTGACCGACCGCGTCGGGGAAGTCGAGCTTCAGCCGTGGATTGGCCTCCAGTTCCGTTCGGATGGCCGCCAGCATGAGGGCAGCCTGCGCGTAGACGTCCATGGCGATGATGCAATAGTGCTTTCGCCCCGTGATGACGCACCACATCGTGAATATCTGTGTGACCAGCGTGGACTTAGCCTCACCGCGCGGCGCCAGTATGACCTGGTTGATGCCTTTCGGGTTATCTACGACCGTTGGAAGCTTTTCGAAGCACCAGGCATGAAACGCACTGGGCTCGGGTGAGCGCAGATAGTGCGGAAAGTACGTCTGCGCGAAGAACCTGTAGCCATCCGGTGCCATCACCCTGGCATGACGCTCCGCGACGGCCTCGGCGCTCTCGTCCAGGCCGGTAACCTCGGCTTCGAGCTTGACCTTCAAGCCGGCGACCAGCTCGGCGATCTCCTTGCGCAGGTCGGCACGAGAGAAGTTCTTGGGCCGTAGCCTGCTCGAATACTGGCTCACGCGGAGAACTCCTTCGACAGGAAGTCCCCGAACGGTCCCAGGATTTCGCCCACCATGCCCAACGCCTTGGGATGATTGGCTTCCACATAGCGCGCGAACAGCGTAATGGTATCCATGGCAATGGCCAGCCGGCTAAGAGATGGTGACGTTTTGGCCATGGCGGCCAGCGTTTTGTGCAGGGCATCTGACAGCCTGCTCATGGCTTCGACCTTCGCCAGCACAGGCACATCCTTGGCCTCGCGCAGCTCGGTCTGGGTGGCTGACAACAGGGTCAGGAAATCCGCCAGCAGCAACTGACCCATGCTGTTCTGGCCGTCCTGGGTCAGGGACACAACCGACCGCGCCCGCTCCCAATCGTCGCCGGCCGTCTCAGCCGCCGCCTTCCAGCGCCTTGCCGTCGGATAGGAGATGCCGCAGGCCTCGGCCGCCTGCTCCAGGCCCATGCGGTCATGCACATAGCGGCGGCGCAACTGGTCACGGGTCTCGTTGTCGTGCGCCATGTCAGCCCCCCGGCACGATGGGCTTCAACAGGGCCGCCTGCAACTCCGCCACCGACTTCACGATGCCGGCTCGGTTGGGCTGTTTGACCCCAGGCACGACCAGCGTGCCGTTGGCCACCCGTGCGCCGGCTTCCGTCAGTGTGGCGCCGATGGAGCCCTCGGCGACTTCCGCGACGACCAAGCCCTTGCTGTGCAACCAGATCAGTTCGGCACGCACCCGCTCGCGGTCGGGGTTGACCAGCACGGTTGGCAGTAGGTCAGTCAGCAGGCTTTCATGCGCCTGCCGGCCGGGGCATTGCTCTGGGTTGACCAGGAACCGCAACAGCGTAAGGCGCAGATGCTGGCGCCACGGCTCGACCATGTCTTCAAGCTCGATCATCATTTCCCCTCATGATGGGCGCGGCGGGCGGCATCGGCGATGATGTCGTTCAGCTGCCCCACGGCATCCTGTACGCGGTCGATCTGTTGCAGCTTGCCACCCAGCAATCCCTCGATCCGCGCTTGCCCTTCAGCCAACGCCGCCACCTGGTCGCGCGTCGGCAGACCCGACAGGCGCTCCTTCAGGACCTGATGGTCGGTGTGCAGCGCATTGACGGCCTTGACCAACTCGCCGGTGGCATTGGTGACCCCCCGGATCGCTTCCTCGCGGGCCGCTCTCTCGGTCGCGATCTTGGCGTCGACATCCTCAATGCGCGCCAGGCGCGGTGAAAACAGCCAGTGCCAGAGCGGCACCAGAATGAAGATGACCGTGGGCACGAGGGCCGGCAGCCAGGATTTTAGCTCATCCATCATCTCGCCCCCGACCCTCGATCTGGCCCTGGCAGAACACGCATCTGCGGGCGTTTGGCACGGCACTGCGGCGGGCACTTGGAATTGGCTCCCCGCAATCCTCGCAGTCGGGACGCCCTTGCGGCGTCTCCGGCGGACGGTGTGAGAAGGCGGCCCTGAGATGCAGCGCCTCGGTCGCCTGCGCCTCGTCAGCGATGTCAGCCGGCATCGGCCACTCGGCCGAAGACAACCGGCTGTTCGGGATGCGGCACGATTTCCGGCAGGCGGGCACGCAGTCGATCACGAAGGCCCGCTTCATCAATGCCGAATGTCCGCAAAGCATCAGGCACGGCTCGGGCGGCATAGGTGGTGGCCGTGGCCACCAACTCGTCACGCACCTCGACTTGCGCCAGGTCGTCGCCGCGCCGCAGGGCCAGTTCGGTCGCGTACTGGATGGCCCGTTGCAGGGCCAGGTCAAGGTAACCCCTCACCAGGTCCTGGCTGCGCACGGACAGATGCTTGGTCACAGCTCGGGTTGCGATGCCGGCCAGGATCGACAGGCCCGCCCCGAAGATTTCGACACCATAGCCCCACAGGGGGCGCAGGTCGGCGGTGGTGGTGCCGGCATCAGCTGCTAGTGCCCGCCCAGTGCAGGCCAGGAAAACGCCCAGCACCAGGCCGATGCTGGCCAAGCCGAAAAGGGCCAGTGTCGGGGCCTTGGCGTCGTTCTTCCGGAACCAGATACAGCCGGACCAGATAAGCATGGCGGCCAGCAGGATCAGGGTGATACCCGTCCACATGTTCAGAACTCCGATTTCAGGGTGGGGGCGATCAGGCGCGACCAGGTCTCACGGAACTTCTGTTCCGTCCCGGCGCCCAAGGGGGTGTTGTAATGCGCCTTCCAGTAGGCCGCGTAGGCGGGCACATCCCCCTGGCGCGGCAAGGGCCGGGGGCAGCGCAGATAGATCAGGCGACACATGACGGCGCCATAGGTAAGGCTGGAAGCGAGCTGTCGGTGTGGTAAGCCAAGGGACATGATCGGCCCCATGGCTTTGTGCAGTGCAGGCCGATGCTGAAGGTAATTCACCCAGACATCTTCGGCCGTGGCCGGCTCGATCTGCCAATATCCCAGCGCCGGGCCGCCACCCACCTGATGGATGGCCGTGAACTCGCTCTCCACGGCGGCTGTACCCATGACCAGATCAATGGCAGCCGGTGAAGCGATGTGAGGCATACGCGCCGCGTCGGCGATCTCTGCCAGCGCAGGGGCAACGATGCTGTTGCGCAGATAGGAGATGGAACGGAGCATCGGGCGGTCATCCGGTGGAAAGGATGGCCGATTGTCCGTCTCCCGCGCGCGTTACGCCCCCCCTCGGCGCGGGGCGGTACTCAGGCGCCCGTGCGGCGCCAGGTGAACAGGGGCAATGGTTCGGGGGCGGCCTTCTGGGTTGGCTTCTTGGCTGGTTGCCTGACGGGCTCGACCCCGCTGACATACCGCTTCACAGTATTGACGTCGCGGTAGACCTTGATGGCGATGTCATGGACATCCATGCCCTGTGCCCGCAAGGCGCGGGCATCCAGCATGGCCAGGTAGTTCGACGCCTGGGGCCACCGGACCTCGATCGGCCCATACTCGTCCCTCAGCAACTGGACGCCGCGCCGGCCAAGGATGCGCACCATGGGATGTTCGGGCGGCGGTGAGGCGGGAAACCGCGCTTCTGTACCGCCATAGACGCGAATGAACCGGATAGTCCGCGCTACACCGACCCTCCGCACCATATGGTCATAGGTGTCCGGTAGGACGGGCAGGCTGTCCCGGCGCCGGTGGCGTTCCTGTTCTTCGGGGGTCAGTTCAGGGCGCATCACACCTCCGATCAAAGGTGCTGGCCAACGCGCCCATAGCGTGCATAAGTACATATGGCGCGAATTCTGTGCGGGATGTGCCACGCAAATCAGCGCGTCCGCACCGCAGCATCCGGGAGGATATAGGCATGGGTTTTTGGATCGCCGCCGGCTTCATGATCATGGTGCTAGGGGTGTTCATCCTGGCACTCAACCCCGTGGCGGGCGTGTCACTGATGATGTTCGGGGCCGGCCTCATATTTTGGGGATGGGTACTGAAAAATCTGGATCGGCATTTCGGGCTGCTGGAACGGCAGAACGTCCTGCTGATCGAAATGAAGGGTGTGCTTGAGAAGGGCCTTGCGCCGACGGCGCCTGCGCCATCACAGCAGCCAACGTCGCCGACCGCTTGAGAAGCGACGCTGATCATCCCGCCACCCCCTTCGACCGCGCCCACTGCACCAGATCGTCGATGCACCGCCCGCGTTGGGCGGGGGACAGGAACGACAGGCTGTCCAACTGGGCCAGACCCAGTTGGCGGGCGCACCAGGCGCACAGGGCACTTTCCCGCCGGTCTTTCACGACGCCGGCCTTGCCCATGGTGATCCACAGTGCCCGCAGCTTGCGGGACTGCGGATCATTCGGCAGCAGGGCGGCCGACCGGCCCGGCCCGGTGGGGGCGCCGGCCTTGGTCAGGGCCGCCGCCACCTGCGCCAGTTGGGCGGTATCCATTGCCCTCAGGCTTCGGCCGCCATGCGTGGCGGCGGCCAGGAAGTCTCGCCATGCATCATCCTCCACCAGGGCGGGAACCTGTCGCCGCCGCGCCTGAATGGCCTTGATGGCAGCGGCGCGAGCGGGGTCATTTACACTCTGTGTCATAGCGTCATCCCCTCCGTTGCCGCCGCCCGGCCCGATCCAGGCAGGCGCGGTCATCTGTCAGCAGGTCCCGGATATCGGCCTCTCCCCACCCATGCCCGGCCAGCTCGGCGGCGGCCGACAGCAGTGCTGCCTCGGCCTGTTCGGCCGTCATGCCGGCGGCCGGCGACAGGACATGCCGCGCAATGATGCTGCGGCACTCCGCCCGCTCCCGCGCCGACAACGGCCCACCCAACAGGGTCAGCACGCGCGCCAGATCGATGTCGGTGGGTCGGGCGGCCACGGGTCAGCCCTCCACCGGCGCACAGGCGTGGGTAAAGCCGTCATGGACCTGCCCGTCCAACATCCGGCCGGAAGCCCGCTTACCGAAGCGCCACACGTCAGGCTCGTCATCGCAGTGCATCTCGGTGCCCGCCCTGCGCGTGACTTCGTCGAACCACCAGCCATCCATTGACAGCGTGGCGACACGTTCCGTCCGCATCTGCGGGCCTGGCGCGTTCTCACCCGGCGCCCACTCGCCCCACTGCTTGAAATCGTAGGGGATGCTGTGCTCCGCGCACCAGTCGCGGGTATCGCGGTGCCAGTCAGGATGGTGCGGCCTTGCGTCCGGGCCGCTTTCCCCGCCCGACACCATGCCGGCGATGAACTCCCACCCGTCCCATTCCACCGGCCCGATGGCCGGCTCATAGCTGACCCAAACCTTGAAACCCTGCGCAGCCAGGGCGGCGGCGACCTCCCGCCTTTCATCCGCCCGGCGCTGGTCTTCCACGGAGACGCCCCACCAGATGCGGGCGAACAACGGTTCGGCCAGGTCGCTCTGGAAAAAAGCCGTCAGCCGTTCCAACAGAACATCAGGGCGCTTGGTCAGCACCTGATAGACATGATGGGGCGCATCCTCCATCGCGCACAGCACGGCATTGAAATCGCCCTGCCCGAGGGCCGGATGGGCGATGTCCGACATTGAATTGACGAAGATGCGACGGGGCCTTTGCCAGCGCCGGGGCTGATCCAGGGCGCTGGGCACCACGCGGACCAGACCATTGAAGACGGGCTTGCCGTTCACGACACTGGTCAAGCCCGCATACTTGGCCACACCCATCCGTTCCAGCCGGGCAGCCTCGCGCATGGCATAGCAAAACTTGCACCCCGGACTGAGGATGCTGCATCCCACGATGGGGTTCCAGGTGGCGTCGGTCCAAGAGATGCCGGTCTTATCTCCCATGATCAGCCCTCCAAAGGCGGAACGATCCGCCGGACGTGCGTTACTGGGCCGCAAATCCCCCTCACGGGCGGGTCGCGCTGGCTGTCTGTGCTGACCAACCACCAATCCCATCCGAGGCCAGGGCGGTGGGCGAAACGGCCCTGGCCTGTCACTCCTGGTTCGTTGGGGATGATGCTGCGGCAATGGATGAGGACGGGGCTGCCATCCCACGGCCAGGTGTTGCGGTTGGGTTCCCCCAGCGTGTCGGCCTTGATCCACGCATCGTCGTCCGACAGACCTGCCAGGATGGCATCGGCGGCCTTGTCGGACGGCTCGCCAACAGCAACCGCGACAACCATCGGCCGGAGCATCTTGTCGATCATCGTTTCCGCAACCATGCGGGGCGGAAAATCTTCACCTTCAGCGGCGCAGATCGCACGGAACTGCGCCAGACCCACACCCAGAAGGCTGGTAACCGCGAAAAGGGTGATGTGGACTTGCTGGTTCGGGTCGGCACACAGCGCTGTGGTACGTTTCAGTGCCGAGAGGCAGTCTGCGGCGGCCTTGTGCCCAAGGTCGCGCGTGATGCCGTCATATCTGTTCATGATCACCTCTCGAAGGGATTGGGGGTCAGATGCCGGCAGGAGGTACACATGCGGTTGTGCGGTCCCTCGCTGCGGAACGGGTGGCGACACGTCATGCAGGACCGGTTATTCACCGTAGCGTCGGGATTGACAGGCAGCCCGTGCAGGCGCTTCAGCCGCACGGCCGTGGCGCTTCGGCCAAGCGCAGCCGCAATCTCTTCGTCCTTTGTGCCCTGTCCGACCAGGCGCCAGAGCGTGGCGACCTGGTCGTCGGTCCAACGGCTGGTCGCCCTAAGCATTGCCGCTCTCAACAGGCAGGAAAGTCAGAACGTCCCCCCGGCCGCGCTGCCGCAGGCACTCGGCCAGGTGCAGCAGCTCGGACCAGCCGTCGAAATGCAGGCGGGGGCCATCGTGAGCTTCGGAAAGCCGGCAGAGGACGCCGGTGCCGCCGCCGCTCTTGATCAGCACGCGATGGTCGTTGGCCGCCGCATCCGGAAGCGGGTCATGCCAGTACCCGGCATGCGTCCCGGCGGCATAGACCCGAATGGCGGCGGGGGCGGTGGGGATCGGCTGCGGGGTTGCCATCTCATGCCCTCCCGCTCGCCTGGAGTTTCGTGGCGATCAGGTCGACGACGTTCTTGAACAGGAAGCGCTTCTCAAGATCTTCCCATTCGTCATCGGGCATCTCGACCCGGAACTCCTCCTCGATGGCCATCGCCAGTTCGACGCTGTCCAGACTGTCCAAGCCCAGATCCTCGTAGAGCCGGGTTTCATCCGAAATGCGCACGCCGTCCGCCAAATCGTCGAGGTATTCCCGCAGCCATGCGGAGATGGCGGCCCGATCAGGCGTCTGCATTGGAGCCCCCATCGGCTTCAGCAGCCAGGGCGGCCACCAGGCTGTAAACCGCCTTGCGTTGCTGTTCCGGCAGCTTTTCCAGATGGCGCACCGTCTCAAGCTGCCACCGCTTCAGGTCCGGTTCCGCGTTGGCGGCGCCCCCATCCATGCCGTCGAAGAAGAACGACACCGGCACTTCCAGGGCATGCGAGAGGTCGTAAAGGCGGCTGGCGCCGATACGGTTGGCGCCCCGCTCGTACTTCTGCACCTGCTGGAAGGTCAGCCCCAGGCGCTCGCCCAGCACTTCCTGGCTCATGCCCAGCAGGGTACGGCGCAGGCGCATGCGCTGGCCGACATGGACATCAACGGCCACATTCTCTTCGCTGCGGCGGCTGGGGCCGCGGTTCGTCTTGTTCATGACTTATCCTCCGATCAGGCGGCCACGGCGGCCGGGGCGGCCGGCGGCGTGGGCGGAGCGGGCGCGCCGAACTTGGCCGCCCACATGGCCCGGTCTTTATCGCTGATGCCGGTGCCACCCAAGGCGACGATGGCCGCATGCAGCCGTTCCAAGGCCGTAACAGGGGCGCCGTCCAGCAGGTAAATGGCGGCAAGCTCGGCAGCGCTGCGGCCTTCCTCCACAGCCCGACGCAGGCTGCGACGGTCCGTATCGGCCGGGGTCGGCACGGCCTTGGCGATGTCGAGCGGCACCATCTGCCATTCGCCATTGGGATCGGGCCGCCGGTAGAATCGGACATAGCGTTTGGTGCCGATGATGCGCACGGCGCCGTCGATGGCGGCGGTGACCTTCTCCCAGTTCGGGTCGGCCACCTTCATCCGGCGCAGGGCCAGGATGGCGCCGACATCGACCTTGCCTTCCTGGTCGACCTTGAAGGCTTGCGTCACCAGGGTGACCAGGAACGTGTCCGCCCCTTCCGCGTTGGCGCGCGCCAGGATCATTTCATCCAGCAGGCGCTTGGCGATCTGAAGCTCAGGCCCCAACTGGATGCGGTCGGCCACCTGCACCTTGATCTGACGGCGGCCGTCGAACGACGTGAAGGTGCGGTTGCCCTTGCTCTCGCCATCCTGGGTGACGCCGTATTCCTGCGCCAGCAGCGCATCAAAGGCGGCGATGTCGGCATAGACATGCAGTTGAAAGCGGGCCAGCTCGGCCGAGATGTCCTCGGCGTAGGCAGTGCATTTGCGCACCATCTCGTCCATCAGCAAGTCGATGGGAGTGATGTTCACCATGGCCTTCAGGTCGCCCTTGCTGTCACGCAGGTATTGGGCGCCGCCGATGGTGACGGCATCGGGGTGGATACTCATGGATGCGTCCTTTCAAAGCACGCGAGGATGAAGGGAACGGCTGCCGCGCACGCGATCAGCCAGGGTGCAAGGCGTCGCGGGTCGCGGCGCCGGGAACGGGGGCGGCTACGCATAGCGGGCCACCTCCCGGATCTGGGTGGTGATGGCTTCCGGGCCGGGGGCATGCAGCGTGACCAGGCCGCCGGCCTCGCCCTCGCTGCTGACCGACACCGTCAGCACATAGACCCCCGCCTCGGACGGCCCGCGCCAGGTTGTCAGCCGACCGGTCTGGGTGCGGCCTTGGGCCAGCCAGTCGATCCGCTGACCACAGCGCCAGGGCAGAACAAGGAGGGGATGCTTCGTCATGGCGTACCCCCATGCGGGCAGCCACGGCAGGCCCGATACATGGCCACGTTGACATGGTTGCTGGCGTCGAACGGCCGGCCGCGCCAATCCTGGCATGTGGCTTTGTCGATCACCTGGTTCAGGCCAGGGCATGGGACCGGATCAAGCAACAGGCGCTCAACGGCGGCCCGGACCTTGTCCGTGTTGCCATAGTTGTGGTTCAGCACCCGGCTGATGGCAGGACGGCTGAAGCCCAGCAACCGGGCAACGGCGGCGTTGCCGCCCATCTGTTGGGCAGCCGCCCGCAAGGCCTGCATCCATTCCGGCTCGGCCATCATTCCGCCACCTCCGGCCACACCTGCCGTCCGAGGTTCAGGTCGAAGATGGATTTATCGCGGCGCACGGCAGGCGGTTTCCCGCCCGTGTTCCGCCAGGACGGCAGGTGGTACCGCGCCAGCCGGCCTTGGCCTTCCGCCACCACCTGCAAATAACCGCCGCGCTTCAGATCCAGCACATAGCTCTTGGCGTGCGACAGGTTGGCCCCGGCCATGGTGGCCAGTTCCGCCGCGTTGAAGCTGGGCAGCACCTTCATGGCCTGCCACAGCCGTTCCCGCACCGATGGCTCCGTGACCAGTTCACCGCTGCCGGTGAAGCGCGGTGTGTCCACCCCCCAATCCCGGATCAGCGAGAAACGGTCGGCAAACCCGGACCGGCGCTCCACGCTGAGGAAGCCGCCGGCCACCAACTGGGGCAGATAATCGCGGATCATGTTCAGGTTGACCTGGCCGCGCTTCATCACCTCGGCGCCGGTGAAGACGGCACCGTCCTGCCCCAACTCGCGGATGGCCGCCCAGGCCGCGTCACGGCCGGTCAACCAGCCCTGGGGCTTCAAAGGGGGTTTGCGGCGCGCCATGATCAGCGCCCCCGCACGCGCGGCGGCGCGCCGGTATCCAGCTCACGCCCACCCCAGTCGGCCAGGGCCACATGCTTCAGGCCGGCGCCGGCCGCCCATTCGATGATGGCATCCAGATTGATGCAGACACGGCGCGTGATGCCCCGCGTCTCATGCACCACATGCGCCAGCAGGTCAGGCGCCAGCGTTACCGACCGGCTGTAAAGCTGGGCCAGTAACGCGGCCTCATCGACATTGCACGGTTCCGCCTGCGCCCATTTCAGGATGCGGTTATGGAACATCTCATAGGCTTCCAGCTTGTGCGGAAGCTTTTCCTCGCCGATCAGGACGATGGTGGCGCGGCTGCCCTCATAGATCGACCGCACCAGCTGCACCAGATTGCGGTCCACCACATAATCCATCTCGTCGATGATCAGCGGGCGGCCAGACTTGGCCAGTTGCATGGCCACCGCCTCCCGCATGTCATCGACCGTCCAGCCGTTCGGCGTGGCGATGCCCATCTGTTTCAGGATGGCGGCCAGCATGGACTTCTTCGTCCACGTATCCCGTGCCTCGACATAATAGGCCCGGAAATTGGCGGCCACGAAGGCGGCGGCGTAGCTCTTGCCGTAGCCGCTGTACCCCGAAAAGCAGACCATGCCCGGCAGGTCCGACTTGCGGTTCATCGACCGTTCGACCAACTGGGACAGCAGGGTCAGGTTGCGCAGCGGGGCGCGGGCCGGGGCAACGGTGGCGGTGAACAGGGGTCCGGGGGCGTTGACGCTCATGTGGATATCCGGCATGGTTGAGTCCTTAAAAGTTGTGTACTTGGGCGAAGTTCGGGCCTCGACGGGCCGCCGGCTCCGCCCTTTTTTCAGCCGCGTTCCTGCTGGAACTGCTTCAACATTTCCTCTTGCTGCCGGCGCGGCCGGTACCAGAACGCCCGGTGCGCATGGGCAAGCCACTGCGCGTCGGTGTCGCTGATGGGCCGCCCGGCATCGACCTCCGCATCCAGGGCGCGGGCACGGGCATAGAAACGGTCTTCATCCGACTGTGCCGGCGCGGCCGGTTTCGGATCGCGCAACAGCTTCACCACCTTCTCATGCTGCGCCTGTTCGGCTTCGGTCAGGGTGCGGGTGGGGACGATGCCGCGTGCCGCGTCGGCGGCGTCCTGACTGGCGCGCAGGGCGGGGGTGCTGTGGGTTTCCGTCTTCTGCGGCACGGGCAACGGCACGACATTCGCGTTCCGCTTGCGCTTGGCGGCGATGATCTCGCCGCTGATCGTGGCGACATTGATGCCCTTCTGCGCCTGCCGGACCTCAGCCATCTTCTCCTTCAAGACGCGGCGATGCTCGGACTTCACGCGGCCCGCCATTTCGGCCCGGCTCATGCCGACGCGCACCGGATCGACGGCCACACAGACGAAATCCCCGTCTTCGCGGTCGAAGACATAGACCTTACCCAGATCGTCGGGATCAAGGCGGACATGCACCTTCTGACCCGGCATCAGGACAGGGTGCTGATAGAAGATGTTGTTAACCTGAAGGCCCTTCTTGCCCACGGTCCGGTTCGGATCGCCATCGGCCGGCGGCATCAGCATGAATTCCACCGCACCTTCACCACTGACCCGCGTCAGGGTGCCGCGATAGCTGTTCGCCATCTGCAACGGTGTCTTGCCGTTCAGGCCGTCATGGGGCCGGTGGTTCCACTCGACCTCAATCCATTCGTCCAGTCGGCGTTGCAGTTCCTCGGCCGTCAGGCTGACGCAGAACATCTTCTCGTCGCTCTCGCCCAGCCGGGCGGCAAAGCTGCGCCGCGCCTCAATGCCCTTCCGGTCGGTCACGCTATGGCCGATATAGCCGGGCTGCTGTTCCATGAACATGTGCTGGACGGACCCGATATGCCGTTCCACGCATGCCTTCTGCCAGGGGCTATAGGCGTCGCACATCTCCGGCACGATGCCGGCCTTGGACAGCACATCCTGGAATTCCCGCGCCTTGAAATCGCTGCCCTGGTCATGCCCCAGTACCTGCGGCATGCCCCAATCCAGGATGGACGTCCGCATCAGTAGGACAGCGGCCCGCGCCCGTGGCGTGCGCGTGATCCGCACCTTGATCCGGCAGGTATAGACATCCACCACCAGATACATGCTGTACCGGCCATCGACGCACATGACGTCGTTGGGGCTGGCGTCGATCTCCCAGCGCTGGTTCGGGTGCCGGATGGCCTCATACAGCGATCCCGGCGCCGGCATATAGCTGTTGCGGTACTGGTCAGGATTGGTCAGGCGCGCCCACAGCGCCTTGTTGTCGGCTTTCCAGTCGTTCAGCCATCGGCCGATGGCATCCGTTGACGGGATCGCGCGGCTGATCAGCTCGCCTGTCGTCGGCATGATGATCTCGATCTCTTCGCCCAGTCGGGCCACGGCCGCGTCACGCACGAACTTCATGGACGCATGCGGATGCTTCGTGATCAGGCCGATGATGAAATCCCGCAGGCCGGGTGCCCGTTCGATGATGCAGGGGCTGGGCCGGAACCGGCCCGCCAGGGCGGCCCAATCCTTGGCCGCGCGGTATTTTCCCCAGCGCAGCAGGCTGGCGGCCGCGACCGTGGGGAATTCCTCCCGGACATACGGGGCGACAGGGACTTCCCCGGCGTTGTAGACGGTCTCGAACCGTCGGGCGCAGGGCACATTCTTTAGCTTGGCGGCCATGTTCCACCGCGCCATGGCGTCCAACAGCTCGATGCGCCGATCCAACCGCAGTCGGGCGGCAGCGTCCATCTTGCGCTTGGCAGCGGCAATGGACTGCGCCTCGCCACGATCCGCACAGACCGGGTGCGCCATGTCGCGCTTGGCGCGGAGCGTCGCGATGGCTGTGCGGATGTCGGTGGGCAGGGTTTCGAGAGGAAACCTGCGAGGACGGCCGCCATCGTGCGGCCACGCCTGCTTCTCAGCTGCACGGTAAGCGTTGCTGTAGTCGATCCCCATTGCTGCTGCAATTTCATCCAGAATGGCGGGCTCCATCATGACCGGACCCCCCGCTTGGCTTCACGCCGGGTCTGTTCAATCACACCGTCCAGCTCCCGGCGCTTTTCCTCGGCCAGGGCCAGCTTGATCCAGGGCACCATCCGGTTATGGACAACCGCGTGGTCGAACATCTCGGGCCCCACGCTCAACAAGCGCATATCGCCCGTCACCGCGATAAGGGCGAACAGATGCAGGGCCGGCATATAGCTTTCCTCCCGCGCCTCGCTCATCCAGGCGTCCAGCGCGCTGCGGCTAATCTTGCGGCCCAGCCACTCTTCCATCTCGGCATGGATCTGATCGCGGTTCTTGCCGCATTCCCGGCAGGCCAGCGCCATGGCCCGGCACAGCCGCCCATGAATGCTGCCCACCCGGTCAACCGCCGGCTCGTCCTGGTACGAAACCACCACTTCCGGCGGCTCCCAGTCGAACAAATCCAGCGTGACCATGTCGCGCTTGCGGCTCATGCTTCACCATCCGCAGCGGCCAGCAGGGCGCGCGCCAGGGTACGCGCTTCCTTGGCGGTAAAGACGATCCGATCCGTGATCCTTTCCCTGGTTTCCAGCAGCAGCACGTCGATAGCGACGACGACCAGCAGGGACGGCGCGCACTCGACACGGATGTCACCAAGCGCATCCTGTCCGTCGATGCTCATGCACAAGGACCGGGGCAGCAATCCGGCCGCAGCCGTCACGGGCGCGCTTTTCCGGTTCATGCGACACCTCCCGAAATGCGGGTGGGAGCCATCGCATGTGTCGCACTACGCGAGACTCCCGCCGCATCCTCCCCTACACTCGGGATCGCCACACCACCGAGGAGGGGGATCATGAAGCCCGTTGCGTTGAAAGAAGCGTCTGACTTGCTCTGGCCACTGTTCGAAATGGCCAGGGCGCGTGTTTCGCACATGAATTGGTCAGAGAATGAGGAAGTGGAGAAAACCCTGGATGCAGCGATTATCGCTTGGGCAAATGGAGAGGCGTCAGACTGGTCTGGCCTGTGCGACACTGCCTGGGCAATCCTGTTCGGAAGATTGCTGATGGTCATGATGGCTGCTGCGGAGATGCCGGATAAAGTCATTCTCCGTGTCCCCCCCGATGCAGACGAAGAGCAGAAATGCCGTCGCGTAGCCGCTGCATTGCTTCCGGGCAGGAAAGTCCGTCTGCAACCGCCTGATCCAGGATCCCCATGGCACAAAGGATTTCCTCGTGCGTCAGGGCATTGACCGCCCGGTCGATTAGATCCTGCGGCGGGCCATCAATCGACATATCAAGCGGCCTCCCCATTTTGGACATTACCCACGGCGCTGCGGCTGCTAGATTTACCCTCAAGAACGCGAACGAGGCGCGTGCCGTCGGCGGTGTACCGGTCGGAGAACAGCACCTGCTGGGTGAACCCCGCTTTGTCGGCGATCACCTTCTCCAGCCGGTCATTCGGGCAGATGAATGCCTGACTGATGGCCTGGGGCGACACGCCCTCTTCGCGGGCGATCTGGGCGAAGGTGATGCCCTTATTCTTCAACAGCGCGGCCACGAAATGGCGGCGCTGGATCGGACTGTCGGGGAGTTTCATAGGGTGGAAATCCATCGTGTCAGCGATTGGGGTGCAAATTGACAATAGGTACTTTTTTACCCATTGAGAAGGCAAAAAAGGGCGCAAGTGGCATTTTTGTGCGGCTTTTTGTCAACTCATTGATTTTATTGTCAATTATCGCAACGCAAGTTTCCTGGGCTTGCATGCGTGCCGCGCAAGCGGACCTTTGCAATGAGGTTGCGATATGAGCGGCGTTGGAGAGAGGCTTAAAAGGGTCCGTCTGGCTCTCGGGATGAGCCAAAAAGAGATATCTGATCGGTTCGGGCTGGGTGAATCGACTTGGGCAAAAAACGAGCGCGCAGGGCGGCTTCCGAAGACAGAAACGCTGTCTGAGTTGGCTGATCTCGGCTTCAGCCTGGATTGGTTGATGACGGGTGCGGGGGAAATGCGCCGCGCGGATACGGGCGGCGGTCAAGGCGCTCCCGCGGCAACTGACGCATTCCTTTTGGGCCGCCTGACGGACGGCATTGTCAAGCTCTACAAGGAAATGGGCCAAGGCATCGCCCTGCACCAGGCTGTGGAAAAGGCGGTGGAGCTGCATGACGAGATCGTGTCTGTCACCGACCCCGATGATGATGGTGGCCGCGCCGGCGCCATGGCCGTAATCCTGGCCCGCCTGCGCAAGGAACTGCGCTCCGCCGCCGCAAACCCCATTGAAACCAAACGCTTGGCCTGAGGATAGTTCGATCCCAGCATCTTACTTATAAGAATATGCAGGCAAAGGTACACGCATTTTCTAATTATTGGTTCGGCTGCACCGGAAAAAGTATCAAACCGGTGCGGCACGCGATCACTTTTCAGCCCCAAACCGCTCAAAAGTATCAAACCGCGATCATTTTCCCCGCCGCCGCCGCCCGCACCGGCACCGACCCCCAACCCCTTGTTCTAGGCCGCGTTTCGCTCGCCGAAACCCCAATTTTGGGGCGCCTCACCGAGTATCAAAGTGATCACCACCCCACACGAAAATACCTACGCCCATTTTCACTCTCTGTTGTTACCTATGTGTTACCTGCGGGATTTTGGCGCGCGCTTGGCGCGGACAGCAAAAACCCCTGAAAGCTTTTGGCTTTCAGGGGTTTAAGCCATGGATGCGGGGGCAGGATTTGAACCTGCGGCCTTCAGGTTATGAGTTTGGTTCCCCGTCTGCGCTGATTTCCGCCGGCTTGTCGCGGGATGGCATAAAGCCAGGAAATCCGCGCGTCTCAGGACATGGATAGACCGCTGGATTGCTCCAATCCGGGCCGGATTTCGCCATCTTCTGCTTCCACCGTGCTTCCACGGCCATCATGGAAGCAGGCGGTTCCCATGCCCAAACTGACCAAGCGGATTATCGACAGCGCGGAACCAAGGGACACCGATTATTTCATCTGGGATGAGGATATCCCCGGCTTTGGTGTGCGCGTCCTGCGCACGGGCAAGAAGTCATATGTGATCCAGTACCGGGCCGGTGGGCGGACGCGGCGATACAGCTTTTCCCAGCATGGCGTGATGACACCCGATGAAGCGCGCAGGCAGGCCCGCGAATTGCTGGTGTCCGTCGATAAGGGGGAGAACCCATCGGAGGAAGCCCGCACCCAGCGGCATGCCCCGACCATGGCGGGCCTGTGCGACCGTTTCATGGAAGAGCATGTTCAGCATCGCTGCAAACCCAGCACCCAGGGCGAATATCGCCGCGCGGTGGAACTGTTCATCAAGCCGGAAATCGGATCACACAAGGTGCAGGACGTGACCAGGGCCGATATCGCCCGGCTGCACCACAAGGCCCGCGACACACCCTATCAGGCCAACCGCACCTTGGGCGTGCTGTCTAAGCTGTTCAATCTGGCAGAGGTCTGGAACCTGCGTCCTGACGGTTCCAACCCGTGCCGGCATGTGAAGAAATACCGGGAAGAGAAGCGGGAACGCTTCCTGTCCGCCGATGAACTGAACCGGTTGAGCATGGCCTTGAACGATGCCGAACGGGACGGGAGCGAGGGCGTGCATTTCATCGCCGCTATCCGGCTGCTGATCCTGACCGGGTGCCGGCTGGGGGAAATCCAGACCCTGAAATGGTCCTACGTCCAGCCGGGATTTCTGGCCCTGCCCGACAGTAAGACGGGGGCCAAGAAGGTCTATCTGGGGGAAGCGGCCATGGAGGTGCTGGACACCATCCCGCGCCTGCCCGGCAACCCTTATGTCATCTGCGGTGCGGTTGAAGGGCAGCACCTGCAAGACCTGCAAAAGCCGTGGCGTCGGCTGCGGCAACGGGCGGGCCTGCCCGATCTGCGCATTCACGACCTGCGCCATTCCTTTGCGTCGGCAGCCGTCGGCATGGGTGAAAGCCTGCCCATGATCGGCAAGTTGCTGGGGCACAGCCAGGTGCAGACCACAGCGCGTTATGCCCACCTGGCCGATGATCCCCTACGGGCATCGTCGGAACGGGTGTCGGCCCTGCTTGCCACCCGTATGAAGGGGCCGCCGGCGGGGTGAGGCCCGCCCCACCGCGTCCCGTATGCACGTAGGGAAATGGGCTCCCGTTCATACGTACATAAGGGACGGTTTCGGCACCCGATGTTGGGGCTGCCCTATATAGCTATATAGCTGCGTTCCTATATAGCCGGGTTGCCCGCTCGCTCCCTCTGTTGAAAGCGCGGCTGATGGCCAAGAAGCATTTGCCACGGTGGGGTTACGAAGGCAGGCGGTGGGAGACTGAACGTCCCCCCATCTTCACACCCGACCATATGCAACGTCTCTGCGCAGAGTTCGCCATTTCTGATGAACAGCGGGAAGCAGCCCGAAAGCATCTCGAAGGGTCCGCCGACGTGTTCTTTCACTGGCGGCACAATGTGGACGATGCACCCAAGCCGGGAGAGTGCCACGCGGCGCTGACAGAAATTGCGGACCTGACCAAGCAATTGCACGACCGTCTGTCCCATATGGACAGACGGACACAAGCGGCCTTCTGGTTCCCGGAAATGGCCTTGGCTTCCGCCGTTATGCGTGGGGAAACCGAAACCCCCTACGGGCATCGGATTGAGCGACGCACCATCGACGACACTGTCGAGATCGTATGGCATGAGGACCCGGTCAGCCTTCTGCGTGCGGTGACCATCCTGCATAATTACGCCCTTCAAGGGCTGGAGCGCCTCCCCGCCGATCCCGGCGGACAACGGCAGTTGTTGGGCCTGCGCCATTGGATGGGCAATCTCCATATCCTGTGGACGGATATTCTCGGACGCACCTTCACCGTGGATAGTCACCAGGGGGAGCCGGTTTCCGACGCGGCCCGCTTCTGTGTTGCCGTGACGCGGTTGACAGCACCCGACATCACCAACAGTCAGATTTTCACAGCGATGCAACGCCAACGGCGCGCACGGCGAAAGCTGTCAAGCCCGACCGCTTGAAAGTACCGGGGGCAAAAATCGACCCGGTACTTTCAAGTGGTTCGACGTGACCACCGCGCCCGTCTCTGTCTGAATTGGGTCATCGAACCGCACGCCAGACAGGAGGCCACGCCGTGAACGAGAACACCACCCCCACCCAAGACAAAGACCATCTTGACCGCCTGATCGGTGAGATCGAGGCCGCATCCTTCATCGGTTACACCGTCCGCGCCTTGCAGAACTGGCGGGTACGTGGGGGCGGGCCGCGCTTTGTGAAGGTGTCCGCCCGCTCCATCCGCTATCGCCGCCGCGACCTGATCGCCTGGGCCGAAGCGCTGCTGGTTTCCAGCACCTCTGACTTGTCAAAGGCCGCCTGATCCGCCATCGGCGCGCGACCATGAGTTTTCGCCGTGCGGGGCTGGCCGCACCGCACGGTGTTTTGGGGCCGGAAGGCTCAAAAAGAGGAAAGGGGGCGGGGATCATCCGCCCCCTTTTCCACAAGCGCCCAACCTCTCCCCCTGCCCCGCCCGCCACGGGCACCCCGGTTGCCAAAGGGGCCGAACGCCCCCTCCCCGGCCCCAAAACAAAAGCGGCCACGGGCCCGCAGGGCCAAACCCAAAGCCAGCCCGCGACAGCGGGCACCAAACCGATAACAAGGCCTGCCATTGGGCCAAGAGGGGGGTCCTTGTAGCACCCCCCTCTAGAACCGCAGACAAGAGGGCACCGACCTATGAGCCTGAAACCCTTCTATTGGAATTTCGACGGTCTGGACGTCACCTTTCAAGGCCGCATCTCGCAAGCCATGGTCGAACGGCTGGAGGAAGCCAAGGCCGAAGCCGTCACCGCCAAGGCCTCTGTCCTGCTGGAATGGCAGGATGAACCGATGCATGTGGGCGAAAGCGGGGCCAAGGGGGGCTACGCCTTCCGCTGCGATACCGGCCCCACCGGCATGACATGGTTTTTCAGCCGCAACCAAAAGCCCGACAACTGGGGTATCCGCGTCTCCGCCAAGTCCAACGCCTTGGCATGCATGGGTTTGGGGCGAGTACGGGCGGAAATGTACCGGTTCCTGTCCGCCATTGGAGCAACCGTGCGGGACGCTTCCATCTCCCGCGTGGATTACTGCCTGGATTTCCTGGCATCGGATATTGAGACCGCGACGGGGCAGCCCTTCACCCTCGACCCCACCGCCTTTGTCATGCATTCCCACACCAGCCGGGCAGACCATGACGATGATGCCGGCATGTCCATGCATGGCGTCTCTGGCCGGTACACGTCCGTCACCTGCGGAAAGATGCCGGGCCGACAAGTGATCCTGTACGAGAAATCGCGGGAGGTACGGCAGAAGCAGAAGCGCGAATGGTGGTCCCATTGGAACGCCGCCCGCACCCGCCAGAACCTGCCCCCATTGTCCGGGGATGAAACCATCTGGCGGCTGGAATTGCGGGCCGGCAAGGCGCACCTGAAAGAGCGCTGGGGTATCCGCACATGGGCAGACCTGGATAACAGGCTGGGCGACCTTTACGCCCGTGCGCTGGCCGATATCCGCTATACGATCCCCAATCCTTCCGACAGCGAGCGGTGCCGTTGGCTGGATCATCCGCTGTGGGACGTTACCCGCCACACAGTTGACAGGGACCTGTTCGAGATGAACACGGGTGCCGAACCTGGGGTTATCAAGGAAGTGAAGCGCAAACAGCAGCAACAAGTCCTCACCGCCCAAATACAGGGATTGGCAGCCTCCTATTCAGTTGCAGCCGGCTTGCCTGCCGACGCAGATATTATCTCTGAAGCAGCCGCCAATGCAGTCCGCGGCCATATACGCGGTGCCCCTGATCGGTTTGAAGCCAGCCGGCGGAAAGCAGCACAGCGCTTTCGGTTCGTCAATTGGGAGCGGTGCGGCACAGACGGATGCCAGTAACTAGGGACAATCGCCTCTCTCCTTTGCAACCGCTGACGCACTTCAATGCCCGGGCTCTGGCAACGAACGAACGCTGAACCAGAGCCCAAGCGCGGTGCTGAAGCGCCCTATGCCTCCGAAAAAATATTCGCATCAACTCTGTTTTCGAGGCCGCCGCCCAGTGCCAGCATCCCTTCGATAATCGTGGCCATCTTGGTTAGGGTCTTGCTTTAGTGACCAGACTTTACCGAATAACCGCGATGACCACCCAACAGTCATCATACACAATACGACAAAACTTGATAGAGAACGTTCCACGAGGCACACTCTCTTTGAGCACTGCGTTGAGACCAAGATTTATAGGAGAACCTAATGGAATTAATGAGCCAGCCCCTTACCGGACAACTTGGAGATCGTCTGATCAAATTGCTAAACTCACCAGACTACCATACATTGAATATAATAGTAGCATTTGCCAAAAATAGTGGCGTTCTACGAATAAAGTCGGCCTTAGAGACATTCAGAGAACGTGGCGGAACAGTAAATATTCACGTTGGCGTTGACCTCGGCGGAACGTCGTACGAGGCACTTGTAGCTTTGCTACACCTTACTGATACGTTGAATGTAGTTCACTCCGAGAAAGGTCAGACATTTCACCCAAAGATTTATCAGTTTCTAGGCAACAATAAAGGGGTTACAGTTGTTGGCTCACACAATTTAACCGCCGGAGGGCTTTGGACCAACTTTGAGAGCTCGATAATCATACAAACAGAAAAATTCAATTCAAACCATCACGAATTGCCCGACGCGCTAACTGAATATATTGAATACCTAAAATCATTAAAAGATTCATGTATGTTGATATCAAGTAAAAACGAAATTGACTATCTATTAAAAAATGGCTATATATATAATGAAATCGACTTACAGTTGTTTACATCCAAGTCCAACAAACAAAAGGACGCCAGAGAACGTCTTTTTGGTAAGGGCGCTTCAGCAAAACTTCCCAGTGTCACCTCCTCGATGAAAAGTGCAATTAATACAGCGCCCGCGCTACAAGCACACCCACCATCCTTTTTTGTAATTGACGGTGGGAAAACTATCTGGTTCGAGACCAGGAGAATGACTGGTGGTTCACGAAACATACTCGATCTATCGATGACGTCTTTGGTGGAATTTGGAAATGTTTCATCTACTATTTTTAACCTCGACAAGCCGAGGCTCATGCGCGGTGCAGTAACGTTTTTTGGCGTAGATTCTGAAGAAACCGATGAAATTAAGTCAATCACCATCAACTTTGAAGGGGTTGATTACCACCGAAACGAAATACTTTTCCCCACTGGAAAAAATGCTAATGGAACGTGGAGACTCCAGATAAAAGGAGTTAGCTCGTCAGGAGACAAAATAACAGACGCATTCATGAAAAAAGATGAAGGGTACTATTTAATGAACAAAATAATTACCTTTACAAAAATTCACGATGATTACTACCATCTTTCCGTGTTCCCAATCTCAAAAGTTAAGGAATTTGTTGACGCTTCATTAATATTGGCACGGAATGGAGCAACCCTAAACTCAAAACAACTTGGATTGCTTTAGAAACGGCTTAGCCATTCTTGGTGCTTCCCCTTTCGAATCCCGCTAATCCCCCCCTTTGCTCCTCCGAACATCAGCTTCAAGGCATTGTTACTCAAAGGTACCCCCTCTGAAACGAACAATGGAACCCGATTTATCCGACGGAATCTACCAACGAATGCATCTAGATCAAAGCCGAATGCATAACCCGTCGAGCTCCTGTATGGCGGGTCTATATATACGACCGAATTTCTAGGAATAGATTCACTAAGGATCGTCATAATATCTGACTTAAGACAAGTTATCCCTTTCATTCCCCGCACAAGGGTAGCAATTCGACGGCGTAGTTCGTCTGGAGAAGGTTGCATTGGATTAGCCGGGCTGCGGCGTATACTTGTCGCAGTTGGCTCCCAGTAGTCGCGGAAGCACGTATTAGCCCAATACTCGCCTTTGCGCCAAATTTGCTTTCCACCAAAGGAGCACGCCTGAAGCAACGGATAAAGTTCAACTTCACGGTCCCCCACCGGGAGCGCTGATAAGGCCAACATATGCGCCTTAAGATCGCGTTTATCCTTAGGCAACCCGGATAAAAGCTGATCAAAGGCGTCCATGTTGAACGCCCCCGCTCCAATGGCGGACCAAAATGTCCCCCACGAGCTGACATCAAGCATCCAAATCCGTGACGGATGGACGCCCCTATTTACTAGCTCGATAGAAACCGCAGCAGATCCGCAGCACAGGTCATAGAATCGGGAGTTCGGTTCCGGCGCTGCCTCCAGCAAAAGGTCTACGATCTGATTCGCGACACGTTGCTTTCCGCCTTGATATGCGCATGGCACGCGCATCACTAAGCTCATGGGTACTTCCTGCGGATTAAAATTCGTGCATAGACGCGCCGACCATTGACGATGCCGACCCCCCCTCTATCCTCAGGATGTGGGCGATACCCTACCTCATTAAGGATTTTCGAGGGCACGTTCGTGCGCGCGTTGCCGTTGGCTAGCATTACGATCTCGAACTGTTCCGGACTGTACTTATCGAGGAACGTGATAGGCACACCCATGATCCCTTTGTAGTCAGCGGGGATATTTTGGGTGCGAGCAACGTCAATCGCATCATAGTTTTCGTAGCGTGGATATTCGTTCGGGTTGTAGTGACGGGTTAATATTATTGGCTTGTGCCGCCTGACAGTGTCCAAGTTGGTGAACCAGCGTACACCCTTCACCCTAATAAAGCGTCGTCCTCTCTCGTCCACTCCGCAACACGCCGCATTTAGCGGATAACTATTTGGTACAAAAAATTTGCGATCCCCCGAGCGTATAGATTCTCCATACCAAATTTTATTTTCACGGAACATAGGGAACACTTCTTTGTACGTAGACGCATTTATGTTTCCAAGAATAATAAATTCCTTACCGAAACATTCAAGCTGACTGACGTACTCACGGAAGAGGCTGAAGGGTGGATTAGTGACCACTATATCGGCCCCCTTAAGCAAGGCCTCGCATTCGGCTGACCGAAAATCGCCGTCGCCCGCGAGATGCACAAGCGAATTTTGAGGCATAGAGAATAGCAACTCCAAATCAAGTGATCCATCCGGTCGCGTTATTGGCTCGTCAGGCACTTCCTTGACCGTCGCCTTATATGCATTGGTTTGCCCCTCTAGGGGGTACTCCAGTCCGGCTATCGAAGAACTCGCATAACAGGTCGATGTCAAACTCGCCAATCTCAGTTTATTGAAATGAAGAACAAAGAAACGAAAGAACGCGGACTCAAAAGGATCATCGCAGTTACAAAGAACATGTTTTCCATTCATTTTCTCTTTGTATCTCAATATTTCCTTCACTACATCTTCATACTGTGTATAGAACTCATCTTTCTTAACGATAAAGGCGTGATTGAGGGTAGCATTCCCCGGCTTCGAGCTTTGCCTTGGAAGTTTGGCGCTAATATCAAACGGCATTGATCCCTCGCGAACTACCGCTTTAAGAAAAGTATTGATAGCCGCAGACATGCCGATACCAATTTCATCGAACACTTCCCCAGCGCGCCGCTTAACGTCCAGGTCGATCCGAATTGTCGTGGTCGGCTTAGTCGACATATTTACCCCCCAGCTAAGAAATACAATGTAGCACAGACGTAAATGAAATACAACGTAGCACGGTACGGGATCGTGGTGAAGAAATGCGTATCCGGCGTCAGCCCCTGTGGGACAGAAGCGGGTGATTGCGTCCCACAGAGGCTGACGCCGGGCACGACACCCTGACTCCGGCGCTGGAAGCCTCGGGCTGTAATCAGGTCGATGTTGCCCACCGGCCTCGCCTGCTCAGTGATAATGGCGCATCCTACATCGTCGGCGATCTGGCCGAATGACTAGAAGACAAGGACATGGACCATATCCGCGGCGCCCTCAACCACCCCCAGACCCGGGGAAAGATCGAGCGCTGGCACCAGACCCTGGAGAACCGCATCCTGCCGGAAAACTATTTCCTGCCCGGCGACCTGGAAGCCAAAATCCAGGATTTCGTCGACCATTACAACCGCCGCCGATACCATGAAAGCATCGGCAACCTGACGCCGAACGATGTCTATTACGGCCGTGGCACGGCCATCCTCAAAGGGGGGCCAAAATCAAGAAGCGAACCATACAGCAGAGGCGCTTGTGTCACCAAGGTATGGCCGCCTAACATCACCCCCCAACGAGCCAGAACCTCCGTTCACAAATTCATCCCGATGTCCCATTTGTTTCGACGACGGACAGTGTCAGCAGACCAAGCCCAATGTACCGCAAACCGCTCTTACATCGCCGCACGGGACATGATCTTCAGCAATGGAGGGCGAGTACGTGTTCTGAACGTGGCAGATACTCTTTCACTCGAGTGCATGTCCCTCTGGAAAGATGTCGCGTCGGAGCGCTTCCACCCTGCTTCCACGCCTTGCGCCGCTTGTGTGATCCAGAAACGGCAAAGGCCAGCAACCCTATGGGATTGCTGGCCTTTTTTGGATGCGGGGGCAGGATTTGACCGAGGTTATAGCAAGATTAAGGCATTGATTTAATTAACTATTTAAACACACCCCATCTGCTGACGACAAGCTTTTCTTCGGACTTTCCTCGGAGAACGAACCCGCAGCACGGAAAAGGCGCCTGCTGGCGGGTTGATACTTCATCTACTAGAGTCTGTCTGAAAGTAATTGAATCGTAGGGGATTGAACGAAACCGCTGACGCGGTAATTGGCGTTTGTGTCGCCTGCGCTGCTTCTGGCTGAGAGGATTTGGGGTGTTGATCCCCCCTCTCCTGACAGGAGCTTCCGATGGCCGAGATGAGCCCTCTGCGCCGGCGTATGATCGAGGACATGACGATCCGCAATCTGTCGCCGGCGACGCAGCGATCCTACCTGCATGCAGTATCGAAGTTCAGCCGTTTTTTCGGCCGGTCGCCGGACCGTCTGGATCTGGCTGATGTCCACACGTTCCAGGTCCACCTGGTGTCGCAAGGCATTTCGTGGGCGAGCCTGAACCAGACGGTGGCGGCGCTGCGTTTCTTCTACGGCATCACCCTGGGCCGGGCCGACGTGCCGGAGCGTATCGCCTATGCGCGGGAGCCACGGCGGCTGCCGGTGATCCTGGGCCCGGACGAGGTGGTGCGGTTCCTGGAGGCGGTGCCGAGCCTGAAATGCCGGACAGCACTGGCCACGGCCTATGGTGCCGGGCTGCGGGTGTCCGAGGTGGTCACGCTCAAGCTGCGCGACATCGACAGCTCCCGGATGCTGATCCGGATCGAACATGGCAAGGGGGCCAAGGACCGCTACGTGATGCTGTCGGCACAATTGCTCCAGATCCTGCGGACATACTGGCGGCTGGCCCGGCCCCGGCACTGGCTGTTTGCGGGTCGGGACGCGGACCAGCCGCTGTCGCCGACGGTCCTGCACGCCGCCTGCCGGTCGGCCACCAAGGCCGCCGGTCTCCACAAGCAGGTCAGCGTTCACACCCTGCGCCACAGCTTCGCCACCCATCTGCTGGAGAATGGCACCGACATCCGCATCATCCAGGTGCTGCTCGGTCACAGCCAGCTTTCGACGACGGCGCGCTATACACAGGTGGCCACGACCACCGTCCAGAAAACCACCAGCCCGCTCGACCGCCTGCACCTGGAGGTCGTGCCCCCGGGCTGAGGCCATCCCCATGGCCGATCAGCTGGAACTGGCGGACATCTTCCGCCAGCATGGCGATGCCTATCGCAGCACCCATGCCGATCATCTCGACCGTGACCAGCGGCGGGTGATGGGGGCGATTGCGGCCTGCCGGACGGCAGTGCTCGGCGGCCATGTCGAGCGCTGTGGCGATTGCGGGCACCTGCACGTTGCCTACAATTCCTGCCGCAACCGGCATTGCCCGAAATGCCGGGGCCTGGCCCGCGCGGACTGGCTGGCGGCCCGGCAGGCCGAACTGCTGCCTGTGCCCTACTATCATGTGGTCTTCACCCTGCCGGCACCGGTGGCGGCCATCGCGTTCCAGAACAAGGCCGCGGTCTATGCCATCCTCTTCCGGGCGGCGGCGGAGACGCTGCGCACCATCGCCGCGGACCCGCGGCACCTGGGGGCACAGACCGGCGGCATCGCCGTGCTGCACACATGGGGACAGGCGCTCCAGCACCATCCCCATATCCACTGCATCGTGCCCGGCGGCGGACCGGCACCGGACGGTACCCGCTGGGTTTCCTGCCGGCCCGGCTTCTTCCTGCCCGTCCGGGTCCTTTCCCGGCTGTTCCGGCGGTTGTTCCTGGAACAACTGGCCGCCGCCTTTGCCGCCGGCACAATCCGGCTGTTCGGGGACCTGTCCCCTCTGTCGGAACCCGCCGCCTTCTCCCGCCACCTGGCCGACCTGCGCCGGCTCGACTGGGTCGTCTATGCCAAGCGCCCCTTCGGGGGACCGGAACAGGTGCTGGCTTATCTCGGTCGCTACACCCACCGCGTCGCCATCGCCAACAGCCGCCTCGTCGATCTGCACGACGGCCAGGTCCGCTTCCGCTGGAAGGACTACCGGCACCACGGCAAGCCCAAGGTGATGAACCTGGCCGCCGACGAATTCATCCGCCGCTTCCTGCTCCATGTGTTGCCACCGGGTTTTCACCGCATCCGTCACTTCGGTTTCCTCGCCAACGGCCATCGGGCCATCCAGCTCGCCCGCTGTCGGGAACTGCTGCGGGC
>NZ_JBMDKJ010000043.1:0-38785 GCF_057809655.1 Niveispirillum sp. FG148
GATAACTGGGAATTATGGACTCGGCTTATGATCTTCTCCCATGGCTTTTCGGTTTTTGTTCCAATTGTTTCTATTCAAAGTCATCAGCATTGTATATTGCCTATGGTATTCTAGTTATAATATTTAGCTTTGTGCCTGGAAAATTAGAAAGTTTTTCAGTAGTTGGTGCGCCATTAATTTCAGAAATTAAACACAACGATTTCTCAAAGAGTATACAGCACAAAGTATTTGAGAAATTAGTTTATTTATTTTCGATAGACGTATTTTTTATACTTATAGAATTTTTGATAATTATAATAAAGAAAATATCGAATATTACTGAGCCGCACTTTCAGCTTAAAACATTTGTCAGATTCCTAAATTTCTATTTTGTAGTCATACCACTTCCGGCGGCATTTATGCATCCCATGTACCACGATCTACGCAAACCAGACATGACTCTAATGTCAGCAGTACTAATGCTGATAATAATCAATGCATTGGGGGATTTGCTTTCATTTAACCTGTCAATTAAAATATACAATATATGCGTCCGTGATTTTCAGAAAACTAATGAAGAAGGATTAAATGGATTCATCAAAGATTTATTATTTGAATCTAAGGCGTATTTGGCAATATTGACTGGGGCCTTCACAACTCTATTCTTGCTTGCTTTCGTCCTTATTATATCAAGCATTCTATTTGGTGTTCAAGTAAATCAGTGCGACTTCTCATTGACGATGGAGAACGGATTGAAAATATGGACCCGTATATTGAAAACGCACGAATTGGTAGGAGAAATGTATTGGTTCCCAAATGGCGAACCTGGACCGTTCGGACTTCCCGGCATACCGGGTATATTTTTATACGGGCTATTAACATTTATACCAACTATATTTATGTTTTCTTTGGCTTTATTTTGGCTTTTCATGGTTCCTATTCGGGCGGTCATCTTCATGCCAATTGACCAGAAATTTAGAATCATTATTTCAGAGGTTCTTGTGCTTATGGTTTGCGCGGTGTTCAGTAATTTATTTCACATGGATTTTTCACTTTCTGATTTCTATCTTCTCCTAAAAACAAAATGAGCAACCCTATTCATACATATTCTGTTCGAGAACATATTCTCAACGGAACTGAGATAAAAGTGCCATGTGCGAAGGAAGCGCTCTGCCCCCTCAGCTGAGTATCTGTTTAACAAAAGATGGTCCCGAAACTGACTGTGATTGAGGACAAATTTTCTCCTCCACAGTTCTATAGTCCTCCGATAGTTTTCAGATTCATGGAAGTGTATTCCAGATAATGTCAGCACTCCTTCGGCCGCCTCTAGTACTTCAGCAACAGATGGGGCATACCCACCCGGAAATATATTCTTATCAATCCATGAGTTCGTGGGAATATTGCTGCGCTCGCAAACGATAGTATGTACAACTATGGTGCCATTATCTGATAATAACGACCCAATTTTCCTGAAGAAATCTCTGTAGTCCCCTAATCCAACATGCTCCATCATCCCTATTACAAAAATAGCATCATATGGTTTCTCTGGGTGATGATTTATATAGTCCTCAATTACATAACGCACTCTTCCTTGGCATTCCACGGGCATATATGTTGCTTTTTTAATTGAATAATCGATCTGCTCACTGGATATGGATATTCCTGTCACCTCCGCATATGGATTGTTTCTCACTATATATCGGTCTGCCCCTCCCCAGCCGCATCCAATATCGAGAATACGAACAGGCCCTTCCGGCAAGTTCATTCTTTCAATGATCCGGTCCATTTTATTTTCTTGTGCTTCCTCGAGGCTAATATCCCTTCCATCAAAGAAGGCGCACGTATAAAACATGTTCTCATCAAGAAAAAGTTCATATAGCCTCGAATCAAGGTTATAATGATTTTTTACTTTTCTTGTACTTTGTTTAGTAAGCAACAACTGCTTTAGCACGTGATTCAAAAAAGAAGCTTTCTTCTCTCTTAAATAATATTTTCCATACCCTTCACTGAAGGCTTTGTATCCAATTTCAAAGAAATCAGATAATTCTCCGTTTATTACAAACCACTTTCCCGCAACATAACAACTACCAACAAAATATGACGGATTAACTAACATTAAAATAGTAGATATAATATCGGGAATTGCGATAGTTACACTTCTTTCATCGTGATAAATTATTATATATTTACCATCCATTATCTCCGTTCTGTTGCCGAATGCCGAACGAAATATTCTATATATTATTTTTTTCATGAACTCTGAACGAGGCGCTCTATAAGAGGCGGGAATTTGCAGCTCCGTGGTCATCATAATTCCCAGTTATCACGCCACCCTCCCCAACGTGTCAGCCGCCAGGACCACCTGCTTCAAACGTTCATCGCTGACATGGGTGTAGATCTCCGTCGTCGCGATGGAACGGTGGCCGAGCAGGCGCTGGACGAATCGGATGTCGACGCCGGCCTCCAGGAGACTGGTGGCCGCCGAATGGCGCAGCATGTGGGGGGTGATGCGGCGGGTAAGGCCGGCGGCATTCGCCAAACGGCGCAGGTGGCGGCGGACCCAGTCGGTGGTGATGGCCATGCCCTCCCCCCCAACAAGCAATGGATCGGTTCCGGCGGCGCCCTGCATGCGGCGTTGGCGCAGCAGTTGGGCGAGGTCGGCCACAACACTTTCCGCGGTCAGGAAGACCTGACGCTCCCGGTCGCCCTTGCCGCGCACCCGCAGGGTCCGTGCGTCCAGGTCGATATCGTCATGACGCAGGGCCACCAGTTCCCCCACCCGCATTCCCGTCGTGAACATAAGCTTCACGGCCAGTTTCAAAACCGGCGACGCCTTTTCCGCAGCGCGCAGCAGGCCACGCAGTTCCGGAGCCGTCAGGCAGCGCGGCAGACGCTTGGGTAAACGGATACGGATCTCGGCACGACGAAAGGGAGAAGTGCGGATCAGGCCGCGTCGCTCGGCCCAGGCCATCAGCGCGCGCAGGCAGGCCAGCCGCCGCTTCACCGTGGCCGGCGCCAGCCCACGGGCCTTGCCCAGCCACTCCGCATAGGCCCCCAGGCCCGCGACGGTTGTCACCACGCCGGACGAAGGCAGCGCCAGATACCGCGTGACTTCGGCCAGATCCTGGGCATAAGCGCGTAAGGTGTTCGCCGACAGGTTCCGGCTCGCCTGACAATGGACAAGAAATGTTTCGATTGCGGCTGTCATATCCATGATGACACTCCCCCCTATTGACCCGGAAAGGAGTTGGAACGCCGTTACATCGGCCATGCTGTCAATGGAGTTAGGGATTTATGGACTAAACACACCCTGGTAACGAGATGTGTATCATAGTCTTAGCGGAAAAGCCTGTTTCAGCATAAGAAAACTACAAGGATCGATTGATTAATTGACTATTTTTCACTCGTTTCCTCTGACGGGCCGCTACAATGGGCAGGCCAGAGATATGGGGACTCGACGGCTTGCCCTTCCCATGCGGTCGCCGTCACGCAAAGGCCGCTCTATGAGGGCGATGACGCCTCCCCCAGCCCCAGCAGATGCATCATGCCCGCCGGCTGCACCAGCAGGTCGGCCAGGGTGTATTCATCCAGCACGGCCAGGAACGCCGCCAGCGCCTTGCCCAGCACCTTCTGCAGGCGGCAGTCACTGGTGATGGGGCAGGTGTTCCCCGTCTCGAAACATTCGACGAGGGCCATGTCACCCTCCAGTTGACGTACCAGCGCCCCCAGATTGATGTCGGCCGGTTCCCGCCCCAGGGCCAGCCCGCCATTGCGGCCGCGCACCGTGCGCACATGGCCCAGACGGCCCAGTTCATTCACGATCTTGGTCAAATGGTTTTCGGAGATGCCATAGCGGGCCGCGATTTCCGGCACCGTACATAGTCCTGCCCGCTTCATGCCCAGATAAAGCAGCACGCGCAGCCCATAGTCCGTATAGCGGGTTAATCGCATCACCATCCCCTTTGCCGAACGGCCTATGTCCCCATGCCACCGGCCCCGGCCGGGGGCAAGCCCTCTCCGGCGTGGGGCTGACCTGCGACAATCTGCGCATAAAAGCTTCATCCAAAATATTGCTTCTGATTTGTCCGGGCAATAAGCTGCATTTCTTATGCTTCTTTATAGTATCCATTCTCCCAACAAACTGTAAAAGGAAACGCCAGGATGCTGTCTGCCGAAACCATTGCCATCGTGAAGGCCACTGCCCCCGCCATGCATCAGCATGGAGAGACCATCACCCGCCACATGTATGGCAAGCTGCTGCGTGATCCGGCCATCCGTGCCATCTTCGACCCGACGCACCAGCGCAACGGCACACAGGCCAAGGCGCTGGCCGGCGCCGTTGCCGCCTATGCCGACAATATCGACAATCTGGCGGCGCTGGGCCCGGCCGTGGAGCGCATCGCGGAACGGCATGTGTCATTGCTGGTGCAGCCGCATCATTACGATGTCGTCGGCGCCAACCTGCTGGGGTCGGTGCAGGAAGTGCTGGGCGAGGCCGCGACCCCCGCCATCCTGGGTGCCTGGACAGAGGCCTGGGGATTTCTGCGCGACCTGTTCGTGCGCGTGGAGCAGGAAAAGTACGAGACGCATCGCCGCACGCCCGGGGGCTGGTATGGCTGGCGCCGGTTCCGCGTGGCCCGCGCCGCGCCCGAATGCGCCACCATCCGCAGTCTATATCTGGAGCCGGAGGATGGCGGGGCCGTCCTGCCCTTCCAGCCTGGCCAATATCTGACCCTGCGCCTGCCGGTCCCCGGCCATGGCCCCCTGCTGCGCCATTACAGCCTGTCCGACGCGCCGCGCGGCAACACCTACCGCATCTCCGTGAAGCGGGAGGCCGCACCGCTGGTCGGGGTGCCGGATGGGCTGGGCTCCGGCTATCTGCACCATCACCTGTCGGTGGGGGATGTGGTGGAGGCGGCTCCGCCGGCCGGTAGCTTCACGGCACCCGATGGCGATACCCCCTTGATCCTGCTGGCTGGCGGCATCGGCATCACCCCGCTGCTGTCCGTGGTGGAAGGGCTGGCGGCCGTCCGGTCACCGCGCCCGGTGCGTCTGCTGCATGCCGTCCGCGACCGTGCCCACCACGCGTTCGGGGCCCATCTGCGCGCCCTGGCCCGGCAATGGGCCCCGCTGGATGTCAGCATTTTTTATGAGCAGGTGGAAGCGCGGGATCAGGTCGGTATCGACCATGATGAAACGGGGCGCATCGACCCCGCCCGCGTCGCCGCCCTTCCGGAGGCTGGGCGCGCACATTATATGGTATGCGGCCCGAAGCCCTTCATGGCCGCCATGATCAAGGGTTTGAAAGAAAACGGAATTCCGGCCGATCGCATCCGCTATGAATTCTTCGGCTCCCACGAAGAAGAATTGCTTGACTGAGGCGCCGGAACACCATCCGCAAGCCTGCTGAATTCTTGAAAATCGCAGAATCCCTTTGCCCACGGTTTCAGCAGAAGCCGTGGGCGTTTTTTATTCATCTGCGCTTGTCCTAGGCATATTGCTGATATTTCGGTGATATGACAGCGTGGTGAAACCGTAAAGGACAGGGGGCCGCCGAGCCCCGATGTCCACATAAGAAGAAGTCTGGGGAGGTACCATAATGCTCAGCAATTCCAACGGGACCAAGCGGTCCCGCTGCTTCCGTGCGACCATTTCCATCCTGCTGTCGACGTCCGCCGCCGCCCTGGCGCCGGCCCTGCCTGCCATGGCGCAGAGCAATCAGACGGGCATGTTGGAAGAGATCATCGTCACTGCACGTAAACGCGACGAGACGTTGAAGGATGTCCCCTTCTCCATTAACGCGATCGGCGCCGAGTCGATTCGCGCTTCTGGCGCCGAAAACATCGAGGACGTGTCGCGCAACATTGTCGGCCTGTCCATCCAAAACCTGGGGCCGGGCCAGAGCCAGGTCGCCATCCGCGGCATTTCCGCGGGGCAGATCGTGCGCGACCAGCCGGGCGTGAAGGAACAGGTCGGCGTCTATCTGGACGAATCCGTCATATCCCTGTCGCTGTTCACACCGGACCTGGACCTCTATGACCTGAACCGCGTGGAAGTGCTGCGCGGCCCGCAGGGCACGCTGTATGGCTCCGGCTCGCTGTCGGGTACCGTGCGGTATATCACCGCCCAGCCCGAACAGGGCAAGACCGCCGGCACCACCGAAATGTCCGTCGAACAGTTGAAGGATGGCGGCACCGGCTACAGCGCCAAGGCCATGATCAATGTGCCTGTCTCCGATACGCTGGCCCTGCGCGCCGTCGGCTATGGCACGCGCTATGCGGGCTTCATTGACGCGGTGCAGCCCAATGGCAGCATCAAGAAGGACGTCAATGACGGTTTCCGCACCGGCCTGCGCGTGGCACTGGCCTGGCAGCCGACGGAGAATGTCACCATCACCCCGCGTGTGGTGCATCAGGAAATCCAGGCCGACGGCTTCAACCGCGAGGATGATTTCAACATCCTGGCCAACGAGCTGGTGACGACGGGCGACCGCCGTTTCACCTTCAAGGATCGCCAGCAATTCACCCAGCTTGAAGAACAGTTCAAGGACAAGTTCACGCTGGCCGACCTGACCATCGCCGCCGATCTGGGGGCCGTCACCCTGACCTCCATCACCTCGGTCACCGACCGTGAGCTGCTGGTCTATCGCGACGCGTCGCAGCTGACGGGCTCCATCACCGGCCAGCCGGGCGTGCTGTCGCCCACGGGCCTGTCCAAGCAGGTCTATACGCTGGACAGCCCGCTGTCGGACACGACCGACGTCAAGGTCTTCACCCAGGAAGGCCGCCTGGCGTCCAACAGCGACGGGCCGTTCCAGTGGGTGGCCGGCGCCTTCTATTCCAAGATCAAGCGCAAGTACGGCCAGACCCTTAATGTCGACGGGTTTGAAAGCCTGACCGGCATCGACAGCAACGGTACCGGCGCGCAGAACGGTCTGGACGAGCTGTACTGGTCGCGCATTCCCTATGATTTCAAGCAGTTCGCGGTATTCGGCGAAGGCTCCTATGAGCTGACCGAAGCGCTGTCGGCGACGTTGGGTCTGCGCTATTTCGACTTCAAGGAAAAGCGCACACTGAATTTCGACGGTATCTTCGCCGACCGCGCCCAGGGCGTAAAGGGTGAGACCAGCACCGACGGCCTGTCCCCACGCGCCATCCTCAGCTACAAGGCCAACGAGGATGTCACCATCAATGCCCAGGTCTCCAAGGGCTTCCGACTGGGCGGCATCAATGATCCGCTCAACCTGCCGCTCTGCTCCGCCGCCGACAAGGTGACCTTCGGCGGGCGTGGCGATTTCAAGAACGAGCAGGTCTGGAACTATGAAATGGGGGCGAAGATCGGCTTTGCCGGTGGCCGCGGCTCGTTCAATGTTGCCGGCTACTATACCGACATCTCCAACCTGCAGGTGACGCTGGATGCCGGCACCTGTTCGTCGCGCATCGTGTTCAACGCCGATGCCCGCACGGTGGGCACGGAAGCCGAACTGAGCTATCAGGTGACGCCGGCCTTCAACATCTCGCTGAGCGGCAGCTTCAATGACAGCGAGTTCACCGATACGGTGACGTCGGTCGGGGCTGGCGGTGCTGCCAGTGTCGTCGGCGGCATCAAGAAGGGCAACCGCCTGCCCACCGTGCCGCGTCTGCAATTCAGCGCGCAGACCAAGTGGGAGGATGAGGTGGCGCCCGATCTGCTGGGCTTCGCCATCGCCACCTTCCAATATGTCGGTTCCCGCTATACCCAGGCGGTGGACCAGGACCCGACGGCCGTGGGCACGGTCACCCGCATCCCCATCGGCAGCCAGCCGTCCAGCACCTTCACCTTTGACCCGCGCCTGCCGTCCTATACCAGTGTCAATCTGCGGCTGGGTGTGAAGAAGGACGAATGGGAACTGGCGGGTTACGTCAACAACCTGTTTGACGAGAATGCCAAGCTGTCGCTGGACCGCGAACGCGGTTTCCGTGCCCGCGTGGCCTATCAGGTGGCCAAGCCCCGCACCATCGGAGCGCAGGTCAGCACCAAGTTCTGATGCTGGTGCATGGGGCCGCTCCGCAAGGGACGGCCCCATTTCTTCATATCCATTCCTGTCGTCCGCCCCCGCCGAACCGGACCGCCATGCCACCACGCCCCACGCGCCGTGCTATCCTGGCCACCGCCCTGGCGCCATTGGCGGCGCCCAAGGCCACGGGAGGTGCGGCGGTGAGCAAGCACAGGTGGGACGTCATCGTGATCGGGGCCGGCGTCTTCGGCACCTGGACAGCCTGGCATCTGCGGCAGCGGGGCCAGCGTGTGCTGCTGCTGGATGCACAGGGCCCGGCCCATGCCCGCGCGTCTTCCGGCGGGGAGACGCGGATGACCCGCACGGCCTATGGCGCCGATGCCATCTATTCCCGCATGGCCTGGGACAGTCTGGCCGATTGGAAGGATCTGTCGGCCACGGCGGAACTGCCGCTGTTCCATCCGACGGGCGTGCTGTTCTTCTTTGCGCATGAAGAAGCCTATGCAAGCGACAGCATGGAGACGCATCGCCGCCTGGGCCTGCCGACAGAGGTGCTGGATCAGGCGGCTTTAAGCAAACGCTATCCGCAAATCGACTTCACCGGCATCAGCCTGGGCCTGTACGAACCGGCGCTGGGCGTGCTGATGGCCCGCCGGTCGGTGCAGACGCTGGTCGCCCGCTTCGTAAAGGCGGGCGGGGAGTATCGCCAGGCACTGGTCCTGCCACCGGGTGAAGGCCCCATCCGCACCCTGCGCATGAGCGATGGGCGCGAACTGGCGGCTGACCGCTATATCTTCGCCTGCGGCCCCTGGCTGCCCAAACTGTTCCCCAGCCTGCTGGGCCGCCGCATCTTCCCCACCCGTCAGGAAGTGTTCTTCTTCGCCCCGCCGGCCGGCGACGCGCGGTTCAGTCCCGGCACCCTGCCCGGCTGGGCTGATTTCAATGAAGGCGACCTTTATTACGGCTTCCCCGATATCGAGGCGCGCGGTTTCAAGATCGCCCATGACCGGCACGGTCCCGCCATCGACCCCGACCAGGGCGACCGGACTTTCAGCGCCCCGGAACTGGCGGATGTCCGCGCCTATATGGCACGGCGCTTCCCGGCCCTGGCCGATGCGCCACTGGTGGAGACGCGCATCTGTCAGTATGAGAACAGCGCCAATGGCGACTTCCTGATCGACCAGCATCCGGACGATCCCGCCACCCTGCTGGTGGGCGGCGGCTCCGGCCATGGCTTCAAACACGGCCCCGCCGTGGGCCGGCTGGCGATGGCGCTGGCGCTGGACGGCACGGCCCCAGACGCGCGCTTCTCGCTCGCCGGCAAGGGGACGGTGCAGAACAGGGCTGTTCACTGAAATTCGCGTTGGGCGCAAGCAAAAAGCCCCGGTACCGCACGATACCGGGGCTTTTTATCAGCGATGCTGTGCGGTTCAGGCGACGCCCAGCTTGCGGTCGTCGTCGCGCTTGCGGGCCGGCTGATAGGCAATGGCCGCATGCTCAGCGCAGTAGGGCAGCCCGTTCAGCGACGGCTTGCCGCAGAAATGGAAATCGGGAGACTTCGGGTCACCGACCGGCCACTTGCACATCCGTTCCGTCAGCGACAGGATGGTGGCGCCCTTGGTCGGCTTCTTCTTGATGGGCGACGGGCGGCCGGACAGGCCCAGCCGGTGCGCCTTGCCGATCACGGCGTTACGGGTAACATTGCCCAGCAGATCGGCAATTTCACTGGCGCTCATGCCCTGACCCCAAAGCTGGCGCAGCTTTTCAACGCGCTCTTCGCTCCAGGTGCTTTCCGTCGCTTCCACGCTCCAGGTCCCCTTTGGCATGCAATTACCGAACTTGGACAAAACATAAACCCGCCGCAGCGCAATACAAAGCCAACCGCATGCGAATTAATGTCTTATCCCTTATCGAGCCACTAAATATGGTGGCCGCTTGAAAACAAACCTACCAAATTTGAGTCGGCTTGTGTAGGGGGGGCGTCACGGATTCCTGTGGGTAACTGTGTTACCTATCCAAGAGATAAAGGGGCGGCATGGCACCGCCCCTCCCCGTTCGGCCGAACGGCTTACTGGCCCGCCGCGGCCGAGAAGCCGTTGCTACCGTCAAAGCTGTACAGGCTGGCCGTCTGCACAACGTCCAGTCCGGCATCGGTGAAACGGCCCAGCAGACCGACGATGGCGGCCGGGTTCACCGGGGTCTTGCCGTCGCCCAGCAGGCGCAGGCGCCAATGGTCGGTGCAGAAGGTTTCCGGCGCCCCGTCCGGCCACACCTTCTGGCCGCGGTTGGAGATCATGGTCAGCTTCAGATCGTCACCGACCAGACCGGCTACGCGGGCGGCCATGTCGTCGCCGTTGCCCCCTTTGTGATCCACGAACATGTCGACGCCGATCAGCTTCTTTTCCTGACGCGGCACGTCCTTCAGGGCGATGCCGGCGAAGCTGGCCTTTTCACCGACCTGATAGGAGGCCGGGGTCAACTGGTTCGGACGCTCGCCCAGACGGTCGATCAGATTCATGGCGAAGTCGCGCGTGCCGACGCGGGCCTTGGACACGCCGCGCTTGAAGATGTCGACGGTGTGGATGCCGTCCTCGATCATGCGCAGCCAGGCATTATGGATCTTCTCGGCGGCTTCGGCCTGACCGATATGGACCAGCATCATGACCGAGGCCAAGATCAGGCCCGACGGGTTGGCGATGCCCTTGCCGGCGATGGTCGGGGCCGAACCATGGATGGCTTCGAACATGGCGCACTGGTCGCCGATGTTCGACGAACCGGCCAGACCGACCGAGCCCGTGATCTGGGCCGCGATGTCGGAGATGATGTCGCCATAGAGGTTCAGCGTGACGATGACGTCGAACTGTTCCGGCGTGTCGGCCAGACGGGCAGCACCGATATCGACGATCATCGTCTCATGCTCGATATCGGGATATTCGGCGGCGATCTCGTCAAACACGCGATGGAACAGGCCATCGCTGATCTTCATGATATTGTCCTTCACGAAAGCCGTCACCTTGCGGCGATGGTTCGCGCGGGCATATTCGAAGGCGTAGCGGATGATCTTTTCCGAACCCGGACGCGTGATCAGCTTGACGGCCTGAGTCACTTCCTGCGTCTGGCGGTATTCGATACCGGCATACAGGTCTTCCTCATTCTCGCGCACGATGACCACGTCCATGGTCGGGTGCTTGGTCGAGACGTAAGGATGGTAGGAGACGCAGGGACGGATATTGGCGTAAAGGCCCAGCGCGCCACGGATGGTGACGTTCAGCGACTTGTACCCTCCCCCCTGCGGCGTGGTGATCGGGGCCTTCAGGAAGACCTTGGTGCGGCGCAGGCTGTCCCAGGCGCCGGGCTCCATGCCATTCATGATGCCGCGCTTGTAAACGCTCTCGCCGATCTGGATCTCTTCAAACGCCAGATTGGCGCCGGACGCCTGCAGCACTTCCAGTGTGGCGTCCATGATCTCCGGGCCGATGCCATCGCCACGGGCAATGGTAATGGGGGTGGGTTCGGTCATGTCGTAAGGTCCTTTCGTCAACGCCCGTCCCCTTCAGCGGGGTTGACCGGGCATGCGGCCGGGAAATTAATCCGGCACCCAAGCCAGCGCAATCTCACCAATGGTCGGGGCCGACCTGCCGGGCCGGCGTAAGTTCGGGACGATAAAGCACTTTTGTGTCGCGACGACGTGACCGGACGGCATTTTCGATGCCCCCCTGGCGGCAGCCCCCCCCCGATGACGACCCCAGCCCCGTCCGCGTTCCTGTCGCATGGTGATGGACGGAGCGCATAGAAGCATAGCCTATAATCTACTTTTGGTTTATATAATCATATACCATACATTGCATCACCCCATTCCACTCTCCCTCAACGCGCCCCGGAGGCTCGCAATGACCTGGACCTGCTATTTGACCATCACCAACGACACCGACCGCGACCTGACCCTGACCCAGTCCACGCTCGACCATGGCCTCTGGTTTCGGTCCGGCGTCGATGACAACGCACCTGTTTCTGTCAAGGCCCGTGGCGTCGTCCAGGCCATGGGCATCCGCGCCTATTCCGGCACCTGGACCGGCTATGAGTGCCACCTGGAATGGACAAGCGCCACGCCGGAGGGCGAAGCGGATTACGGCACGGTCGGGGTCTGGATCGACGTCCCCTACAATGGCGACAACCAGGCCCGCGTTACCAAGTCCGGCGCGCTGCATGTCACCAAATGGGATGGAACCATTCCCGCCAAAGGAACCGACTTCAATCTGAACATGACGGTCAGCGTCATGGCCCCGGCGCAGGCCTTGAACGGCCCCGGACAGGCGGCGGTTGCCGAACTGGATGCGGAATATCAACGCTATCTGCTGGAGCTGGCGAGCAATCCCGATATTACGGACTGGTCTGCCGTACAATCGGCGCTGCCCGAAGTGGAAGACTTCATCTTCAACCGTTACACTCCGAAGGAGCAGACGGCCGCCCCACATCTGGTCGCGCGATCGGCCCCATTTACCATTGACACCAAACTGTGGTCGGGTATCGGCGATCCCTATTATGAAGACGAATATTCGAAATCGTTGTTCGTGGAGGAGTATTTCGCCGTTGCGATCCACAGTGTCGCAACGGATAGTCGGGATTGGGTATCCTTGCCGGCTGGTACGCAAGTGACCTTGTCAAAAAGAACAACCGTACAATCCGCAATCCATACGACATTGACCACCACCTGGTCCGTTAACACATCCCTGACGGAACAGGCCAACGAGCCCGTGACCGGAAGCTCTGTGGCATCCAGCCTTGAAACCCATTTCGGTATCGAAAATGTTTTGGAGGAAAGCCGGGAATACGTGCAGGAAGTGGTGGTTGAACTGGTGGTGAAGGCACCCGACGATCAGGACGAGACCATCATTCCGTGGGTCTATAGCACGGCCGTGGCGCTTTATCGGCGGGAGAAGGCCAAGGGTGACAAGCCTGGCCGCATCATGCTGATCGCCGTGTCCGAATGGGCGCGGACGCAACAATTCGCCACCTATCGCAGCGGCGTCCATGTAGACCCGCAGAAATGACCCTGTGACCGGCGCTGTCCCCCTGGCTCCAACCAGGGGGACAGCACAGACCGGCCATCAAACCCTGCCCGTGATCACCTCTCCGGCGTTGAAGAGGGTCGGTGTGGTTCGACGACGCTGTCGCGCCACACCACCTCTGACGGGAAGCGGCGGCCCACCGGCAGGTCACCGCCATAGCACTGGTTCAGCAGATGGTGGACTGCGGCAATGGCATAATCGCGCCAATGCACCTTGACCGTGGTCAGGCGCGGAGCCGCGAATTCGGCCACATCGGTGCCGTCATAGCCGATGACCGACAGGTCGCGCGGCACCGACACACCCTGGCGATGCAGCCAGGACAGGGCACCGACGGCCATTTCGTCATTGGCGCAGAACAGGGCCGTGAAGCCCGGCCGCCGTTCCATCAGCGTCGCCACCGCGTTCCAGCCGCCTTCGGGTGAAAAGTCGCTGTCGACCTGCGGCAGATGACCGGTGTCGATCCCCGCCCGCGCCAGTTCCCCCTTGAACCCTTCCAGACGCTGGCGGTTGTCGTAAGAGGTGACGGGACCGCCGATGATGGCAATGTTGCGATGGCCCTTCTCCAGCAGGGCGCAGGCCGCCAGCTGGCCGGAACGGAAATGATCGGGCCGGAAGCAGTCCCCCGCAACCGCGGGAAATTCCTGGTTCAGCAGCACGAACTTGGTCCGCAGCCCCCCCAACTCCGCCAGGTCCGCCTCCTCCAGCGCGGTACCGACGATCAACAATCCGTCGCAGCCACGCTCCACCAGGAAATGCGCACCCTCCAGCGCCTGCTGCCGCTCCCCCTCCAGCTTCTGGCCGAAGGCGACGACCGTGTGGCGGCCATGCACCCGCAGTTCCGAATAGATCGCGTGCAGGATGGGCGTGTAGAAGGCGCCCTGGATCAGCGGGATGAACACACCGATCGTCTGTGTGCGACCCGTGGGCAGCGTGCGCGCCGTATGCGACGGCCGGAACCCCAGTTCCTCGATCGCCTTGCGCACCTTGGCTGCGGTTTCTGCCGACACAGACCCCTTGCCGGCCACGACACGGGAGACGGTGCCAAGCCCGACACCCGCATGTTTGGCGACATCCTTGATGGTCGGCATCACTGCCCCGGTCTGTTGAAGCGATTGCCCCGGAAAATACCGGGACCATGGGATTTGAACAATCGGAAGCCCCAGCCTGTCAATGCTGATCTTCGAAAATCGTGATTTTAACTTAAACCAGACCAATTCTTCAGTAAATTTCTCCATCACTCCCGGACATGACACACATACACTCCATCACCTGCGATATTTTTCCGCCAAAGGAAGCGTAAATACGATATATAAGGATAGAAATATTATCGATATAACTCAACATATATTCAAAATTGCGATCTAACCCGGAACAATGACTGACTTCACAATGATTTACCTCAGAAACGAAAGAAGAAAAATAATCTATTGACAGCCGGATCGGGCTGTGGCGTAGGATTGGATACGTTTCCAATCGGTCGGAAGGGGACATCCAGGGCCGCAATCGCGGCCGGCCGGACAAGTAACGACAACAGAAATGTGATGCTGGTGGCGTCCTGGGTGGCGCATGCCTGTATAGACTCATGGGAGGTAGAGTAAAAATGGCTCGTTCGCCGAACCGGGCACGTATTCGTGCGCCGTTCCATCACCTTGCCCTGGCCCTTTCGACCACCTGCGCCCTGGTGGCACTGGCCGGCACCGCCCAGGCCCAGTCGGCCCAGCCGACCGGCACGGAAGATCAGCAGATCGAAGAGATCGTCGTCACCGGCCTGCGCCGCGGGTTGCAGGACAGCATCCAGGTGAAGAAGGAAGCCACCGGCATTGTCGAGGCGGTGTCGGCAGAGGATATCGGCAAGCTGCCCGACGTCTCCATCGCGGAATCGCTGGCCCGCCTGCCCGGTCTGGCCGGTCAGCGCGTGAATGGCCGCGTGCAGGTTCTGTCCATCCGCGGCCTGTCGCCTGACTTTTCCAACACCCTGCTGAACGGACGCCAGCAGGTGTCGACCGGCGACAACCGCGCCGTCGAATATGACCAGTACCCGTCCGAACTGATCAGCAGCGCCGTCATCTACAAGACGGCCGATGCCGGCCTGACGGGCCAGGGCCTGTCGGGTACCGCCGACATGCGCACCATCCGCCCGCTGGAATTCGGCAAGCGGGCCATTTCCGTCAATCTGCGCGGCGAAATGAATTCGCTGGGCAAGCTGAATGACGGCAGCCGCGACCTGGGCGGCCGGGCCAGCATCTCCTATATCGACCAGTTCGCCGACGGCAAGGTGGGCGTCGCCCTGGGCTATGCCCACCTGGACAGCCCCAGCCAGATCAAGCATTACAAGGCTTGGTGGTGGGACACGCAGGATAACCGTTTCGGCGCCGGCAATACCGACGCGCTGGGCCTGCAGGGCGCCGAGGTCACGGCCGTTTCCCGTCGTCAGGTCCGCGACGGCGTGATGGGCGTGCTGGAACTGAAGCCCAACGACGTGCTGCACACCACCATCGACGCCTATTACTCGTCCTTCAGCCAGGATGAGACGATGAGCGGTGCGATGTGGCTGATGAGCCGCTGGAACGATGATATCAGCTTCACCAACCCGACCTTCGAGAATGTGAACGGCACGAAGCTGAACACGGGCGGCACGGTGAAGGGCGTCACCCCCATCATCCGCAACGATTTCAACAAGCGCGATGACGACATGGTCGCCATCGGCGTCAACAATCAGCTGGACCTGGGCCGCTGGAATGTCGGCCTGGATTTCGGCTATTCCCGCGCCACGCGCGATGAGCAGGTCCTGGAAACCTATGCCGGTTATGCGCCGATCCGCACCGGCGACACCATGACCTATTCCATCCCGCAATCGGGCATCCCGACCTTCAAGTTCGGCTATGATTATGCCGATGCGGCCAAGATGCAGCTGGGCGACCCGGCCCCCGGCGGTTGGGGCCATGATGGCGCCATCCGCTATCCGCATGTGAAGGACACGCTCTATACCGCCCGCGCCACGGCCGGCCATGATCTGGACGGCACCTTCCTGGAGAACGCCTTCAAGGGGTTCGAGGTTGGGGTCGATTACAACAACCGCAAGAAGTCGCACGACGTTGCCGACAATGACCTGTTCTTGAAGAACGGCCGCAAGCCGGTGGCCGTCGGGTCGGAATATCTGCGCGACGCCACCGATCTGGGCTATGCCGGCATGGGCGGCGTGATGGCGTTCAATGTCATGGATGCGCTGAACACCTATTACAACATCGTCCCGATCGACAATGCCGACCAGTGGAACAAGGCCTGGAAGATCAAGGAAGATGTGACCACCGGCTTTGCCAAGCTGAATATCGATGCCGAACTGGGGTCGATCAAGCTGCGCGGCAATGTCGGCGCCCAGCTGGTCCATGCCAAGCAAAGCTCCGAAGGCTATGGCGTGAATTACGGTGACCAGAAGAAGCCGACCCCGCTGACGGGTGGTGCTTCCTACACCGACTTCCTGCCCAGCCTGAACCTGGTGGGCGATCTGGGCGACGACGCCTATATCCGCTTCGGCCTGGGCAAGACCATGGCCCGTCCGCGCATGGACGATCTGCGGGCCAGTGTGTCGGCCAGCGTCGATACCACGACCCGGCTGTGGAGCGGCAATGGTGGCAACCCCAACCTGAAGCCGTGGCGCGCCACCGCCGTCGACCTGTCCGTGGAGAAGTATTTCGCCAAGGCCACCTATATCGGTCTGGCCGGCTTCTACAAGGACATGAAGACCTATATCTATAACCAGAGTGTGAAGTTTGACTTCTCCGGCGTACCGGTGCCGGCCACGGGTGGCGTACCGGTCAGCAATATCGGCAGCATGACCCAGCCGGCCAACGGATCGGGCGGCAACCTGAAGGGTATCGAGCTGTCGGGTGCCATCGAAGGCGAGATCGTGCATCCCTGGCTGGAAGGCTTTGGCGTGCTGGGCAGCCTGTCGCGCATCTGGACCAACATCCATCCCGACGGTCCGGGCACGACCAACAGCCTGCCGGGCCTGTCGGGCACGACCACGTCGGTCACCGCGTACTATGAAAAGGACGGTTTCTCCACCCGCATCAGCAAGCGCTACCGCTCCGCCTATCGCGGCGAGGTCAACCAGCTTTATGCCACACGCGGCTACACGGAGATCCTGGCCGACAAGCAGGTCGACTTCCAGATGGGCTATACGGTCCAGGGTGGCGATCTGGAAGGTCTGGGCGTGCTGTTCCAGGTCAACAACCTGACCGACGCGCCCTACCGCACCCGCACCGGCACGACGCTGTCCGACGGTTCCTTCATTCCGGAAACCTACGAGCGCTATGGCCGCCAGTTCATGCTGGGCGTGAATTACCGCATGTGACGGAATGCCCCGGCGCCGGTTCCATCCGGCGCCGGGGCTCTCCCTTCCTCCTCTGTCCAACTGACATCCCGGCAGATGCCGGACCCTGGGAAGAACCATCCGTAAGTGTGACCGTTGGCGTCTCGCCCGGCAGACCGGATGGTTTATGATCCTGCGGCCCGGCATCCGCCGGGATGATTTTTGTCCGGCACCGGCAACGAACGAGAGCGGAGAAGCGCCTTGTCCCTGTCCCGTCTGTCCCGTCTTCTGTGTCATGTCTCGCTGGCGGGGGCGATCGCCGCCACCCTGCCCCTGCCCGCCCTGGCGCAGGGCAAGAGGGCCGAGGTCTGGGTCACCAGCGCCGACGGGCGCGACCTGCTGGCCCACAAGGGCACCCTGCCCCGCCACAAGGAAGGTCATTATCCCGGCACGATCCGCATCGATCCCAGCCGGTCCTATCAGGAAATTGTGGGTTTCGGCGCGGCCCTGACCGACGGTTCCGCCGAGATGATCCAGCATGGGCTGGATGCGGCCGGCCGGGCAGCGCTGCTGCAGGAACTGTTCGGGGCCGACGGGCTGGCCCTGGGCTTCACGCGCCTGACCATCGGCGCGTCTGATTTCTCCTCCACCCATTACACATTCGACGACCAGCCCAAGGGGGGCAGCGATCCGGAGCTGAAGGGCTTCTCCATCGATCCCAACCGCGATGCCGTGCTGCCCGTCATCAAGCAAATCCGGGCGGTCAATCCCGACATCGCCATCATGGCGTCACCCTGGAGCGCGCCGGGCTGGATGAAGACGACGGACAGCCTGATCAAGGGCAAGCTGCGACCCGACTATTACGACGTCTTCGCCCGCTACATGGTCGCCTATACCAAGGCCTATGCGGCCGAGGGCGTGCCGCTCTATGCCCTGACCTTGCAGAACGAGCCGCATTTCGAGCCGGAGGATTATCCCGGCATGAAGCTGACGCCCGACGCCCGCGCCCGCGTGGTGGCCGACCATCTGGGGCCGATGCTGGCGCAGATGCCCAACGCCCCGCGCATTCTGGAATGGGACCATAACTGGGACGAGCCCGACAGCCCCATCGCCATGCTGGCCGACAAGAACGCCGCCGCCTATGTCAGCGGTGTGGCCTGGCATTGCTATGCCGGCGATGTGGCCGTGCAGTCCGATGTGCATGAAGCCCATCCTGACAAGGATGCCTATATCACCGAATGTTCGGGCGGCGGCTGGGCCCCGGAATGGGACAAGACCCTGGCCTGGATGATGCGCAACCTGATCATCGACGGCACACGGCACTGGGCACGCGGCGTGCTGCTGTGGAACCTGGCACTCAATGAGAAATGGGGGCCGCATCTGGGCGGCTGCGGCGATTGCCGCGGCGTCGTCACCATCGACAGCCAGACGGGCGCCATCACCCGCAATCTGGAATATTACGTGCTGGGCCATGCCAGCCGCTTTGTCCGCCGCGGGGCCGTGCGGGTGGAGTCCGGGGCATCGGGCGTCAATGGCGTGCAACAGGTCGCCTTCCGCAACAAGGACGGCTCCTTTGCCCTGATCGCGCTGAACCAGTCCGCCACCGCCCAGCCGGTGACGGTGGCGGAGGGCGGCGAAAGCTTTACCTACAGCCTGCCCGCCGGTGCCGTGGCCACCTTCACCTGGAATGACGCCGCCAAGTGATCAAAGGGGGTTGCCGCCGGGCGGTTCAGACCCGGCGGCATCCGGATCAGAAGGTGATGCCGCCCTTGATCCACAGGGTGCGGCCCGGTTCATTGACACGGGTGGTCTGGATATAGCCCTGTCCCACTAGGCTAGCCGTGCCGGAACGGCTGAGCGCTTCGGCATAGGTGCGGTCGAAGATATTGTCGACACCCATGGTCAGGGTCACGCCATCGGCGGGACGCCAGCCGGCCGATGCTGAGAACACGGCAAAACCGCCCGTGCGGCCAATATCGGTGCCGACAATATTGCCCCAGCCGACATCGACCCGGTCCTGGGATGCCGCGAAGCGGGCCAGCGCCCCCGCCATCCAGGTGCCATCGTCATAGTTCAGGCCCAGCTTGGCCTCCAGCGGCGGCATCTGTGCCAGCGCCTTGTCCTCTGTCCGGTTGCGGCCCCGGACATAGGACAGCGACACATCGGCCCGCCAGACCTGGGTGATGGCATAGGCCAGTTCGGCCTCCCCACCCCATTGGCTGGCATTGATATTCTTGCCCGTGCTGGCGGACAGCAGCATGTAATCATCGATACGGTTGGCAAAAAGGGAGAAAGACCCCGACCAGCGATCCGACTGATGCATCAGCCCGGCATCGATCTGGGTGGTCTTTTCGGGCGCCAGGGTGAAGGACCGGCTGCGCTCCCAATAGTCGGGCGCCCGCTCGCTGTGGCCGATGCCGACCTGGAACATCAGGGGGACGGGCCCGGCGATGTCCTGTTCCAGGCGCAGAAAGCCGTTATGCAGCGTGTCGGTGTCGCTGGGACGGGTGGCCAGGTTCAACCGTTCCGCCTCCGTCTGGTTCAGCCGGTAACCCGCCACCAGCATGCGATCGCTGTCCAGGGCATAGTTCGCCTCCATGAAGGCGCCGATTGTGCTGAACTCCAGGTCGGGCAGGCGCGGCTTGTCGCGGTAATCCACCCCGGCCTTGTATTCCATGACGGACAGGCTGCGCACAGTGTGCCGGTCATGATTGCCATCCAGGCCCAGTGTCAGGGTCAGGGCGCCTGACGGGCGCAGATCCACGGCGGCGCGTCCGCCATAGCCTTCGCGGTCGGGATTGGACAGCGGGCCCATCATGCCCCCCGTCCAGCGGCGCAGCGTGAAACTGTCCATGACATGGTCGACATAGTCGTAGAAGACGCTGGCCTCCACCTTGCCGACCAGGGGTGACAGGTCCTCGCGGGCAAAGCGCAGCCGGTGCGACTGCCGGTCGAACTTCACGCCATCCATCATGCGGTCGGCATAGGCGGCCCGCGCCTCGCTGACCTCGCTGCTGCCTTCCAGCAGGGTCACATCGTCGGGTGTCCAGCCGGCGACCAGGGTGCCGCTGGACCGGTTATAGGCGGAATGGACCTTATTGCCGGCGCCATCTTCGTAATCATCGCTGTGGGCGCGGGTGCCGATCAGCCGGACATAGGCCTGGCTGGTGCCGGCTGTCACGTCCACCTGCTGATCGTTGCGGCCATCATTGCCGCCCAGCAGGCTGGCATTGCCACGGATGCCGGGTTCGGTGAAGCGCGGCGTCTCCCGCTCAAACAGCACGGCCGCACCGGACATGCCGCCGCCATACCGCACGCTCTGCGGTCCCTTCAGCACCACGATACGGTTGAAGGCCTCCGGGAAAGCATAGGCCGTGGGCGGGTCCATGCGCATGCCGCAACCACCCATCACGGGCGACCCGTCGATCAGCATGCCCAGGCGCGAGCCGGACTGACCCCGGAACACCGGGTCACCGCCCGTGCCGCCCTTGCGGATGACGGAGAAGCCGGGGATGGACTTCAGATAACCGGCGCCGTCATTGGCGGGCACGGGCTGGCGCGGCTGCTTGGGATCGGTTTCCACCTGGATCGGCGTGGACATGCGGGGCGCCGTCACCACCAGCGGGCGCAGCATCAGGGGCTGGCCCTGCTTGTCGGTCTGCGGCTTCTGCTGTTCGGCATCGGCCTCTGCGGCAAAGGCATGGGGCACAAAGGTGGTCAGCAGCAGGCACGCGGCGAGGCGCGCCGAAATCGTCGTCACGGACATGATCTTATTGTCTTTCAATATGCTGGACGCGCAGCGCCCGGCGCCCGCATCGGTCCCGCGTCAGCGGGCGCATGCGGCCATGGGATGGAAGCGATAAGGGGATCAGGCCGCGGGCGGTGCCCTGGCGCTCCAGGCGGTGAAGCGGACGGACGCGACAAGGGGCTGCGCCGACACGAGCAGCCGTTCGACCATAAGCGGGGCCGGGGCCGGAACGGGACTGGCGACAGGCGCGATGGCCAGACTGCTGACCAGCATGCCCAAGGGGCAATGGCGGCCATCGATATCGGTATGATCGGCGCCCGCGTCGTCCACGGGAAGGTCGACGGTGCCGGCCGGTGTACAGATGGGCGTGACGACGCCCATGGCCATGGACGGGGCATAAAGTGCCCAGACCAAAAGGTTAGCCAGCAAAGCCAGACTGGCCAGAGAGGTCACGGCCTGCGCCAGACGGCGCATCAATCCCCGATTGGCGAAACGATGCCTGTTCGAACCCTCACGCATGGGCCAAGATTAACGGAGCCGACCCGGAAAAGGCAGGACCATTTCGCCGCATCATTGCGCCAGGACAATCTGGCAGCCCGGTCAGCGCATCAGTTCGCGCATGCCGGCATCCAGCCCGGCCAGGGTCAGCGGATACATGCGGCCCTCCATGATCTTCTGGAACATGGAAATGGACTGCGTGTATTGCCAGTACCGCTCGTCCGTCGGGTTCAGCCAGATGGAATGGCGGTATTTGTCCAGCAGGCGCCGCATCCAGACGACGCCCGCCTCCTCGTTGAAATGCTCCACGCTGCCGCCGGGCTGGGTGATCTCGTACGGGCTCATTGAGGCGTCACCCACGAACACCAGCTTGTAATCCGGCCCATAGGTGTTGAGGACATCCATGGTCGACAGCTTTTCCACATGCCGGCGACGATTATCCTTCCACACACCCTCATAGACGCAATTGTGGAAGTAATAATATTCCAGATGCTTGAACTCCCCACGCGCGGCGCTGAACAGTTCCTCGCACAGGCGGATATGGTCATCCATCGACCCGCCAATATCCAGGAACAGCAGCACCTTCACGGCATTGTGCCGTTCCGGCACCATCTTGATATCCAGATAGCCGGCATTGCGCGCGGTCGAGGTGATGGTGTCGGGCAGGTCCAGGGTTTCCGCCGCCCCTTGCCGCGCGAATTTGCGCAGGCGGCGCAGCGCCACCTTGATGTTGCGCGTACCCAGCTCGACGCTGTCATCCAGGTTCTTGAATTCGCGCTTGTCCCAGACCTTCACGGCGCGGCGGTGACGGCTGCCATCCTGGCCGATGCGGATGCCTTCGGGATTGTAGCCATAGGCACCGAAGGGGCTGGTCCCGGCCGTGCCGACCCATTTATTGCCGCCCTGATGGCGCTCCTTCTGTTCGGCCAGCCGCTGGGCCAGCGTCTCCATCAGCTTGTCCCAGCCGCCCAAGGCCTCGATCTGGGCCTTTTCCTCGTCGGTCAGGAATTTCTCGGCCAGCTTGCGCAGCCATTCCTCGGGAATGGTGGCCGTCAGTTCCTCCGGCCCGACGACGCCGGCACCCTCCAGCCCCTTGAACACGGTGGCAAAGACGCGGTCGAACTTGTCCAGGTTGCGCTCGTCCTTCACCAGGATGGCGCGGGAAAGATAATAGAAATCCTCCACGGCATAGCCGGCGATACCGGCCTGCATCGCCTCCATCAGCGCCAGATATTCCTTCAGGCTGACGGGCACGCCGGCCTTGCGCAGGTCATAGAAGAAACCGGTGAACATCGGGCCTTTTCCGTGGGGGCAGGTGCGAAGGGCGACACTATAGCACGGTCATCATTCCGCCGCGCAGGCATCCTCATCCTGTTTCAGCGGCCGATACCACAGGGCAATGGCCCCGTCCCGTCCGCGCAGCGGCATTTCCTCCACCCGGCGGTAACCGGCCAGCACTCCGTCGCCATCGCTGACCAGGGCGGCCCCCGCCACCTCGTCGGAAATGACGATGCCGGCCTCCAGTTCGCGGGTCAGGTGCATCAGGCGGCTGGCGACATTCACGGTGTCGCCGATAACGGTGAATTCCAGCCGCTGATCGGACCCGATATCGCCAGCCACCACGGCCCCGTAATGCAGACCGATGCCCAGGCCCACGGATGGCAGGCCGCGTTCGGCGCGCAGGCGGTTCCAGGCCAATATCTCTTCCTGCATGTCATGGGCGCAGGCAAGGGCCGCCGCCGGATCGCGGCCGCTGGGCGCCAGCAGGCCGAAGGTGGCCATGACGCAATCACCGATATATTTGTCGACCGTGCCGCCATGGGTGAACACGGCCTTTTCCATGCGCACCCGGAATTCGCGCAGCAGGTCGATGATCTCTCCCGCCGGCGCATTCTCGCACAGACGGGTAAAACCGGTCAGATCGGCGAACAGCACGCAGACGACGCGCGTGTTGGGACGCGACAGCGGGCTGTCGCTGGCCGCCAGCCGTTCCACCATGTCAGGCGAGAAATAGCGGGCCAGGTTGGCGCGTTCACATTCCGTCGCCGCCTGGCTGACCAGCAGCATCTTGGCGCGCCGCACGGCCGCCGCCAGGGTCAGCGCCACCAGCATCAGGAACAGCACCTGCGTCAGCCAGTTGGCCAGATCGACATAGCGCGGGTTCAGCATGACGCGCAGCATGTCGCCCGCATCCGGGCTGGACCACATCCAGTCGAACGGCACGGTGAAGGTGCCCGGCTGACGCAAGGCATGGATGACGACCGCCGACCAGGACATGGCGGCGGTCAGCCCGCTCCACACCACCAGCGCCGGACGCTGCACCATCACCGAACTGGCGATCAGCAGGAAATAGACGTCGAACCAGACCGACCGCGTGTTCATGGCCGGCGACAGATCCTCACCGCCCACGGTGATGGGAGAGATCATCACCATGGCAATGGCGAAATGATCAAAGGCGACGGAGGCGAACATCTGCCAGGGCCGGAACCAGCGCGTCTTGTGCAGCGCCCACAGCGCCAGGGCGTTGCAGGCGATGGTGGCGATCACCGCATAGCCGGCGATATTGTCTTCCTGCTGGTTCAGCATATAGATCCAGGCCAGGATCGCCCCCAGCCCGATCATGCGGGCCCAGGTCGCCACCTCGATCCCGCGCGATTGCTCACGCGCGAACACGGCCTTCAGCCGCGCCTCCGTCCCGAGATTGCGATCCGCCTGATTGCTCATGCCCTGTCCCCTGCCGCGACCGAGGGTTCAGCCGCGACCCGTCCTTTATACCGCATCCGCGGCATTTTTTCAGGCGCCATCACCCCTTGCGGATAACGGCCCCGTCACCCGGTGCGGCGGCAGATTGACCACGGATTGTGGAGCCCTTGTGGCAAGCCGACATCCTGGCCGCCCATGCATAATGCATCATTTCTTTGAGTCATCATTGCGAATAGCAATATATTTGCATAACGCAAAGAATGGGCGCCGGACAGGCATTCGTTAACCATAGCGATTCCGCCATTTTTCCACCCCCACCCCATCGGCATACCCCTTGCTTTAGGTTGTGGCATCAAAGGCGGAAACGCCAAGCCAGCCGAACCGATGGAGCCCCCGATGACCAAGTTCTTCGCCAAGACCGCCGCCGCCGCCCTGATCGCTTCCGCCATTGCGGCCCCGGCCATGGCCCAGAACAGCTCCGGCAATTTCCAGCTGAAGGGCAATGTTGCGCTCTCCTGCACCATCGCGGTCCAGGATCTGGGCCAGTCCCTGTCGCTGAAGGCCGGTGAGACCAACAAGACCGTCGGCTCCGTCACCGAGACCTGCAATTCCGGCTCCGGCTACCGCATCACGCTGGCTTCCGCTAATTCGGGCAAGCTGAAGAGCGGCAATTTCACCATCGATTACAGCGTCAATTACGACAGCTATACCGGTGCGCTGACCAGTCAGGCCGTTGTTGACCGCGCCAATGCCCAGTTCGGCAAGAAGTCGGACCTGAAGGTTACCGTGGGCGCGTCGGACCAGTACATTGCCGGCGATTATGCCGACACCGTCACCGTCACCATCGCCGCCAAGTAAGCGCTGGTGATGTTTTGAAGCGTACAGCCCCGCCCGAAACGGGCGGGGCTCAATCAAAACCATAGCCGAAGAGGTGCAAAATGCGCCGATTTCTGGCACGGGCCATGGCCGCCCTGCTGTTGTCGAGCACCGCCCTGATGCCGGTGGCATCCAGGGCGCAGAATACATCCGGCAATATCGGGCTGCGCGGCAGCATGCCCATGTCCTGCGCCATTGCGGTGCAGGACCTGAACGCCACCTGGAACCTGACGTCGGGCGAAAGCTCCAAGACGGTAGGGTCGGTGACGGAAACCTGCAATGCGGCGTCCGGCTACTCGATCAGCCTGGCGTCGGCCAATGGCGGCAAGCTGAAAAGCGGCGCCAACGAAATCGCCTATACCGTCGATTACGACAGCAATGCCGGCGGCCTTTCCAGCCAGATGGTGGTGGAACGCGCCACGGCCCAGTTCGGCAAGAAGTCCGACCTGAAGGTGACGGTGCCCATCTCCGCCCAGCATGTGGCCGGCGATTATGCCGACACCATCACCGTGACCATCGCCGCGCGTTGACATCCCGGTCGGGCCTTGTGTCCGCAAAGCGGCACCGGCCCTGGTTGGGCTCAGACAGTGAACAAGGCCGCCGCCACGCGCCGCCCCTCCGCCAACAGAATGTTGTAGGTGCGGCAGGCAGCGGGACTGTCCATCACATCCACGACAATTCCCTTCTCCCGCAGGCCCTTGCGCAGGGCCGACGGCAGCAGTCCCATGCGGGCACCACAGCCCAGCAGCAGTACCTCCGGCTTAGGCTCGGCGTCCAGAAGGGGCGCGAAATCCTCCGCCGTCAGGGCAGCGAATCCCGTCACCGGCCATTGGATGGTCCGGTCGGGAAAGACGATGATGGCGCTTTCATAGACAATATTGGAAACGCGGAAGCGGCCCGGACCATAGGTATCGATGACCTGCCGGTCGGCGGGGATGATCGGCGTGATTTCCATGACATCGCCCTTCACAATGCAAAACGGCCCGCCGCAAAAGACGACGGGCCGTTTTCATGCCTTGCGGCGTGATTACTTCTCTTCCGCCTTGGCCGGCTCGGTCTTGGCCAGGACGCTGGTGATGGTGCCGCGCAGGACGCGCACGCGCACGCCTTCCGCGATCTCCACGGTCACGTCATCCTCGTTATTGCCGACCTTGACGACGGTGCCGATGATGCCGCCACCGGTGACCACACGGTCGCCGCGCCGCAGCGCCTCCAGCATGCCCTTATGCTCCTTCAGCTTCTTCTGCTGCGGACGGATCAGCAGGAAATAGAAGACCACGAAGATCAGCACCAGCGGCGCCAGCGACATCAGGGATTCCATGCCACCACCCGGCGCACCGGCAGCGGCCTGGGCATAGGCCGTGGAAATGAACATCAACCGCTCCTTAAAATTCGATCATCCGGCACGGGTCCGGACGGGGGGGACTATACAAGCCGCCGGCCCCGTTGCAACCGAAACCGGGCGCTGCCATGCGGCAAGCGGGCTTCGGACCGCCATTGGGGCCGTGATAGCGTGGCCCCTCATCTGGCCCCGCACCGCGCAAGGTGCAAGGGGGCGGCCCCACGATCGAGCCTTTGAGCGTTCCAGCATGGCCCTGTCCACCGATCCCCATCCGCTGCTGCCCGTCTTGTCGCGCATTGCCGAGGCGCTGGACCGGCTGGCCCCGCCCGCCCGGCCTACGGGCGACCTGTCGGCGGCCGATGCCTTTGTCTGGCAGGCCGCCACCCTGTCGCTGACCCCGGTGGGCCGCGTCGCCCATGTCGATTACGACCTGCTGAAGGGCATCGACCGGCAGAAGGCGCAGTTGCTGGAGAACACAACCCGTTTCGCCCGTGGCCTGCCCGCCAACAACGCCCTGCTGTGGGGGGCGCGCGGCATGGGCAAAAGCTCCATCGTCAAGGCCGTGCATGCCCGCATCAACCGCGATACGCCGGGGTCGCTGGCCCTGGTGGAAATCCACCGCGACGACATCCCCACGCTGGGCCGGCTGCTGGAGGTGCTGCGCGACAGCGACCGACGCTGTGTGCTGTTCTGCGACGACCTGTCCTTCAGCCATGATGACGGCGATTACAAATCGCTGAAGGCCCTGCTGGAAGGCGGGATCGAGGGGCGGCCCGACAATGTCATCCTCTACGCCACCTCCAACCGCCGCCACCTGATGCCGCGCGACATGATCGAGAATGAGCGGTCGACGGCCATCAACCCGTCAGAGGCGGTGGAGGAAAAGATCAGCCTGTCCGACCGGTTCGGCCTGTGGCTGGGCTTCCATGCCTGCGACCAGGACAATTATTTCGCCATGGTCGAGGGTTACGCCGCCGCCTATGGCCTGGGGCTCAGTGTGGAACAGTTGCACGCAGCCGCCGTGGAATGGTCAGTCACCCGCGGCAACCGGTCCGGCCGCGTGGCCTGGCAGTTGATCCAGGATCTGGCGGGGGCGGCGGGCAAGCGGTTGGGGTGAGGTCGTGTTCCACACCTCCTTTTCCACCCCCTTTCCGTCACCCCGGCGAAAGCCGGGGCCCAGCGTGAGGCGCGGTCAGCGCCGATATGACTCATATCGCGGCTGACGCCGCTCTACGCCTGGGCCCCGGCTTTCGCCGGGGTGACGGAAAAAGAGAGAGTGTGCGACAGAGCCCCCCCACACCCCCTTGATCCCGCGCGCCATCCGACGCAAAAACAAGGGCTTGCCCCCTGCCCCCGCTGTCGGAGCCCTTGATGTCCGCTGCCCTTCTCTCCCGCCCCTTCCGGTCCCTGGCCGCGGCCGGTGCGCTGGCTGCCCTGCTGCTGGTCCCGCCGGTCCTGGCGGAGACGGTCAGTGCGGAGGTAGGCGTACCCCTGAAGGCGGCGAAGGAGGCGCTGGCGGCCAAGCGCTACGACCAGGCGCTGAAGGAAGTGGACAAGGCCCGCGCCGTGCCCAGCATCACGGCGCGGGAGAAATGGGCGGCCGAACTGATCCGCGCCGCCATCTACAAGGCGCAAGGGCGCTTCGATCTGGCGGCCAACGCGTTCGAGGCGGCGCTGGGCCTGGTGCCCATGTCCGACGCCGACACGGGCGGCGCGCTGGAAACCCTGTCACAGCTTTGGTACCGGGCCGGGGACTTCCCCAAATCGGCGGCGTTCGGGGAAAAGGCCATGGCGGCGGGCCGTACCAGCGACGCCTTCCGCCAGATGGTGGCAGAGGCCTATTTCCGGGCCAAGCAGCCGGCCAAATCCGCCGCACTCGCCCGCCGCATCATCGATGACCAGCGCAAGGCGGGCCGCACCCCGTCGGCGGAGGTGCTGCAATTGCAGGCCGCGTCGGAATTCGGGTCGGGCGACACGGAGGGCTATATCAAGACCCTGAAGCAGCAATTGCTGAATGGCGACCGCAGCCGGGAGAATTGGCAGCGCCTGCTGGACGCCACCTCGCGCGCCAAGCCCATTCCCGACCGGCTGGACATGGACTGGGCCCGCCTGAAACTGGCCGCCAACGCCTATGACAACCCGGACAGCCTGACCGAGATGGCGCAGCGCGCCATGGTGGAAGACCTGCCCGCCGACGCGGCCGCCGCCCTGGCCCATGGCTGGAAGATCGGCCTGCTGGGCACCGGCCCAGCCGTCGAACGCCAGCAGCGCCTGCGCGATTACGCCGCCCAGCAGTTGGCCGCCCAGAAGGAAGGTCTGGCCGAGCGCCACCGCCAGGTGCTGGCCGGTAAGGATGCCAACGCGCTGGCCAAGCTGGGCATGGTCTATGCCTCGCTGGGCGACCTGAACCAGGCCATCCCCCTGCTGCAACAGGCACTGACCGGCAAACTGATCACCCCCACCGTCGTCCGCCTGCGCCTGGGCGTCCTGCAATACCGCGCCGGACAGGCTCAGGCCGCCGCCCAGACCTTAGCCGCCCTGCCGCCGGGCAGCGAAGAGGCGCGGCTGGCGGGGATTTGGGGGCTGATGTATGGGGGGCGGTGAGGGATCGCATGCATGATGTGATGCCAAAACAGATAACTCTCAGCTCTAGAGCCCTGGCAAATTTCATATTGAATGAGTAATATACCATCCAATTTGGCCTTTAGTTTTTACATTGGATGGCAAGGATGCTTCAACGACTAGGACGCCGCATTGCTGCTTTAGGTATAGCGCTAACTCTTCTTTCATTGCTGGGCTATATCGCCACATCACACGGTTTGTTTCCAGCGCTACGCACCATGGCGGTGTCAACAGTTGCGACACAAGCAGTTTTTCTTTTTGAAAATATTTCGACATCGTTGATGTCATGGTTGCTTGGCATCCAATTCCAGTGGGCGGTTGCAATTACGGGTCTTCTGCTTTTGCTCTTAGGAACGCGACTTCAGCGAACTCAAAAATTTGTGAATGCACCTTCGACGGCAGATGAAGTTGCCCCCTTTGGTGAGCGTCCACTTGCCGATGAGCAGAGAGATCTGCTTGGCTTTGGCCCTACCGCTGATTTTGTCGCCTCCGCACTAAGCCACCGGCGAGTTGGAGATAGTCAGGTAATCTCAGTCAACGGGGCTTGGGGAAGTGGAAAGTCTAGCCTTCTCAAAATGATTATTAATAGACTACAAACTGCACCTGCAAACAGCCGACCCAAAATTGTCAATTTTAATCCATGGCTTATGCGAGACTCCACGCAATTTAGCTCCGCCCTATTTAATGAATTCATTTACGCACTGGACGTCGAAGCCACCCATGGGGATGGATCAAAAGAGAAAACCTTAAACGCCAGAGATAAATTACGGCAGTTCGCAGCATTGCTTGAATTGTGTGGAAATCCTGCAAAGTTTGCTACTTTTTTTGGCGCATCCGAACTCCCAGATTGGGTAGAACCGATTGTCACCTGGACAGGTCGCCTCCTTGGACATGGCCAAACCTCGGTAGAGAGCGCCAAACGCAATGCAGTAGAGGTTCTGAGTCGCCTTGAATTTCCTGTCATATGTATTATAGATGATCTAGATCGACTAACACCCGTCGAAGTTATTGAAATTTTCCGGCTTGTAAGATCGGTTGCTGATCTTCCAAACATTACATATATTCTTTCATTTGACCTAAAAATTGTAGCCTCAATGATCGAACACACACTCTCTGGAGTAGAAGGAGCAAACTATCTTGATAAAATAGTTCAATTTTCGGTATCAGTTCCAGTCCCTGAACCCCTGAGGTTGATGGATGCCTTTATGGCAGAAATATATAGTATCGCTGCCGAACTTGGCCTGGATAGAACTAATGAAATAGATGAACTTAGAGGTATACAACTTCAGAGCCACTTTGAAACTCCACGTCTGTTCGTAAAAGCGGTTAACTCCGCAAGATTCTCAATTCGCGCCATTGGCTCAAAGGTGCATTTGTCTGACCTTGTATGGCTATCAACTTTGAAAGTTTCATACCCTCAGGTCCACCGGTTGGTGAAAGAATATTCTGAACTAATGTTGCGTCAATTCTCCGGCGTTGAGGTTTCAGAAGAAACATTTAAGGAAATCGCGAAAAATATCTCCTCAATCATTAAAGGAAAGCCACAAAATGAATCAATATTGTTCCAGATAGATCACTATCTTGGCGGAAGCATTTCTCAACAAATAGAAAATATTTCTGCGGGATATAGCTTCAAAAGATCCGCTCTTAATGACTATTTTTCTGGTAGCGCCGGAATTGAGCGTAGACTGAAGAGCGCGTACCATTGTCATATATTTTTTTCACTCAGCGAAAGCACCGCCATCATTAGCGATGATGCCGTTATTAAATTCCTTGAGCAATGCAATAACGTGCCATCAACAGCAAAAGAAAAGCTTCTCGAAATTATGAGAGAAAGCGCAGGAAAAACAGAAAGTAAATTTCAAAACCTAATCATCAAGCTATATGCACTACAAGAAGAAAGGAACAGATACAAAGGAACGGAATATGATATCGATAAGGTCGCAATCGTTCTAGCAGAAACGATCTCTACTTCCGTCAATATTGGGAATATAAACTTGTCAAGAAATTGTATATATAGTTTATGTGTCATTTTTTCTCATTACATATCTGACGAAGATGACGATCTATACACCAATAAACTTAATGAAATTAAATCAATTTTGCAAAACCATCCACTCTGGTCCGCTTTTATCATGTACGAAGTTAAAAACATAAATAATTCACAACATAAGAGCCGGATAGTGACTTTGAATAAATACCTCAATTAAAAAAACATTTTTTTGAAATAAGAAAAACTCACGCCAAAAGCGGCGCCCCACTGGGACGCCGCTTTTCTCACCTCAAACCCTCAACGCCACAGCGGGGGCACCATCGCCCCCACCCTCACCCCAACCGGGCCAGCGCCTCGGCCAGCTTGGCGCGGGTGGCGTCGGCGTCGGCGCGGCGGTCGCGTTGTTCTTCGATCACCTCTTCGGGCGCCTTGTCGACGAAGTTCTTGTTCGACAGTTTGGCGTCGATCTTGGCGATGTCCTGTTCCAGCTTGCCGATTTCCTTGCCCAGGCGGGCCTTTTCCTTCTCCACATCGATGAAGTCGGAGAGCGGCAGGATCAGGGTGGCTTCGTCCAGGACGGACTGGGCGGAACCCTTGGGCGCGTCCTCGTTCGTGGCCTCCACGCCCGACAGGCGGGCCAGACGCAGGATCAGGTCGCGGTGGGTGGCCAGACGCTGGCGCGTCACCTCGCTGGTATCCTTCAGCAGCAGGGGCAATTGCGCCGAGGGGGGCACGTTCATTTCCGAGCGCACGGTGCGGATGCCGGAAATCAGGCGCACCACCCATTCCATCTCGTCACTGGCCGCCTGATCGACCAGCGCCGCCTGGGCCAGCGGCCAGGGGGCGGAGATCAGGGTCTGGCCCTGCCCGCCCAGCTTCTCGTTCAATTCCTCCGTGATGAAGGGCATGACCGGGTGCAGCAGGTGCAGGATACGGTCCAGCACCCAGGCCGTGGTGGCGCGGGTTTCGGCCTTGGCGGCTTCATCGTCACCATTTAGGATGGGCTTGGTGAATTCCAGATACCAGTCGCAGAAGCTGTTCCAGGCGAACTGATAGATGCCGGCCGCCGCCTCGTTGAACTTATAGGCGTCCAGCGCGTCGGTGATGCGACCGGCCGCCTGCTGCACGGCGCTGACGATCCATTTATTGACTGTCAGCTTCACGGCTGCCGGATCGAACCCGGCCACGGGGGCGACCTGGTTCATTTCGGCATAGCGCGCGGCGTTCCACAGCTTGGTGGCGAAGTTGCGATAGCCTTCGACGCGGTTCACCGCCAGCTTGATGTCGCGCCCCTGGGCCGCCATGGCCGTCAACGTGAAGCGCAGGGCGTCGCAGCCATACTGGTCGATCACCTCCAGCGGGTCGATGACATTGCCCTTCGACTTCGACATCTTCTGGCCCTTTTCATCGCGGACCAGGGCATGGATGTAGATGGCCTTGAACGGCACATCGCCCATGAAATGGATGCCCATCATCATCATGCGGGCGACCCAGAAGAAGATGATGTCGAAGCCGGTGACCAGCACGTCACCGGGGTAATAGCGCCCCAGCTCCGGGGTCTGTTCCGGCCAGCCCAGCGTGCTGAACGGCCACAGGGCAGACGAGAACCAGGTATCCAGCACGTCGCTGTCGCGCGTCAGGGCCACGCCCTCGCCGGCCAAGGCCTGCGCCTCCTCCGCCGTCTCTGCCACGAAGACATTGCCGTCGGCATCATACCAGGCGGGGATCTGGTGACCCCACCAAAGCTGACGCGAGATGCACCAGGGCTGGATGTTGCGCATCCATTCGAAATAAGTGTTTTCCCAGTTCTTGGGCACGAACTGGGTCTTACCCGTCTCCACCGCCTCAATGGCCGGCTTGGCCAGGGTGGCCGCGTCGCAATACCATTGGTCGGTCAGCCAGGGCTCGATCACCACGCCGGACCGGTCGCCATGCGGCTGGGTCATCTTGTGCGGGACGATCTGTTCCAGCAGCTCCAGCGCCTCCAGATCGGCCACAACCTTCTTGCGCGCCTCGTACCGGTCCAGGCCGCGATAGGCCTCCGGCACCGGCTCGGCAAAGGCTTCCAGACGGCCATTGGCGTCCGGCTTGTAACCTTCGAAACTCTGGACGATGCGGGCATCGCGGTCCAGCAGGTTGATCAGCGGCAGCTTGTGACGCTTGCCGACCTCGAAATCGTTGAAATCGTGGGCGGGCGTGATCTTCACGGCCCCCGACCCCGTCTCCGGATCGGCATATTCATCCGCCACGATGGGGATCAGGCGGCCGACCAGGGGCAGGCGCACGAACTTGCCGATCAGGTCCTTGTAGCGCTCATCGTCCGGATGCACGGCCACGGCCGTGTCGGCCAGCATCGTCTCGGGCCGGGTGGTGGCGACAACGATATAGCGGCCTTCCTGCCCGTCAATGGGATAGCGGAAATGCCACAGATTGCCGTTCACCTCCTTCTGCTCGACCTCCAGGTCGGAGATGGCGGTGTGCAGCTTGGGGTCCCAGTTGACCAGACGCTTGTCGCGATAGATCAGGCCCTGGCGGTACAGTTCCACGAACACCTTGCGGACGGCCTTGTTCAGGCCTTCATCCATGGTGAAGCGTTCGCGCGCCCAGTCGGTGGAGGCGCCCAGGCGGCGAAGCTGGCGGGTGATGGTGCCGCCGGACTCGGCCTTCCATTCCCAGACCTTTTCCAGGAACTTCTCACGCCCCAGATCCTGGCGCGTGATGCCTTCCTTGCCCAGGTTGCGCTCCACCACCATCTGGGTGGCGATGCCGGCATGGTCGGTGCCTGGCTGCCACAGGGCATCCTTGCCGCGCATGCGCTGATACCGGATCAGAATGTCCTGAAGCGTGAAGGTCAGGGCGTGGCCCATATGCAGGCTGCCCGTTACGTTGGGCGGCGGCATCATGATGGTATAGGGCGTCTGGTTCGAATCGACGTGTGCGGCGAACGCGCCCGTGTCTTCCCAGCGCTGATAATGGCTGGCTTCCACCTCGGCGGGGGAGAACGTCTTTTCCAACATGATGGCCGGGCCTTCCGGGTAAGGGGGATCGGGTTAAATAAAGGAAAAGGGGCGGCACCCACAAGGCGCCGCCCCTTTTGTTCATGTCAAAGCAGGCAAGCGCGTCAGTCGAGGCCGCGCCGTACGACCCGCTCAATCTCACGCTTGACCATCCGCTCCACCATGGTGGGCAGATTGTCATCCAGCCATTCACGGATCATGGGACGCACGATCTCGTAAACGATCTGTTCCAGGGTCAAATCGCCCCGGCCGACCGGGCCGTCACCCGTCAGGCTGGGCCCGCCACGGCGGAATCCGGCCAGACCGGCGGCAAAGGCGCGGCTGGCCGCATCGGCGGCGTAATCAGAGATCAGGCCACCATCATCCGGCGGGGGTGCCCGACGCGGCGGAGGCGGCGGCGAGAAATAGGTCTCCGGCTCTTCCTGAACCATCTGGGTCAGTTCAAGCGGCTCCTCCTCTTCCTCCTCGATCGGGGGGAAATCCGGCTCCGGATCGAACACCATCGGGGGTGGCGGCGGCGGAGGCGGCGGGGGGGGAGGCGGCGGCGGAGGCGGGGGAGGAGGCGGCGGTGGCGGGGGCGGCGGAGGCGGCTCCTCCGGCGGCGCTTCACCGTCCTCGGAAATAATCCGGCGGATGGAAGCAAGAATCTCTTCCATCGATGGTTCTTGTGAGGACCCTTTGTCGGCCATTGCGCGCGTAACCTGACCTTCCACGAAGCTGGCCGCAAGCCTAGGGCAGAACGCGGCAAAATTCCACGAACTTGTTAAAGGAATTAAGGAAACCGCGCTTTCAGAGGCTCAAAAGACAAGGGGAGGCGAATCCGCCTCCCCTTCCCTGGATACAATCGATGGTATTGCCGACGAATCAATCGGCCGACAGACCCCACAGCTTGCTGGACGCGCTCTCATAATGCGCGTTCACGTCATAGGCCTGGACCGGCAGGTCCAGGGCCTTGGGCGAAAGCTGACCGACGGCGGCCATGACCTGGAAGCTGGCGACAACCTCGTCACGCTGTGAACGGACCAGCTCCACCTGCGCGCTCAGCAGTTCCTGTTCGGCGTCGAGCGTATCCAGCACGGTGCGCGAACCCACCGTGGCTTCCTGGCGCACACCTTCCAGGGCGATGTTGGCGGCGCGCACCTGCTCCTGGCGCGACTTGATCGACGAACGGGCCGTCGTCAGGGCCTCCCAGGCGCGGATGGCCGTTTCCCGGGACTGGCGTACGGCCTCGTCGATCTGGATGCGGCGCTGGGACGCGGTCTGCTTGGCTTCGCGCACGCGGGCCGTGGTGCCGCCGGCCTCATAGATCGGCACGGAGACGCGGGCCATCACCGATGCCTGGTCCAGCGTGTCGATGCTGCCATTGTAGTTCCAGCTGCGCTGGACGGACCCGACCACCGATACGGTGGGCAGCAACTCGCCAGCCACCTGATCGACGGCGGCATCGGCTGCCCGTTCGCTGTACTTGGCAGCCAGGACCTGCGGGCTGCCCTGTTCGGCCAGATTGATGATGGCCTCGCGCGAGGCCGGCAGACCCGTCAGCGGCGACGGCTGCAACAGGTTTTCCGGCAAAGCGCCGATCATGCGGGCGAAGGTGGCGCGGCTGGCATTCAGGGCGCCTTCGGCGGCGATACGGTTGGATTCCGACAGGGCCAGACGCGACTCGGACTGGCTGACGTCGGTGCGGGTGATCTCGCCCACGCGGAAGCGGTCGCGGGCGGCTTCCAGCTGGCGCTTCAGCACCTGCACATTGTTGACGTTCAGGTCCAGCACGGCCTGGTCGCGGACCACGTCGGAATAGGCAGTGGCGGCGGACAGCAGCACGCTCTGTTCCGTGGCCGACAGGCTGGCGCGCTGCGCCTGGATCAGAGCCTCGGCGCGGCTCATCGCGGCTTCGGTGCGGCCGCCGCGAAAAATCGGCTGGGTGATGTCGGCGCCGACGGATTTCTGCGTCCAGTTGCTGGTCGTCAGGCCCGAATCCGTGCGGTACCGGCCATAATCACCATCGACGGTCAGCGTCGGCAGATAGCCGGAGCGGGCCTGCGGCACCAGTTCGTCGGTGGCGCGCAACTGGGCGCGGGCCGCATCCAGGGTGGGATTCGACTGGTAGGCAGCGGCCAGCGCTTCCTGCAACGTCTGCGCCTGGGCGGGGGTAATGCCCAACCCACAGGCCAAGGCCACGGCCGGCAGTGCGGCGCGCGCCACGCGGCGCAGGAACTGGGTGGTCGAGGTCGGCTTCTGACGGGTGGAATGCATGGTCAATACACCTTCATGGTCGGATCGATACGCCGGGCCCAAGCGTCGATTCCGCCCGCAAGATTGATGGCCCGGTCAAAACCCTGGGCACGCAGCCAGGACGTGGCGTGCGCGCTTCGCATGCCGTGATGGCACAGGACCGCAATATCCCGGTCCTGCGGCAATACCGTCACGGCAGACGGTAATTGCCCGAGTGGAATGTGGATGCTTTCACCGATCCGGCAAAGTTCCACTTCCCAGGGTTCGCGTACATCCAGCACGACAACCCCATCATTTCCACGCAGCCTGTCCGCCAATTCCTCCACAGTCATCTCATTGTCTGTGATGGGGCGCACAGGCTGGCTCCGCGGCTGGATCAGAACTGGAAATCCGGCTTGGCTTCCAGCCCGGGCAGGATGGCGGCCGACGCGTCGAACAGGACGCGGCTGGACACCTTGCCACCCGTCTTCTGGTAGAGGCGGGCCACACCCTGGCCGCTTTCCGGAATGACGACGGCCATCAGGCGTCCACCCTCGGCCAGCTGGTCCAGCAGCGTCGCGGGCACGGCAGCAACCGCGCCCTGCACAATGATCACATTGTACGGACCCTGCTTGGCCCAGCCCGCATTCAGGGGGCCCTGCATGACGGCCGCATTGTCGACGCCATGGGTCTGCACGGCCTGATTGGCCTGGGCGGCCAGCTCGCTGTCCGATTCCACGGCGACGACCGTGGCGGCCAGACGGCCCAGGACAGCGGCGGAGTAGCCGGTGCCGGTACCGATATCCAGGACGATGTCGGTCGGCTGGATCCTGGCATCGTTCAGCAGCCGGGCCAGGACCATCGGTTCCAGCAGGAAGCGGCCCTTGCCGATGGAAATGCTCTTGTCGACATAGGCGACACCGCGCAGCCCGGCGGGCACGAACTGATCGCGCGGCACGGCCAGGAAGGCATCGACCACGCGCTGGTCGGTCACCTTGTTCGGCCGGATCTGGCCTTCGACCATATTCAGACGGGCGGCGCTATATTCGGTGTTGGCCATCATGGGACGGGTCTGTCGCGCTGGGGATGACAAAGGGTGGGATGAATCCGCGAAGGGAATCCACGGTGCTATATATCCGCCCCGCCCGCGGAACACAATGTTGCGCCTGCACCAGAGCAGGACGCAGACGAATAATTGCACCACCCCCTTGACCACCCCCTTCCCGCCCGTCTATATAGCGGCCCCACCCCGGACGGCGCGTAGGCTGATGGGGCACCGTTGGCGCGGTGGCAGAATGGTGATGCAACGGACTGCAAATCCGTGAATCCGGGTTCGATTCCCGGCCGTGCCTCCAAGTTTCAAGCCTGTCTGTCAGGCGATGTGAAGGCCCGCCCCTCCGGCGGGCCTTCTGCATATCAGGGCTGTTGCAGGCCGCGGGCCAGCAGGGCGCGCAGATCGGCCGGCGTCGCCGGATCGGTCAGCAGCAAAGGCAGGCGCAGCAGCGCGATCAGGGACAAGCCATCGGTGATCGCCCCCGACTGGGCCATGGCCAGCGCCTCGTGCAGTGGCAGACGGCGCACGGCCAGTTCCTCTGTATCGTCGGGCTCCGCCTCACCCTCGGTCAGACCCCAGGCAACGAAAAGGGTGCCCTCCTCATCCGACACGCTGTTGGACAGATCGACCTTCTGGAAGGCCAGCAGATGGGCGGCCGCCACACCGGTCTCTTCCCGCAGTTCGCGCCGCGCGCCCACCGCCGGGTCTTCGCCCACCGGCACCCCGCCCTCCGGGATTTCCCAGCTATAGCGGTCATGGGGATAGCGATACTGCCCCACCAGCCAGGTCGTACCGTCATCGGCGACGGGCACCACACCCACCGCATGGTTGCGAAACCGCACGACGCCATAGATGCCGGGCGCGCCGCTGGGCTTCACCACATCGTGATGTTCCACGGCGATCCAGGGATTCTCATAAACGGCGCGCAGGGCCTTCAGACGCCAGGGATTGCGGGCGGGGTCGGGGCGCATGGGCGGTCTCCGGTTGAGTCATGGGTGCAGGCTACTGGAATCAAAGGAGATTTCCAGCCGTATGAAGAAAATGCGGCAAAAAGCGAAACAGGGGTTTACAAACAAGGACAGGGTTGGCTATAAGCCCGCCCACCGCACGATGCGGCGTCGCAAAACGGCGCCGGGTCGGACGCACTGATCCCAGGTAGCTCAGAGGTAGAGCAGGCGGCTGTTAACCGCCCGGTCGGGGGTTCGAATCCCTCCCTGGGAGCCAATCGTGCAAGGCCGGATGTCGCTAACATCCGGCCTTGTGCTTTCAGGTTCGTGCTGTGGTATATAAGGTGTGGTTGGAACTGGCTGATCCCAGGTAGCTCAGAGGTAGAGCAGGCGGCTGTTAACCGCCCGGTCGGGG
>NZ_JBMDKJ010000044.1:0-36796 GCF_057809655.1 Niveispirillum sp. FG148
CATAAGGGCCTATCGTGAAACCGCCTGAATGTCCGGCCAAACGGGGGCCAGTTCAGTTGGTCGGCTTGGTTCTGAAGCCTCGCGACTGACCGGCGGCCGGCCCGGGAAGGATTGCCGTCAGAGATGCGTCTCCATGCGGGTCGCCAGTGCCAGCAGGCCGTCATCCTGCCCGTGACCGGCAATGGCCATCAAACCAGCGGGCACCCTGGCCTCGGGCAGCGGCAGGGTGATCGAGCAGCCGCCCAGATGATTGGCGATGCTGGGATTGCGTAGGACCAGGGTATTGTGGCGGGTATAGCCATCTTCGTCCATACAATCGGACTTGCGCGGCGGTGGGATGGGCACCGTGGGCATGACCATCGCATCATATCCGGCCAGTTGCTGGCCTAGTTCTTCGATGAAGGCAGCGCGCAATTCCAGCAATTCAACATATCGCGCGTCGGACACGCCCTCACCCAGACGAATCCGGCGCAGGACACGCGGGTCGTAGCTCGCCGACGCCCGGTCCAGCAGGGGCCGGTGGAAGCGGAAGGCTTCGATGGCCACGATACCCCCGTTGGCGCCCAGCGTCGGTAGTCGGTCCAGCGCACCGACGCGGGTGCGGACGATCCTGATCCCCGCCCTTTGCAGCCGGTCCAGCGCCTGCTCGACGGCGTCCACGACGGCGCCGTCCGCATTGTCCCAGACAAGGTTGGTGGGCACCAGTAAGCGGGTGGGGCGCTGTTCGGCAAGGGCGCGATGATGTCCGGACATGAACCGGTCCAGAATGTCGCAACAGGCGACGGACCGGCCAATGGGACCGACGGAATCAAGGCTGGATGACAGAGGAACCAGGCCGTCGCGCGGAATACGGGATGGTGTTGGCTTGAAGCCGACCAGCCCGTTGAAGGCGGCCGGAATGCGGCAAGAACCGCCGGTGTCGGTGCCGATGGCGGCGAGTGCGCCGCCCGTGGCCACGGAAATCGCCGCACCGGAGGAGGAACCACCGGGTACCCTGTCCTCCTCCTCATACCAGACACTGCGTGGCTCCGGATGATGGATGTTCAGGCCCAGGCCGGAATAGGCAAACTCGGTCATGTGCGTGCGACCCAGCACCACAAAGCCGGCAGCGCGCAGCCGGGCGAGGGCGGGGGCATCGACCATGGCTGGGGGGCTGTCGCGCAAGATGCGCGACCCGGCGGTCGTGACCTGCCCCTGGACGTCGAAAAGGTCCTTGACCGACAGCGGGATGCCGGCGAACAGGCCGGGGGATTGGCCCAGACGCCGCTGGCGGTCGATCCGGTCGGCCTCTGCCCTGGCGCCATCGGCATCAAACAGCAAATAGGCGCTGCGGGCATTGGCATCGGCTTCCACCGCTTCCAGACAGCGTTCGACCAGGTGCCGGCTGGTGGTCTTGTCCTCCGCCAGCAGGCGGGCGGCCTGACCGAGGGTCGGCAAATGCGGTGCTTCGGTCATCGGCATGTTTCCATGGGTGTGAAAATCATGTCCAGATAGGCGGCGATTTCACCAATCAGGATTGTTGTCTGCGGGATGATGCCGCCCATGGTCAGGAAACCATGGATCTGCCCCGGATAGGGCCGATGGTGCACGGGGACGCCCGCCGCCGCCAGCCTTTGCCCATAGGCCTCGCCCTCGTCACGCAACGGATCATGGCCGCAGGTGACCAGGAAGGCCGGGGGCAGGCCACCGAAATCCGGTGCCCGCAGTGGCGACGCCCGCCAGTCCAGCGGATCGCCGCCACCCCGCAGGTAGTTCGCCGCGAACCAGTCCAGGCTGGCCTTGCTCAGCGTTGGCCCCCCTCCGAACTCCCGCAGGGAGGCGGTGTCGGCGCCGAAGTCGGTGGCGGGGTAGAGCAGCACCTGGGCGGCCGGCTGCTTGCCGCCCGCGTTGCGCAGCAGGTGGGTCAAGACGGTGGCGATATTGGCCCCGGCGCTGTCCCCACCCACCGCGATGCGGTCTGGGTCGATGCCCAGTTCGTCCGCATGCCGGTGCAGATAGGCAAAGGCGGCCTGTGCATCCTCTATGGCGGCGGGGAACGGGTTTTCCGGCGCCAGACGATAATCGACAGCGATGACGGCAATCCGCCCGACATTGGCGATGGCCCGGCAGGGGTGGTCATGGGTATCGAGGTCGCCCGACATCCAGCCGCCGGAATGGAAGAACAACAAGACGGGCAGCATCTCATTGGCCGTCGTGCGCAAGCCGCGATAAAGCCGGATGGCTATCGGACCGGCAACGCTGTCGATGGTCATGTCCTTGACAAGGGCGACATCGGGTCGCTGCGGGGCCAAGGCGGCGCGGCTGGTCCGGAAGGCGGTCCGCGCTTGCGCCGGGGTGCCGGCTTCGGGGCCGGGCTGGTTCGCCCGGCGGACCATGTCGACGACGCGCGCGGCACCGGGGTCAAACGGATGGCGCGTCATGCCACACCCCCGCCGGGCCAGGCCGCCACTTCGATCTCGATCAGTGCGCCGGGCGCGGTCAGAGCGCAGACGGTGGTGGAACGCGCAGGGCGATGATCGCCGAATGCTGCGGCATAAACCTCATTGAAAGCGGGGAAATCCGCAGCGTCCACCAACCAGACCGTGGTCTTGCCGACGTCATGCAATGTCATGCCAGCAGAGGCCAGCAGGGCGGTGATGCGGTCCAGGATGCATCGGGTCTGGTCGCCGACATCTCCGGTGATCCGGCCATCTTTGCCGAAGGCCAGTTGGCCGGATGTGATGATCATATCGCCGTGGCGGACTATGGGCGACAGGTGGGGCGCGGTCATGGAAGCTCTCCGTGTCAATCAGGGGTCAGGCGAAGGTCCAACGAAATCCGTCCCCGTCGCGGGTGACGTGGCCGGCCGAACTGCCGCCGAAATGGGCCGGCAGGAACAGGGCGCGATGGTCGGCGGCATGGTTGAGCGCCCACCGGCGTGACGCGCGGGCAGCGTCCGGCGCCTCGCAGAATGCAGAATTCCAGTCCGGCAGATGCACCTGCAGGGGGCTGTGGACGACATCGCCGCTGAACAGGGCCACATGATCGCCATCGCGGATGCTGATGGACATGTGACCAGGCGTATGACCCGGTGTTGGATGGAAGGTGACGCCTTCCAGAACCTCGCCCCCCGTGTCATTGACCAGATCGACCAGTCCCGCCTCAATGACCGGCTGCACGCTGTCCTCGAAGACACCGGCTGCAAGGCTGTCGCGGAAGGCGGGACTGGCCGCAAAGGCATCTTCCATGCGGGACCAGTGATATCGGGCATTTGGGAAGCTGGGCACCCAGCAGGCGTCGGACAGGTGCGTATTCCAGCCGACATGGTCGCTGTGAAGATGAGTGCACAGGACATGATCGATCGTCGCCGGGTCGATGCCTGCCTGTCGCATCCGGTCAAGCCAGCCTGTTTGCAGGTCATTGAACAGGGGAATGCGGCGGTTCCGGCCATCGCCGATGCCTGTATCGATGACCAGGTGGTGGTGCGCCGTGCGCACGATCCAGCAGTTCACATTCACCTGCAGCCCGGTGCCATCCATATTGAGGACGTGCTCCCGCATGCCGGCCAAGTGGGGTTCGACTGTCGGCGCGTGCCATGCGGGCAGCAGGAAATCCGGTGCGAAACTGTCGAACGTGATCTCTGTCAGGCGTGTGATCTCAATGGCTCCCAATCGGAACCGTTGCAGGGGGGCTTGCATGATGAGCTCTGGGCTTGTGCTGCGGTAAAACCGGGTATAATCCTGTAATAACCTGAATGGAAATCGATCCAAATCATGACAAACATCGATCATTTCAATCTTCGCTCGTTCGATATGAACCTGCTGGTGGCTTTCGATGCGTTGATGGAGGAACGCAGCGTAACGCGGGCCGCTGCCAAGCTGCGCATCCAGCAGCCCGCGATGAGCCACTCGCTCTCCACCTTGCGGTTGCTGCTGGATGACGAGTTGTTTGTGAGGGTGAAGCAGCAATTGCAGCCGACGGCGCGGGCCCTGGCCCTGCACGAGCCGATCCGCCTGGCCCTTCTGCAGGCACAAGAAGCGCTGCGGTCCACCACACGGTTTGATGCGGCGACGGCGGAGCGCACCTTCCGCATCGGTCTGACCAATGGCATGGAGGCGCTGCTGCTGCCGGAGCTGACGACACGGTTCCGGACCGAAGCGCCGGGCGTGCGGCTGCTGGCCCGCTCTGTCGATCCCCAAGACGCCGCCGAAATGCTGGACCGGGGCGAGATCGACCTTGCGGTTGGTTGCTATGGCGACAGCCAGCCCTGGCTGCGCCGGGAACTGTTGTTCGAGGAGACGCTGACCTGCTGCTTCAATCCGCGGCGTCTGCGGGCCGGCATCCCTATCGGCCTGCGCACCTATCTGGAGGCGCCGCATGCCGTGGTGTCGATGCGAGACGCCCTGTTCGGGTGTCTGGAGCAGGCGCTGGATGAGGTGAAGGCCGATTTGAATGTGGTCGCCGCCGGCCCGAATTTCCTGGCTGTCCTGATGATGGCTGCGGCGGGCCCGGTCCTGACGACGCTGCCCACCCGCATCGCCCGCTATTACGCGCCGCATTTCGGTCTGGTGACCAGTCCCGTGCCGCTGCCGTTCAGTGCCAATCCGATCTCGCTGGTGTGGCATCTGCGGGCCGACAGGGAGCAGGGAAGCCATTGGTTACGCCAGACCATATCGCAATCGCGTTTCGTGATGGATGGTCTGCATCCCGACATTCCGGAACGGGCTATCGCGTAGATTCATCGAATTTATCGATGTTATTGATGACTTGCATCGATTTGACACATTACCGTATTCGCCCTTTGCTCAAGCGCGGAACGCTCCAGGCACGGGAGGCCCGGAACGACCGCGACAATCGGGTAATGGGGAAGATCAATGCGAAACTGCTTGTTTCATATGTCCGTCGCGACGACGGGCCTTATGGCCTTGTCGTTACTGATGCCGGAGGCCGTATCAGCACAGGAGGATACGGCGACGCTGGAGGAGATTGTGGTCACGGCCCGCAAGCGGGCTGAAGAAATCGGCAGCATTCCGGAAGCCATCGCCGTGGTTTCCAGCCTGGAAATCGAGAATAAGGGTATCGTGAGCCTGGCCGGCGTGCCAGCGCTGGTGCCATCCATGTCCTTCAACCAGTTCCAGGATGCGGCGACGGTCTATATGTCGATCCGCGGCGTCAATTCCGTGCGTACCGGTGAGCCGCCCGTGGCCATGGTGGTCGATGGCGTGCAGATCAACGACCCGTCGCAGATCAATCAGGAACTGAACGATATCGAACGGATCGAGATCCTGAAGGGGCCGCAGGGTTCCCTCTATGGCCGCAATGCCATTGGCGGTGCCATCAACATCGTGACCCGCGAGCCGGGGAAGAATTTTGACGGGCTGGTGCGCGGCACTTACAAGAATGGCAATGACCGCAAACTGGAGACGGCCCTGAGCGGTCCGCTCGTGGAGGACACGCTGTCCTTCCGGATCGGCGGCAGCCTGCGCGATTTCGACGGTCTGATCCGCAATACCTATCTCGATCGCAAGGTAGGGTCGTCACGCGACGACAGCGTCTTCGGCAAGCTGCTTTTCACGCCTGACGACGTGCTGAAGGTCGAATTGCGCGCCTCGCACTTCAAGAGCGACTACGACAGCTATTATTACAAATTGGCTGGGATCGGGCGGACCAACCATGAGGACGAGTATGATATCCGCTCTTCCTCCCTGGCGCCCAGCAAGCGCAAGTTCGATGATGCGGCGCTGAAAGTCGACTACGAGTTCGATGGGGTCACCCTGACGTCGATCACCGGCTACAGCAACAGCAACCAGTTCCGCATGGGCGACCTGGATTTCACGCCGGCCCGCGCGCTTGAGGTGGGACAGCGTTTTCTCAACAGCGCCGTGAGCGAGGAGGCGCGGCTGGCGTCCAACGGTGATGGGCCGTTGCAATGGGTCGCGGGCGCTTTCTATCTGAAGAAGAAGCAGCGCCTGACGGACGCGACTTATGCCGGACGCGACCAGTTGTCGTCGGTGTCAGCCCTGCCGTCGCAACTGGACGCAGGGTTCGCAGACTTCTTCGACCTGCCCAGTATGCCCGGCACCTTCCTTTACAAGCGGACCGATTTCCGGTTCCGCAACACCGCCTATGCCGTGTTCGGCCAGGCCGATTATGACCTGACCCCCGATCTGACCCTGACCACCGGGCTGCGCTATGATGTGGAGCGGCGGGTGGCGTTGAACCCGAACGGCACCATCCTCTTCAATGCGCTGGCCGGTGCTGGCGCCGATGTAGCGAAGCGTCGCCACAAGGAATTCTCAGCGTTGCAGCCCAAGGTGACGCTTTCCTATGACCTCGATACCGACAGCATGGTCTACGGCACCATTTCCCGCGGGTTCCGGTCGGGTGGCTTCAACAACACGCTGCGGGCTGAATTTGCTACCTACAAACCGGAATCGCTGTGGAATTACGAGGTCGGCGCTAAGACATCTTTCTGGGACGGCAAGGCACGACTTGAGACATCGGCCTTCTACATGGACTACAAGAACCGGCAGGATTTCTTCTTCAACGCGGTCGATGTCACCCAGAACATCTTCAACATCGACAAATCCCGCATCCAGGGCGTGGAGATGAATGTCAATCTCCGACCGTTCCGGGGACTGACCCTGGATGCCGGCTTCGGCCTGCTGGACACGAAGATCACGGACTTCGATCTTGCACGGCTGCGGGCAATCGATCCCAATCCCGCGCATACGGCCGACGGCCACCATTTCTCCTATGTCTATCACACGACCGTGAATCTGTCGGCGCAGTACACGACCGCAGTCGCCACGGACACGGACCTGACCGTCGGCGTCGATTACTCCCACAAGGCCCGGAACTGGTGGTGGTTTACCAACCTGGAGAAGCAGGAGCCGCTGAACCTAGTGAATGCCCGTATCATGCTGGATTGGCGCGATATCCAGATAAAGCTGTTCGCTGAGAACCTGTTCAATCTCAGCTATGTGACCTCCCACGATCCGGCCTATGCCTTTGGCTTCCCCCAGGATGACGTGTTTCCGGCAGAGCCGCGGCGCTATGGCGTGTCGCTGACCTACCGCTTCTGACGGTGGTAAGGAGCCCGGACGCTGCGGTCCGGGTTCCCCCTCAGCAGTTGTTAGACCGCCCGTTTGTGGAAGCGGCCGTCGTTCATGGTCATGCCCAGCCGCTCGCCGGCACCACCCAACACGGTCACGTCACGCAGCGGATCAGTTCTTCAGCACATGGCGGCAAGAACCATGTCTCCAAAACTGGACGCTTTTTCAACATGCCGATCATCAGCCATGACACCGGCCATCAGCAGGCTGAAAGCGACATCGCGCTGTGGGTCTACCCAGAAGCAGGTTGATCCCGCTCCCCATCCGCCGAAGGAGCGGGGCGAGGCCAGCGTCGAGATGGGGCCGTGGGTGGGTTTGTCGCCGCGCAGAATGAATCCGATGCCCGTGCCATTGGGGTAGAGTGTCCAATTGCGCGTCTCTGCGGCATAGGCCAGCAACCCGTTGGATGTCAGGCCGGTATGGTCGGCTGTGCACCATTCCAGCATGGCCGGTGACAGGAACCTGAAACCATCGATCTCGCCGCCCCGGCGCAGCATATTGGCAAACCGGTGCAGGTCGTGGGAACAGGTCAGGTAGCCGGCGGCAGGAATCTCGGCCCCTTCGGTCTTGTAGAGCATGTTGATCGCATTGATGCGCTCGGGATGGAAGGCACCCGGCTCCTTGAAGCGGGCGACGATCGGTGCCATCCGTGCCGCCAGATCGGCGCGTCCCCCCAGTGCGGTACTGGTCATGCCGGCCGGTTGGAAAAGTTCCTCATGCATGAGCTGGGCAAGGCCGCGTCGGCGTCCATCGACCTCCAGCAGCATTTCCGCCAGGACAGCGTGGCCGGCCACCATGGAATAATTGATCCGCTCGCCGGGCTGGAATTCCAGACGTTCCTTGCAGACATAGTCGAAGATCGCGCGGTTCGACACTGCTTCTGCCGCCGGCAGGGGCGGGGATTGCGCCATGATGCCGCTGGTATTCGTCAGAATATGGAATGGCGTGACCCGGCCCTTGCCCCTTTGCCCGAACTCCGGCAGCACCTCTGCGACGGGGGCGGTCAGATTGAGCAGGCCGCGTTCGACATAGCTGAGGAACAGCGTGGCCAGAAAATTCTTACCGGTCGACATCGAGGCGAAAACGGTCGTCGCATCGACGGGAGAACCTGCTTCACGATCAGCGTAACCCCGCTGAATGTCGATCACCAGTTCGTCACCGATGGAAACCTTCAGCGCAACGCCGTCAAAAGTGAGAGCGTCAATATCGCGGTCGATGATCTTAACCAATCGCTCTACGCGGGACGGATCGACAGAAAGCGGATGCCGGACGGGAAAGGATGGGGTGCGGGTCATGGAACGGTCCTTCGATTTGATCCGGGTGGCGCGGCTGGCGTGACTACAGTGCCTCAATGATGGTGACGTTGGCGATGCCGCCCCCTTCGCACATCGTCTGCAGGCCCCATTTCTGACCGCGGGCATGCAGCGCGTGCACAAGCGTCGTCATCAGCTTGGTTCCCGACGCGCCTAGCGGATGGCCCAGGGCGATGGCGCCGCCATTCACGTTCAGCCGCGCCGGATCGACATGAAGTGCCTTCATCCAGGCCAGCGGCACAGAGGCGAAGGCTTCATTGACCTCGAACAGGTCGATATCATCCAGGCGCAGGCCGGCGCGGGCCAAGGCCTTCCGGGTTGCCGGGATCGGTTCCTCCAGCATGATGACCGGGTCTCCCGCCGTCACGGTGAGACTGTGGATGCGTGCCAACGGCTTCAGACCGAAGCGCTTCATTCCCGCCTCGCTTACGACCATGACCGCAGACGCGCCGTCTGTCATCTGGCTGGCATTGGCGGCGGTGATGGTTCCGCCCTCGGCAATGGGCTTAACGGCGGCCATGGCCTCCATCGAGGCATCGAAACGAACCCCTTCGTCCCGCGCGAGAAGTCCGGTTTCGGTGGCGACAGGGACGATCTCGCGGGAGAAGGCGCCGGCCTCAATGGCGCTGGCGGCGCGGCGATGGCTCTCCAGCGCGAAGGCGTCCATCTCTTCGCGGCTGAAGCCGTACTTGTCGGCCATGGCCTGTGCGCCATGGAACTGGCTGAAGCTGGAAACGCCATAGCGGTTCCGGATCGCCCGGCTCCAGGGGCCTTCGCCCATGCCCGCCTGGGCATGCAGGGTCATGTTTGACAGCATCGGCACCCGCGTCATGCTTTCGGCACCGGCGGCAATGACGATATCCTGGGTGCCGGACATCACGGCCTGGGCGGCGAAATGCAGGGCCTGCTGGGAACTGCCGCATTGCCGGTCGATCGTCACCGCGGGCACGCTGTCTGGCAGGCGCGATGCCATCACCATGTTGCGGCCGAAGGCGAAGGCTTGTTCGCCCGCCTGCGTCACGCAGCCGACGATCACATCCTCCACCGCGGCGGGGTCGATGCCGGTCCGGTCGATAAGGGCATTCAGAACGGTGGCGCCCAGATCGGCCGGATGTAGTCCGGCCAAGGCACCCTTGCGCTTGCCGCCCGGCGTGCGGACGGCCCCCACGATATAGGCTTCGGGCATCGGTCGAACTCCCATGCTGTTTTTTGGAGGACGGCGCGGGTGCTCACAGGCTCCGGCCGATAACTTCCTTCATGATCTCGCTGGTGCCGCCATAGATGCGGGTTACGCGGGCGTCGCGGTAAAGTCGGGCGATCATATATTCGTTCATGTACCCGGCGCCGCCATGCAGTTGCAGGGCGGCATCGACGACGCGGCCCTGCAGCTCCGTATGCCAGAGCTTGGCGGCCGACGCGGCGGCCGCATCCAGCTTGCCGGCCACATGCCGGGCGATGGCCCAGTCCAGATGTGCCCAGCCGACCTGGAGTTCGGTTTTCAGCCCTGCCAGCACGAAGCGGGTGTTCTGGAAATCGAAGATGCGCTGCCCGAACGCCTGCCGCCCCTTGGTGAAGGCAAGCGCCTCGTCGAAGGCGCGCTGCGCGGCGGCCTGGGCTGTCACCGCTACCGACAGCCGCTCCTGCGCCAGTTGCGTCAGCAGATAGCTGAAGGCTTCGTTCTCCGTCCCCAGCAGGCTGTCGGCGGGCGCGCGCATATCCGCGAAGAACAACTCGGCCGTGTCACCGGAACGCTGCCCGATCTTGTCCAGTTTGCGGCCACGCGTGAAGCCCGGCGTATCGGCTTCCACCAGGAACAGCGACATCCCAGCGGCGCCGCGCGCGGTATCGGTCTTCGCGGCCAGAATCACCAGATCCGCGTTGCAGCCGTTGGTGATGTAGATCTTGGACCCGTTGATGACATAGTCGGCGCCGTCGCGTCTGGCATGGGTGCGGATGGCCTTCAGGTCCGACCCCGCCGAGGGCTCGGTCATGGCAATTGCGGTGATGCAGTCGCCGGCTACCATCTTTGGCAAGTAACGCTGCTTCTGCGCTTCCGACCCATAGGCCTGGATATAGTCGGCGGTGATATCGTTCTGGATGATCAGCCCGGCATGGGAGCCTGCATAGGACAGTTCCTCCTGCACGATGGCGTTGTAGGTGAAATCCAGGCCGGGCCCGCCATAGGCCGGTTCAACGGTCGGGCAAAGCAGGCCGGCGGCCCCGCATTGCCGCCAGAAATCCCGCCCGACGATGCCGTCGCGCTCGTGGTCGTCCAGGTGCGGCACCAGTATGCGATCGAACAGCTTGCGCACGCTGTCGCGAAAGATGGCGTGTTCTTCGCCGAAAATGGTGCGTGTGGATGTGTCCAGCATGGGTACTTCCGCTTTCTTGGGTGCCGTCAGATCGGCGTGGGGTCGTTGCTGCCCAGAATGTCGGGATTATGCTGCCCCAGGCGGGGCGGCAGGCGAACGGGCGGTCGTTCCCCATTGAACAGCACCGGCACGCCCGGCAGGCGCACATCACCCAAGGCGGGGTCATGCAGGGTCGTGAAGAAGCCCACCGCCTGGAGGTGCCGGTCGTTGACAACCTCATCCAGCGACAGGACGGGGGAGGCCGGAACGCCGATCCGCTCACAGGCGGCAAGCCAGTGCTCATTATCATGCTGCGCCACCAGATCGGCGACCAGCTCGTAAAGCGCGTCGATATGGGCCGTGCGCGCCGCCATGGTGGCGAAGCGGGGATCGTCGGCGTGTCCGGGCGCACCCGCTTGGGTAAAGAAGGCCCGCCAATGGGCATCGGTATAGGGCAGCATGCAGATGAAGCCGTCGCGCGTGCGATAGGGGTGCCGGTGGCGTGACAGCACACGTGGATAGCCGGTTTCGCCCTGGGGCGGCTCAAACTGCCGGCCATACAGGTGCTCGACCAGATTGAACCCCACCATGCACTCGAACATCGGCACCTCGACCACCGTCCCTTGACCGCTGGCAGCACGCCCGGTCAGGGCGGCCAGGATCGCCATCGCCGCGATCAGGCCCGTGGTCTTGTCGGCGGTGATGGTCGGAAAATACTGCGGCTCGCCCGATTGCCGCCGCATCAGGTCGGCGCAGCCCGACAGGCCCTGGATGATGTCGTCATAGGCGGGCCGTCCGCCATAGGGTCCGGCTTCGCCAAAGCCCAGCAGCCCCGCATAGACCAGCCGTGGGTTCCGCGCCATCAGCCTTTCCGGCTCCAGTCCCAGCTTCGCCAGCTTCTGCGGCCGGATATTGTGCATGAACACGTCGGCACCATCGATCAGCCGGGCCAGCGCCTCTCGACCTTCCGGCCGGGTGAGGTCCAGTTCCACGCTGCGCTTGTTGCGATTGGTGCTGAGGAACAGGGCGGCCATCCCCGGCTCCGTCGCCGGGCCGGTCTGGCGGGTGCTGTCACCGCCCGGCGCCTCCACCTTGATCACGTCGGCACCGAAATCGCCCAGCCACTGGCTGGCCAGCGGTCCCATGGCGACGGTGGTCAGGTCGATGACCTTGATGTTCTGCAACGGCAGCATGGCGCTATTCCGCTTCCGTCCGTCCGGCGATCAGCCGGCGCGAGCTGTAGCGCATGACTGGTTCGGCCCGCTGGTTGAAGATGGTGATGGCGGAGTCGACGATGGCGCGGTTGCCGGTCGAGGTGGGGCGCACGCTGGTGAATTCGATGCGGGCATGCACTGTGTCTCCGACATGCACCGGGGCCACCGGTTCCAGTGTGTAGCCCAGCATGGCCAGACCGGTGCCGCGGATCAGCGACTGGATGATGAAGCCTTCAATGATCGACAGGGTCAGCACCCCCGGCACCGGTCGCCCACCCATCGGCCCCACCAGTGTCGCGTCCAGGAAGGCGCTGTCCGTCATGCCCGTCAGTGTCACGAAGGCGACAAGGTCGGTTTCGGTGATCGTGCGCGTATAGGTGCGGAAAGTGGCACCGACCCGCATGTCCTGCCAGAACAGGCCCTGGCCCAGCAGAGTGGCACCGCCATCCGTCGCGGTTGGTTCAGATTGCATCGGGATATTCCCTCTATACGGGCGCACATCCCCCGCCGGTTACGGGCGGGGGCGGTATAGTGCGTTACAGCGCGGTGATGACCGTTTTCAGCTCGGTAAAGCTGTTGATGCCGTCGCTACCGTTCTCGCGGCCCCAGCCCGATTGCTTGAAGCCGCCGAAGGGCAGGTTCGGGCCAGCCACGGACCCGGTATTGATGTTGATGGTACCGGCCTTGATCTTGCGCGCCAGCTTGTAGGCAGTGGAGATGTCGCGCGTCCAGATGCTGGCGGACAGGCCATAGACGGTGTCGTTGGCCAGGTCGGCCAGTTCATCCAGGTCGGCAACCGGCGTTACGACCAGCACGGGGCCGAAAATCTCTTCCCGCACCACGCGCATGTCCGGGGTCACGTCACTGATGATCGTCGGTTCGACGAAATAGCCCCGGTCGCTTGCCACCTTGCCACCAGTGACCACATTGGCCCCTTCGGCGCGGGCGCTGTCAATATAGTCCATGACCCGCTGCTGCTGCGTGGCAGAGACCAGGGGCCCCAGGGTCGTGGTGGGATCAAGGCCGGGACCCAGTTTGAAGCTCGCCGCAACCTTCACCAGCCCTTCCAGCACTTGATCGAATTTTTCCTGCGCGACATACAGGCGGGAGCCGGCCACGCAGATCTGGCCGCTGTTCAAGAAGATGGATTGGGCGGCGCCGACAATGGCTTTCTTCAGGTCGGCGTCGGGCAGGATGATTGTCGGCGACTTGCCCCCCAGTTCCAGCGTCAGGCGCTTCAGGTTGCCGCGCGCAGCCTCGATCAGCGACTTGCCAACGGCGGTGGAGCCGGTGAAGGATATCTTGTCGACGCCGTCATGTTCGGCCAGGGCCGCCCCGACGACACTGCCCAGGCCGGTTACGATATTGACCACGCCAGCGGGAATGCCCGCCTCAAGGATTGCTTCGCCCAGGCGAAGGGCGGTCATGGAAGTCTGCTCGGCAGGCTTCAGGATGACGGTACAGCCGGCCGCCAGTGCCGGACCCAGCTTTGATACCGCCGCCATCAGCGGGAAATTCCAGGGGGTGATCAGGCCCACGACCCCGACCGGTTCCCGCAGAGTCATGGCCAGGAACTCGCCCGGCATGTCGACACTCCGTGTTTCGCCGGTGATTTTCCCGCACCAGCCCGACCAGTAGCGAAGGGTGGCGACGGAGGCGGGGACATCCACCCATTTCGCCATGGTGATCGGCTTGCCGTTGTCCAGCGTTTCCAGTTCCGCGAATTCCTCCTTGCGGGCCTCGATCAGGTCGGCCAGGCGCCAGAGCAGGCGGGCGCGCTCAGCCGCTGGCAGGCCGGCCCAGGGGCCGCTTTCGAACGCCCGCCGGGCGGCGGCAACGGCCCGATCGATATCCCGTGCGCTACCGGCCGGGATGCTGGCGATAACGCTGCCATCGGCGGGGTTGACGACGTCAAGCCGTTCACCGCCATCCGGGTCCGTCCAACGGCCATCGATCAGCAACTGGAACGGCCGGACCAGGCTGGCCCGGGTTTTCTCCGTCACATCAATTGAAAGGGCCATGCTGGGTTCCTCGTCTCTAATTGGCCAGGATCATGTCGGCGACCTTTTCGCCGATCATCACCGACGGCGCATTGGTGTGACCGCCGATCAGCCGGGGCATGATTGAAGCATCCGCGACCCGCAGGCCGCTGATACCCCGCACCCGCAGATGCGGGTCGACGACAGCGTCATCGCTGGTGCCCATCTTGCAGGTGCTGGTGGGGTGGTGGGCCGTGGCCACCGTCTTGCGGATATAGGCATCCAGGGCCGCATCCTGGTCCAGGGTGGCACCGGGAAAGGTTTCCGCGCCCACAAATTCCGCCAGCGCCCCCTGCCGGACGAAGTCGCGGGTCCAACGCAGCGAATGGCGAAGCAGGCGCAGGTCGTCGGGATCCTGCAGCAGGTTGAACTGAATGCGCGGCAAGGCCAGCGGATCGTCCGAGCGCAATTTGACGAACCCCCGGCTGCCCGGTCGCAGCACGACATTCAGCGTCGTCAGCATGTCTGGATGTTTCTTGCGAAAGCCTGGGAACCAGACCTTGGCCATCATGTTCGCCGCCATGAACACGGTTTCCAGATCGGGCCGGGACAGGTCGGGCTGCGACTTGTGATAGGCGATGCTGCTCAACGGCACGGTGGCCGGCAATCCCCGCCCCGTCAGCAGCCAGTTGAGCACGGACAGTGTCAGCCGGTCGGCGCGCAGCGCCTGGCCGAAGGCGAGCGGCTTTTTTGTTACGAAACCCATGGGTACCAGCGGGTGCTCCTGCAGGTCCTGTCCGACGCCAGCCAGATCCAGCTCGACCTTGATGCCGAGCCCGCGCAGATGATCCGCCGGGCCGATGCCCGACAGCATCAGGATCTGCGGCGAGGCATAGGCGCCGCCCGACAGCACGATCTCGCCATCAGAATGGACCGTCTGCCTGCCGCCATCCTTGACATATTCCACGCCCGTGGCGCGGCCCTTTTCGGTCAGTATGCGGGTGACATGGGCACCCGTAACAACCGTCAGGTTCTGCCGGTTCCGGATCGGCGTCAGAAATGCCTGCGACGTGCTGGCCCGCCGGCCGCGACGGATCGTGCTGTCGGGCAGGGCGAAGCCTTCCGGGTCGCCGGCCTCGAAATCGTCCAGCAGCCGGTAATTCAGCGATTGTGCCGTGTCGCGGATCGCCTTGGTGATCGGTTCGTCACTGGTATAGGGGATCACGTTAAGCGGGCCGCCGCCGCCATGGTTTGGCCCTTCACCGCGCCAATTGCGCTCCGATTTCTTGAAATAGGGCAGCACCTCGTCGTGGGACCAGCCTTCCGCCCCCATCCGCGCCCATTCGTCATAGTCGCCGGGATGCCCCCGCGAATACATCATTCCATTGATGGATGAGGAGCCGCCCAGGACCTTCCCACGCGGTGCCTTGATCTTGCGGCCATCGGCAAAGGGCTCCGGATCGGTCCACAGGCCCCAATCCAGCGTTGGGTGATATTGCAGCATGGTGAAGACCAGTGGCATCTTCACCATGATATCCTTGTCGGTGCCGCCGGATTCAAGCAGCAGAACCTTGTTCTCCGGGCGCTCGCTCAGCCGTGCGGCGACCACGCAGCCCGCCGACCCGGCGCCGATAACGACATAGTCATATGTCATGGTTGCCATTCATGGCCTCCGCCGCATCCGTCGTGCCGTGCCGGGAAATGTCGCTGCAGAAAGGAGAGCACGCCCGCGCTGAACATGTCGTTCTGATCTCCGGCCACCATGTGGCCAGCGGCGGGGACCTCATAGATTTCCGTCTGCGGAACCAGACGCTGCATCTCTTCGACGCCCTCATCATTGACGATGTCGCTGCGCCCCCCGCGGATCACCAGCGTCGGCACGGTGACCCGATTGCTAACCGACAGCAGTGCGTCGATGCGTGAAGGCGGTTCGCTGCCGGCCGGTATTTTCAGCATTCGCGGGTCCCAGTGCCAGTACAGCCGGCCATCCTCCCCCTGCCGCAGGTTCTTGCGCAGGCCGGATGTGTCCTTCGGGGCCGGCCGATCCGGATTATAGGCGGCAACGGCCAGACGAGCTTCTTCCAGGTCGGCGAAACCCTGGTCGTGACCCTGCATGAAGCGGCGGATGCGCTGTCCACCTTCCTGGGCGATGCTGAGGACGATATCGACCATGACCAGGACTTGGGCCAGGGGTGGTTCACTGGTGCCAATGGCATAGAAGCTGGTCATGCCGCCCATCGAGGCACCGACAAGGGCGACAGGGCCCGGTACGGTCTCACGGACGGTGCGCAGATCGGCTGCCAATGCCTGGATCGTGTAGTTCGCCACCGGCGACCAGGCGCTGTCCCCATGTCCGCGGGCATCATAATTGATGACGCCGTAGCCATGGTCGACCAAGCGATGCATCGTCTTTGTCCAGGAATGACGCGTCTGCCCACCGCCATGCAGAAGAATGACGGTCGGTGCATCCGAGGGACCGACGCGGTCCCCGACAAGCGTCAGTCCATCCGGGGTGGTGAAATGCTGAAGGGAACTGCCTGTCACGCTCATATCCTTGCTGTCGGCCGGGCAGTGCATGCCCCTGCGGCAGGCCTGACGGCGGGCCGTTGACCGGCCGCGCCGTCAGGCATCGCCCCCTGTGGTCCGGCCTCGCGTCGCAACGTGCCGGATCCGGCGATGACGTCGCGATATCAGGCCTTTTCCAGGATGTGCACGACGCAGGACGATCCCAGCCCGGTCATCCCGCCGACCACATGGGTCAGGCCGATGCTTGCCTTCTCAACCTGACGGGCACCGGCCTCGCCGCGCAGATGCAGCGATATCTCATAGATGTTGGCGATGCCGGTGGCACCCAGCGGGTGCCCCTTGGACAGAAGGCCGCCCGACAGGTTGACGGGGATTTTGCCGCCGATGGCGGTGAAACCCGTGTCGATCAGGCGGCCGGCCTCGCCTTCGCCGCATAGGCCGAGATTTTCATAGTGGACCATCTCGGCTGTGGCAAAGCAGTCGTGCAACTCCACCAGATGCAGGTCCTGCGGCCCCACGCCCGCACGCTCATAGGCGGCATTGGCGCAGTTGCGCGTCACCAGATTGAAATCGACAATGGCGTCCTGGCGCGGGGTATAGGGATTGCTGGTCATCTCCGATGCCCGCACGCGGATCGCTCGCCCCATCAGGCCCAACTGCCGGACCTTCCTTTCGGAGGCGATGATGGCCGCCGCTGCGCCATCAACATTGATGGAGCACATCAGCTTCGTGTTGGGGTAGGAGATCATCTCCGCTGCCATCACCTCTTCCAGCGGCGTCTCCCGCCGGCTCATGGCCTTGGGATTGAAGGTGGAATGGTGATGGTTCTTGACCGCGATCTTGGCGAACTGCTCGAGCGTCGTGCCATATTTGCGCTGATGCTCCATGCCGACCTGAGAGAACATGGCCGGCGTCGTCATCGACCCAATAATCCCCTCTTCGATGAAGCCATCGGTGCGGCCGCCGGCGGCGGCGCCCAGCAGTCCCTTGCCCAACTGTTCCGTACCAACGGCCAGAACCAGATCATAGATGCCACCCTTGACCGCGATATAGCCTTCGCGGAAGGCCGTACCGCCGCTGGCACAGGCATTGGCGGTATTGACCACCGGAATGCCGGTCTCGCCAATCTCGTGCAGGATCTGCTGACCGACCATGCCGAAGGCCCGCATCTGGTTGCCGCAGTAAAGCGCCTGCATGTCCTGGATGGTAAGCCCGCAATCCTGAAGGGCGAGCAGTGCGGCTTCAGCCCCCAACTGTGCCACGGTGCGCTGCGGATAGCGGCCGAACGGGATCATGTCGATCCCGATAATGTAGACGTCTTCGCTCATCTTGCCTCTCCCTGGGCAGGTACGAATACATAGCTCACGAACGGCTTGCCCTCTTGGTTGGTCTGACCGGTGTCACGGAAGACGACATCAACAGGCATGTTCCAGGGCAATTGTGCCGGGTCGGGCGCCACCTCTGCCAAGGTGCCGCGCAGCGAACCGCCGCCTTCCAGGTCGACAATGGCCGACACGAACGGCACCTTCACACCGGGATAGGAGCGGTGGACGATCGTGTAATTGTAGAGGGTGCCCTTGCGGCCCAGCCGCACGGGCTCCAGCATCTCGCGCTTGCCGCAGGAGGCGCAGGCGATGCGCTCACCTGGCACCGTCTCACCACAGTTGCGACAATGGCTGCCCGCGATATAGGCCTTGCCATCGTCATCGATCCTGATCATGGGGATGGCGGGCAAGAACCCGCTGAAATCATTCGTCATCGACGCTCACTCCCTTTCAACTTGTCGCCCCAGGCTGGTCCTTCGCGTCACGTTCCATTGGCACCGGCGGTCCTGGTTCCGCCGGCGATACCGATCTTTGGTGCGAAAGACCCGGCCTCCATGCAGGCGCGCTGTGTGTGTTCTTCCAAACGGATAACTGATGTCAGGTCCTCGATCCCGGCTGCACGGCCCATGACCTCCTTGGTCTTGCGCAGGCCCAGCGGGGAGGTGGCCAGCAGATCGCCGATCAGCGTGCGCGCGGCCTCTTCCAGTTGTTCATCATCCACGACATCCGAAACCAGCCCCACGGCCAGCGCGCGATCGGCATGGATGAAGCGGCCCGTCATCATGAGTTCCGCGGCCACGGCCGTCCCGACCATGCGCGGCAGGAAATAGCTGGTTCCCAGTTCGCAGCCGGAAAGCCCAAGCTTGATGAAAGCCACATTCATCTTGGCGCTGCGGCCCGCGATGCGGATATCAGAGGCAAGGGCGAAGTTGAAACCGCCGCCGCAGGCCGCACCATGGACCAGCGATATGATGATCTGTGGACAGGACCGCATCGTCAGGATGATATCGGAGAGCGAGGGGGCAGGCCCGTCTTCGGTGGCACCTTTTGGCATGCCCTCGGTCGAACTGCTGTACCAGAGAAGGTCCAGCCCAGCACAGAATGCCCGTCCGGCGCCCCGCAGGACCACAATCCGGCGGGTATAATCGGACTGGACGTTCTGGAAATAATCCCAGAGCTCCCGCACCATGGTGCCATTCAGCGCATTAAGACGTTCCGGTCGATTGAGCGTCAACCAGTCGACGGCGCCATCCTGCACGACATTGATCGTCGTATAGTCGTTCATCTGATCCCTTGCTCTCATGGCCATCGGGCTTCCGTTGCCAGTAGTAGAGGGACGAACACGGCAGAAGAAATTCTTAACCGGCGGGAGGGATGCCCCGGGGGCATATCACAGAGGATCCCTATTCCCGGCAGGTCGGCAAAGTCGGGTGAAAGCCGGAGCTATTCCTGGCGTTCATGGGTCCCGCCCATTTGTCCAACCATGATGCGCGCGGCCCTCTGTTAGTGTCACGGGAAAGACGGGCAGAACCGTGATGCGGGCTTGAAGGCCGGTGCATCCCCAGGAGAGGAGCGTCGAGTTGCAGAACGATCAGGTGAAGATGGCACAGGGCGAGACCGTGCCCATGCCGATTGGGGAACTGCTTGCCTATCACGCCGGCAAGGACCCGTTGCGTCCGGCCGTGACCTATCATGACGTGACGATCACCTATGCCGAACTGGACAAAAGGTCGAACCGCAAGGCGCGCCAACTGGCGGCGCTGGGCGTCGGGGAAGGGGATCTGGTGACCCTGGCCATACCGAACAGCCCCGAATTCTATGAGACCGCCTTTGCGGTATGGAAACTGGGCGCGACCGTTGGCATCGTATCCTCCAAACTGCCGGCGGCGGAGCTGCGGGCCATTGCGGAACTGGGGCGGCCTCGCCTGATCATCGCCGAAGAAAGCGCCAGGGTTGAGGGATGGAACTTCCTGCCCGTCGGCTCGCATCCGGCGGACGATCTGTCTGCCGACCCGCTGCCGGTGAAGATCGCCCCGCGCTGGAAGGTTCATACCAGCGGTGGGTCGACCGGCCGGCCCAAGCTGATCGTGGACAGGCAGGCGGGTATGCATGATCCGGGCAAGCCCCCCGGTGGCCAGCGTCTTGGCGACACGATGCTCAATCCGGGTCCGCTCTATCATAACGCCCCTTTTGTCGGTGTCTTCCACTGCCTGTTCTCCGGCGGGCATGTCGTGGAAATGGGCAAGTTCGACCCGCTGCTGGCGCTGCAACTGATCGAGCGCTACCGTGTCAACTGGGTCAATTTTGTACCGACCATGATGAGCCGTATCTGGCGCTTGCCGGAAGAACAGCGCCTGGCCTTTGACATGTCTAGCCTTCGCACGGTGTTCCATATGGCGTCGGTCTGCCCGCAATGGCTGAAACAAGCCTGGATCGACTGGTTGGGTCCGGACAGGATCATCGAAGTCTATGGCGGTACCGAACTGATCGGCGGCACAGCCATCACTGGGCGGGAATGGCTGGCGCACAAGGGATCGGTCGGCAAGCCGGGACTTGGATCGCAGATGCGCATCCTGAATGAGCAGGGCGATGAATGCGCCCCCGGTGAAATCGGGGAGATTTATTTTCTGCCCGCGCGGGGGCGAAATTCGACCTACGAATATATCGGTGCCCAGGCCAAGGCGAAAGGCGACTGGGAAACCTATGGCGACCTTGGCTATGTCGACGCCGATGGCTATCTCTATATCGCCGACCGGCGCACCGACATGATCGTCTCGGGCGGTGCCAACATCTTCCCGGCGGAGGTCGAGGCAGCACTTGACCAGCATCCGGACGTTCAGTCCTCCATCGTGATCGGTCTGCCCGACGCGGATCTGGGCCAGCGCGCCCATGCCATCGTGCAGATGCGGGGCGAGGCGCGCACCCGGACCGACGAAGATGCATTGCGCGTCTTCCTGTCGGACAAGCTGGTCCGATACAAGATTCCGCGCACGTTTGAGTTCACGGACGAGAACCTGCGTGATGATGCTGGCAAGGCCCGCCGGTCGAAATTGCGGGACGACAGGCTGACGGCGGTATCATAATCTTGAAATTGCCACCCACTTGAAGTGCGCTCTGCATGGAGGTCTCCATTGTCGCTGGGCAGTCAGGTGTCATCCGTAGGTAGGAAGAGTGCATGACTGACCGACGCCTGCAATATGTCGTTTCTACCGCGCGATATGGATCGTTCACCGCGGCAGCGGAACGGGTGGGTGTCACCCAGTCGGCCATTACCAAAAGTGTGGCCGATCTTGAACAGCAACTGGGCTACGCAATCTTCAATCGAACGGCTCGCGGCGTCATCCTGACGGAGGAAGGGCGCAGTTTTGTTGAACGGGCATCGCGCGTTCTTGAAGAGACGGATGATCTGCTGCGCGGTGCCGCCGTGGGGTCGGATCATTATGCGGGCCTGCTTCGGATCGGTGTGTGTCCCCCATCGCTCGAATGGCTGTTGGTTGAGCCCTTGTCGACGCTGGTTTCCCGGCATCCCAGCATCCGGCTCAATATTGTCGGCGGAAATTACGACCGGATCGTGCAGCAACTGCGTGTGGGCACGATCGATGTCGCACTGGGGTATGAGGCCGCGTTCAAGGAACAACCCGACTTCCGGTGCGAACAGATGGCACCGATGCAGACGACATTCTTCGCCAGGAGGGGGCATCCAATCCTGGACTGTCCCGATGTGACAAAGGCAGAGATCGCCAAATATGATCTCATATCGCCCTCAGGCGCTTCGCCCTACAATTTCATCTGGCGCCAGATATATGAAGATTGCGGCGTCGACGTCCAGGAACGGCTGCATACAGTCGATTATTTTCCGATCGTGGCCCGCCTGATACGCAACACCAACGCCATCAGCGTCGCATCGATTCACTATACGCAGACCAGCATTTTCAAGAAGCACTTCGCGGTGGTGCCATTTACACTGCCGCCATCGGCGCTGTGCTGCGCCACGCGCCTCCGCTGGAGCCCCCGGCCCGCTGTGCGCGCCTTTATCAAGGCATGCCGTGAGCGGCTGCCATCGTCGGAAGTGGTCGACAGCATCTAAAGCAAGCTATCCGCATGCCCGGCGAAGGTATTCCATGTCAGCATACCTTCGGCTGGGAATGAATTTGATGCCCAGGCCGGATCGGCTGAACACTACCGTCAGGTCCTGCCAGACCGAACAGGTCATGGTCGATAATCCTGAACGAAATCGAATGCGAGCCGATGCCATCCAGGCTTCGGTCACGGTCACTGTGGCCGGATGACCCGTTTACAGTTGATGGTCAGGTGAGCCGGGCCGCTGAACGGGATGAGAGATCGCGGATGCAGACAGGCGCGCAATGCCCACGAGCAGGTGTACGCTGTTCAGCCTTTGACCATGACGGCGTGCGGATATAGGGAGCCGCACGGAACATCTGACAAGAAAAAGGTAAGCAGAATGCAGTTGCGGAATATGGAAGACGCATTGCCGTCAGCGTCGGTCGGGGGCGAAACAGTAACGGACGAAGGGCCGCCCCGCCGCGTGCCGCTCGGCCGCAAGGCAGGCTACGCGGCAGGCCAGTTGGTGGAACTGGTTGTCTCCAGCATGCTTAATATCTTCGTGCTGTTCTATGTGACGGTGGCCTGCGGACTTCCTGGCGGCCTGGCGGGCGTCGCCCTTGGTGCCGGCATCGTGATCGATGCGATCATGGACCCGTTCATCGGGTCGCTTTCCGATGGCTGGCGTTCCCGCTTCGGGCGACGGGTGCCCTTCATGGTGGTATCGTTGATACCGCTGGTCCTGACCTTCAACCTGACTTTCGCCTTGCCGGCATCGCTTGATCAAACGGCGCTGTTCCTGTGGCTGATGGCGCTTTCCATCACACTACGCATCTCCCTGTCGGTATTCCACCTGCCCTATCAGGCGCTGGGGGCTGAGCTCAGTGAGGACTATCATGAGCGTTCGTCGATTGCCGCTTGGCGCTGGGGTATCGGTATTCTGGGCACCGTCGCGGTGGTCGTCCTGGGTTACGGGGTGTTCCTGGACGGGCCGGGTGGGGTTGCAAATCGGGATGCCTATCTGCCGTTGACACTTACCTTGACCGTTTTGCTGCTGGCCGGGGCCGGTATTGCGATCTGGCAGGGTTTGGCCACACGGGCCGGGCAATTTGTGGCGGAGGCACCGACCGAGCGAATTCATGTCCGGTTGCTGGGCGAAATGCTGGAGATGGCCCGCAATCCGACCTTCCGCATCGTGTTCGCGGCTGCCCTTCTGTTCAACATCGGCGTTGGGGTGAACCAGACATTGGCGCTGCATGTTGCGACCTCCTTCTGGAACATGACGGCCGAACAGATGAAGATCGTGTTCGTTCCGGCCGTGCTCGGGCTGGCGCTGGGCGCCCCCATGGCGGGACCGCTGGCCAGGCGCTTTGAGAAGCGCACGATGCTGCTGATCGGCATGGTCGGCATGATCCTCTGCCACGCTATGCCGGCGACCTTGAAGCTGGTGGGACTGCTTCACCTGACAGGGCATGAGCTGATCCTGGTGCTGTCTCCCGTCGTGCTCTTGGGCAGTGCCATGATGGCCCTGTCGATCATCGGCTTCGTGGCGATCATCCCCGATGCGGCGGACGAGCATGAGCTGCTGTTCGGCACAAGGCGGGAAGGGCTCTATTTTGCCGGATGGGCGTTTGCGACCAAGGCGGCGACCGGCGCTGGCGTGTTGATTGCGGGCGTAGCCCTGCAGCTCATCGGCTTTCCCGAAAAACTTGCCGAGATGGATCCGGCCGTGGCGCTGCCTGCCCACACGCTTGCATGGCTGGGCATCATCGGCGGGCCGGGGGCGGGGTTGCTCTCGGTGGCGGGAGTGGCGCTGGTCCTGTTTTACCGGATCGACAAGAAGACCCATGCGAGGATCAGGGCCGATCTGACCGCCCGCAGGCGCGTCCGCTGACCCGTCGCTGAACGGCTTTCTCGATGAGGTATTACTTCATCTCATGCCTGGCGGTGCGTTGGAATTGGACGCTGGTGTATGAAAAGGGAAAGCTTCCGAAACAACCCGCCACGACAGCCTTGGAAGGCGCGTAGGCGCCGGCAAAGCAGGGAGAAATGAATATGGCCTCAGGAGGTCGCGACTATCAGCAACTGATTTACGAAGAACCCGCGCCCAAAGTGGCCCGCATCGTGATGAACCGGCCCAGCCGGCGCAATGCCCAGGGCATCACGATGACCTATGAACTGGACGATGCGCTGAAGCGCGCCTGCCATGACGACAAGATCAATGTGATCATCCTGGCGGCGACCGGCGACCACTGGAATTCCGGCCACGATATCAGCGGCGACGAGGCACGGATGCCGCCGCCGGAACAGATCGTGGGGCTTTGGGGTGATTATAGCGGCAAGGGGTGGCAGGGCTATTACGCCCGCGAGCGTGAAATCTATCTGGAGATTACGGAGCGCTGGCGCAATGCCCCGAAGCCGGTTATTGCCGAGATTCAGGGTTCCGTGATCTCCGGTGGCATCATTCTGACCTGGATGTGCGACCTGATCGTTTGTGCAGACGATGCCCGCTTCCGTGACGCGACCGCTGCCGAGATGGGCATCGCCGGCGTGGAATTCTGGCAACATCCCTTCGAGATGAGCGTCCGTCAGGCCAAGGAATGGCTGATGACGGGCGATTGGATGACGGCGCAGGAGGCAAAACAGCGGGGCATGGTCAACCATGTCGTACCCCGCGACCAGTTGGCGGCACGCGCCCTGCAACTGGCGGAGACGATCGCCGCCCGCAATCCCTTCACCATGCAACTGGTCAAGCAGGCGATGAATTTCGCCCAGGACCAGATGGGACGCAAGGCTTCGGTGGATTTCGGTTTCCACCTGCATCAGATCGGGCACATGCAGGCCATGCTGGCCAATGGTTTCCCCATTGATCTCGACAGCATGCCGCCGGCCATGCGCGCCAATATCGAGAAACTGATCGCGGCCCGCCAGACTACGGCCGGCTAATCTTCGGATTGGAACCCACATGACCGACATTGCAAATCGTACAGCCTTCATCACCGGCGGCGCCAATGGCATCGGCCTTGGCATCGCCCGGTCCCTGGCCCGTGCGGGAGCGAAGCTGGCGCTGGTCGACCTGGATGCCGATGGACTGGCCCGGGCGAAGGCCGAGTTGGATGGGGTTACGGAGGTCTTCACGGCGGTCCTGGATGTCCGCGACCGGATGGCCTATGCGAGTGTGGCGGCCGATGCCGAGGCACAACTGGGGCCCGTCTCAATCCTGGTGAATAATGCCGGTGTCGCTGGCGGGGCGCCTGCGCACAAGTTGAGCTATGACCTGTGGGACTGGGGCATGGGGATCAACCTGGACGGGGTGATCAATGGCATTCAGACCTTCCTGCCCGGTATCTCTGCCCGCGGTGGCGGTGGGCACATCGTCAATACGGCGTCGGGCGCGGGCCTGGTGGCACGGACGGGAGGCGTTCTTTACTGCACTGCCAAATTCGCCGTTGTGGGGATGAGCGAGGCGCTGGCCCTTGAACTTCCGTCACAGGGTATCGGCGTGACAGTCCTCTGCCCCGGTCCGGTTGCAACCGACATCGTGACGCGGACACAGGCGGCGCAGCCGGTGACGGCAAGGAGACCACTGTCGGCTGCACAGCAGGCAAGGATTGAGGAAACATCGAAATATTTGGCGAAGGGCACCTCACCCGACGCTGTCGGCGACATGGTGCGGGACGCGATCCGGGAAAACCGGCTCTATGTCCACACTGATCGCCTTGCCATGGAGATGATCATGGAGCGTAGCAAGGCACTGCTTGATGCCATGCCGCCGGCGGCATGAGCTGAACGGTGGCTTTGAAGATCGGGGGTGACAGCATCGCCGCTGATCCTGATTAACGACGAATACAAAGCGTGATCAGCACAGCCCGGTGTCCGGCGCTGTGTCGGGGAGATGTGTGCGCTCCCGTATAGCCATGATTTTCAGGTATGACCTGCCGGGATGGGGATTTGACTTGCCTCTCCGTGCAGACATGAAGGCAACAACAATGAAAGTCCGGGGAGGACGGTTACGATGAAGGCGAGAATAGTCAAAACACTCACGTCGCTGTTGGTGATTACAGGTGCCGCCGGCGCCTACGCACAGAATCCCGTCACGACACCAGCGGCGTCGCCGGCTGCCGGCGACAGTTTGCAGGAAATCAGCCTGGACTATATCGTGGTGACGGCGCAGCGCCGGTCTCAGCGGCTGGTGGATGTTCCGATCTCGATTACCACTGCCACGGCGGAGGATCTTGAGCGCGTGGGTCCCGCCTCGTTGGAGAATCTGACCAAGGCGGCACCGGGCGTCTATCTGCAGCGTAATGTCTATGGCCTGTCGCCGACGATCCGCGGCATCGGCTCGACGCTTGCCGCCTCGGGCGGCGAGCAGAACGTTTCCGTCTATGTGGATGAGATCTACTATCCCACACCGTCGGGCAATATCTTCGATCTGGCCAGCATCGCCGGTGTGGAGGTGCTGAAGGGGCCGCAAGGGACGCTGTTTGGGCGCAACGCCACTGGCGGCGCTGTCTTGCTGCGCACACTCGACCCCGGATCGACGGTGGAGGGCCGTTTCAACGCCTCTTACGAACGTTTCGATCAGGTGCGCACCAGCGCCTATCTGAATGTTCCGCTGGACGACAAGGTCGCCGTCAACGGTTCCGTGGCTTATCGTTACGCCAACGGCTATGTCCGCGACCTGAAGACGGACAAGATCACCAACCAGGGCGATAGTTTCACGGCGCGCGGCAAGCTGCTTGTGGAACCAACGGACGACCTGTCGGTCGTCTTTACGGTGGCCCATGCGGATTTCGACGATCCGTCGGGCAGCGATACCAAGAATATCCGACCGGCCCGGCTTGTCGCCGCCATGGGCGGGCCGATCGCTCAGGATCGTTACCATTCGTCCAACAATACCGAGCAGTACATCAAGACCGAAACCGACGAATATAGCGCCCGCGCCAGGCTTGATGTCTGGGGTGGCACGCTGTCGTCCTTCACGGCATTCCTCCGCAATGATCTGGCCGCCCGCAATGAGATCGATCTCAGCTATCTGAACCAGGATGTCGCGCTGAAGGTCGCGACCAAGACCTTCTCCCAGGAGGTGAATTTTGCATCGGCCGAGAACGAGCCCTTCACCTATGTCGCCGGTGTCTACTACTACCGAAGCCGGAGCAAGGTGCCGATCCTGACATCCACCGGTACGCCGCTGTCCAATTCCGCCGGCCGTTTGAATTCCATTGCCGGTTATGCGGACGGAACCTACAGGATCGGTGACTTCTCGATCATCGGCGGCATCCGCTACAGTGACGAGGATCGCGGAAATTCAAGTGCCATGGGTGTCCTGGCGCCGTCCCCATATACCCGCATACAGAAACAGACCGACCGGCAATGGACGCCGCGCGTGGGCGTCAGTTATGCGCTTACCGAGGGATCCAAAATCTACACGACCTACAGCAAGGGCTTCAAAAGCGGTGTGTTCGACGCGACGTCTGCCAACGGTCCCAGCGTTTCGCCGGAAAAGGTGGATGCGTTTGAGCTTGGCCTTAAATCGGCGACACGCGACATCTCCTTCAACGCCGCCGCCTTCTACTATGATTACAAAGACACGCAGGTGAATGCGACGATCTCCGGCCAGAACGGCGCAGTGTTCAACCAGCTGTTCAATGTGCCGAAGTCCCGCATCTATGGTGTGGAGGCCGATATCACGGCACATCTCAGCGAGGCCTTCGATCTGCGCACCGCCGTGGCCTATACCCATGCGCGCTATGTCGATTTCAAATCGGCACCGGGTTATGTGGATAATCCGAAGTTGCCGGCGACGGCGGGCGGCTTGCTCTACGCCAATGTCAGCCTGGATGTCAGTGGCAAGACCATGGTGCGGGCACCGGAATTCACGGCCAGTTCGACACTGACCTATTATGCGTCTTTGGACGCAAACAAGGAACTGACGGTGGCGCTGTCGCCCTATTACAGCAGCCGTGTCTACTTCACCTTCGATAACAGCCTCAGCCAGCCCGGCTATGTGGCGCTCGACGGGTCTGCGACCTTGACCTTGGACGGGAACATGACCTTTTCGGTCTATGGACGCAACCTCACCGACAGCAAGTACAAGATCAGCATGAGCCAGAATGCGCTGTCGCTGGAAGCCGTGCGCTATGTCCAGCCGCGGGTCTTCGGCGTGTCGTTCGGATACTCCTTCTGACACGGTGGGGCTGGCCCTCCGGCCCTGATTGCCGTTCGGGCAGCGATGACGGTTTCGTCATCGCTGCCCGAACCCGTTTACAGGGTCAGCGCCCTTTCCATTCTGGTGTCCGCTTCTCGGCGAAGGCGGCGGGGCCTTCGACATAGTCCTGCGAGTTCAGCATTGCCTTCATGGCAGGGTATTCCCATTGTCTGGCAATCCCCTCTGCCACGGTTGTGCCGCGACCGCGCAGGGTGGCTTCCTTGATGGCCCGAAGGGACAGGGGACCGCAGGCCAGCATGTCGCCGGCCCAGCGGCGGGCGGTGTCCAGAACGTCAGCTTCCGCCACCTCGTTCACGAAACCGAGTGCTGCGCCCTCTGCAGCGCCGATCCGGCGACCGGTCAGCATCAGCCCCATGGCGCGATGAAGCCCGATGCTGTGCGGCAGTCGTTGTATGCCGCCCGCCAGCGGGGCAAGGCCGACCCGGGGCTCGGGAAGTGCGAAGACGGCATGGGCCGCCGCCACGATCACGTCGCACGCCAGCGCGATTTCAAACCCACCCCCCATCGCGACGCCATTCACGGCGGCGATGACCGGTTTGGTGAGATCGAAGCGGGAGGTAAGGCCGGCGAAGCCCGTCGGCGGCAGTTGCAGCCCGCCACCGGCTGCCTGCTGTTTCAAGTCATGGCCGGCACAGAACGCCTTGGTGCCGGACCCTGTGATGATGGCAACCCATTGGTCGTCATCGGCGGCGAAGGCATCGAAGACCGCCTCCAGTTCCAGGTGGGCGTCGAGGTTCAGCGCATTGTGCGCCACGGGCCGGTTGAGGGTGATAATGGTGAGCCGCCCCTCGCGGCTCACATCGACATATTGATAGCTCATAGTCAGGTTTCCCGATCGGACAAGGGGGCAGCGTTATTTCGGCGCCATGCGGATGCAGCCATCCAGGCGGATGGTCTCGCCATTCAGCATCGGATTGTCGATGATCGCCGCTACCATGCGGGCAAACTCATCGGGGTGGCCCAGGCGGCTTGGGAATGGTGCCTGCTTGCCCAGGGATTCCTGTGCCTCTTGCGGCAGCGATGCCAGCAGCGGGGTCAGGAACAGGCCCGGTGCGACGGTGACCACGCGGATACCGTACCGCGCCAGTTCCCGCGCGATCGGCAGGGTCATGCCGACAACACCACCCTTGGAGGCTGCATAGGCGGCCTGGCCGATCTGGCCATCAAAGGCGGCGACGCTGGCCGTATTCACGATAACGCCCCGTTCCTCCGGGCCGATCATTTCCGCTTCATGGATGCGGGCGGCAAATTTTGACAGGACGTTGAAACTTCCGATCAGGTTGATGTTGATGATTTTTGAAAATGCGGCAAGGGGCAGGGCCTTGCCGTCGCGCCCGATCATTTTTGCCGGGGGGCCGATACCGGCGCAGTTCACGAGTATACGAGCCTTGCCATTCAGGCCCTCCGCTTCCTGAATTGCGGCTTCCACAGCATTTTCGTCCGTCACATCGACCGGGATGAAATGACCACCGATCTGCCGGGCGTGGGCCGCGCCAAGTTCGGCATTGAGGTCGAAGATGGTGACTTTCGCGCCGGCCTTGGCCAGAAGCGCCGCTGTGGCGCCGCCCAGTCCCGATGCGCCGCCGGTGACGATGGCGCCAACTCCATTGATGTCCATTACAATCTCTCTGTCGGTTGATCTGAAGGCCTGTGGCTTCATGAGGCGCAAGCGCGGGGAAGCGACGTTTTGCCCCCGCGATTATGCGATCTGGATGCATGGCACAGGTGAAGCCGCCGGCATTCCGCCTTGGGCCAATGTGAAGATTATAGGGGGTGGGGCAGGTTGAGGACCGACTAAGCGGCCGCAGCTATTCCCCCGGGGCATTGCCCGGCTCCCCTTTGCATTTGGTGTTCATGGGGTCGTACCCTAGCGTTGGAGCGAATTCATCCAGGCCAATTGCCTACAGGGATATGGGTGCAAAGGGTACAGCCCCGCGCCCATGGTCGTTCTGTTCAGGCGGCGAGAAGACATGAAGGCTAGGGAGACACTGAATGACCGACGTGCAGGGGCGGACTGCCTTTATCACCGGCGGCGGCAACGGGATCGGGTTGGGAATTGCGCGCAGCCTAGCGCGGGCCGGGGCCAAGCTGGCCCTGGTCGACCTGGATACCGATGCCCTGGCCCGCGCCAAGGCGGAACTGGAGCAGATTACCTCGGTGGAGACCTTCCGGCTTGATGTGCGTGACCGCGCCGCGTACGCCGCTGTTGCGGCAGAGGTCGAGCAGTCGCTGGGGCCGGTATCGCTGCTGTTCAATAACGCCGGTGTCGCCGGCGGCGCTCCTGCGGCGAAGCTGACCTATGATCTCTGGGATTGGGGGATCGGGATCAATCTGCATGGTGTCATCAACGGCATCCAGACATTCCTGCCGGGCATGGTTGCGCGGGGCCAGGGTGGCCACATCGTGAATACCGCATCTGGCGCCGGGCTGGCGGCGACTAGTTCCGGGGTGCTGTACAGCACCGCCAAGTTCGGGGTGGTGGGCATGTCAGAGGCGCTCAATGCCGAACTGGGGGCTGCCGGTATCGGTGTCACGGTGCTGTGCCCCGGTCCTGTCGCCACGGGGATCATCCAGCGGTCAGCCGGCACATCGCCCAAGGCGGGTCTGACCCTGACGGAGGAGCAGAAACGGGCGAGCGCGGAACGGATCGCCATCATGACGGAGGCCCTGAAGCAGGGTGTCGGCATCGATGACGTCGGCGAGATGGTACTCAAAGCCGTGCGCGAGAACAGCCTCTACATCCATACCGACCGTGTGATGGAAGCACCCATCAAGGCCCGGACCAAAGCCCTGCTGGATGCCATGCCCGCCCCGGTTGCCTGACCGGTTGCGCAACGATGGTCCCGGCCGGGAGGCACCGCCGGCCAGGTTGGGATATGACGTCAGGAGAGATCGGATGACTGATATACGGGGGCGCACGGCCTTCATCACCGGTGGCGCCAATGGCATCGGCCTTGGCATCGCCCGGACCTTCGCACGCGCCGGGGTCAGGTTGGCCTTGGCAGATCTGGATAGTGAGGGTCTTGCCCGTGCCAAGGCGGAGTTGCAGGAGATAACCCAGGTCGAGACCTATCGGTTGGATGTCCGCGACCGCGATGCCTATGCTGCCACGGCGGATGCGGCCGAAGCAGCACTTGGCCCTGTGTCCCTGCTGTTCAACAATGCCGGCGTCATCGTTGCGGAAACACCGGGGAAGCTTACCTACGACCTGTGGGATTTCGCCATCGGCATCAATCTTCATGGTGTCATCAACGGCATCCAGACGTTCGTGCCCAGGATGCTGCGGAATGGCCAGGGTGGTCACATTGTGAACACCTCTTCCGGTGCGGGTCTGGTGGCGACCGGGTCGGGCGTCCTTTACTGCACGGCCAAGTTTGCCGTGGTTGGAATGTCTGAATCGCTCAATCTGGAACTGGCGCCGGCAGGAATTGGTGTCAGCGTTCTGTGCCCCGGCCCCGTTGCGACCAATGTGATCCATCGCTCGCAGGAAGGCGCACCCAAGGGGGCGGAGCCCTTGTCGGAGGCCCAGGAAAAACGGCGGGCGGAACGACGGGAACTGTTGAACCAGGCGCTGCAGCAGGGGACCGGTATTGACGAGGTCGGTCGGATGGTCTTGACCGCGGTGGAACAGAACAAGCTGCACATCCACACTGATCGCGTCATGGAAGAGCCCATCAAGGTCCGCACCCGGGCGCTGCTCGACGCGCTGCCTGGATAAGGACGCCATTCAGCCGGCTTTTACCAGCCTACCCGACCATCGGAACGGAAATGGAAAACATGTCCTTCAAGTCCATGTCGTCGATAATCCAGGACCATGCCAAGCGGAGGGGGGAGGCGCCCGCCGTTACCTATCCCGACGGTTCGCTGACCTGGCAGGAACTTGATCGGCGCTCGAACCGTCGGGCCCGGCTGCTGGCATCGCTGGGCGTCCGGCACAATGATCGGGTGGTTGTCATGCTGCCCAACGGTGCGGAGTTCCATGAGGCGGTGGCCGGTGTCTGGAAAGCCGGTGCAACGCCGTGCCTGATGCCATCCAAGCTGCCCGACCGTGAAGCCGGCGAGATGATTGCGTTGGCCTCCCCCGCCGCTGTCATCGGTGACGCCAATTTCACCTACGCCGGTCCCAGGATACCAGCCGGCTGCGCCTTGGAAGCTTTCAGCGATGCGCCTGTGCCCGACGTCGGCGCTGATAGTTGGAAGGCCATCGCCAGTGGCGGTTCCAGCGGGCGTCCGAAGATCGTCGTCGATACGATGCCGGCCTTCATCAACACTGCCGCTCCACCCTATGCGCCGCTCGGTATGACCGAGGACACGGTGGTACTCAACCCCGGCCCGCTCTACCACAACATGCCGTTCCTGTTCACCTCTCTGGCCCTGCTGGCAGGTGCGCATGTCGTCGGCATGACCCGTTTCAATCCCGAGGAGTTCCTGCGTCTGGTGCAGGTCCACAAGGCCGGTTTCGTCGCCATGGTGCCGACGATGATGCAGCGCATCTGTGCGTTGCCGGACAATGTTCGCGCATCCTATGACATGTCCTCGCTGAAAAGCGTCTGGCACATGTCGGCGCCGTGCCCGCCCTGGGTCAAGCGCGCCTGGATCGACTGGCTGGGCCCGGATCGGATTTTCGAGGCCTATGGTGGCACCGAAGGCAGCGGCACCGCCATCACTGGTCGGGACTGGCTGCGCAAACCGGGGTCGGTGGGCAAGGTGGCGCCCGGGACGGTCCGCATCCTGCGCGAAGATGGCAGCGAGGCGGATGTCGGCGAGGTCGGCGAGGTTCATTTCCCTGCGGCGGGTGCCGCCCGGTTCCGCTATATCGGCGCGGAACAGAGCCGGGACGCGTCCGGCGGGTTCTGGATCGGCGACCTTGGTCATGTCGATGCGGATGGTTACCTGTTCCTGGCGGATCGCCGGTCGGACCTGATCATCCGTGGCGGGGCCAATGTCTATCCGGCCGAAATCGAAGCGGCGCTGGACGAACATCCGCTCATCGCATCCTCGGCTGTGATCGGCTTGCCCGACGATGATCTGGGCCAACGCGTCCATGCCATCATCCAGTTGCGCGAAGGAAGGCAGTTCGACATTGCGGCCGTTGACGCCCACATTGAGGAGAGACTGGCGAAATATAAATGGCCGGCAAGCTATGAGTTGAGCGCGACGCCCCTACGGGATGACGCCGGCAAGGTCCGGCGGACGGCGCTGAAGGCCGAGCGCGAGGCATGGCTGGAGGCAGGGCAGGAGTTCGAAATCAGGCGGCATTGACGTCCGACAGGGGATCGCGGCGGGAGATCGGGCATGAATTTCGACTTTTCAGATGACCAGAAATACCTGAAGCGGGAGGCACGCCGGTTTCTTCAGGCGCGCTGTCCGGTGGCGGTGACGCGTGGGGTACTTGATGATGACGGCCGGTCCTTTGATCTTGATCTTTGGACGGCGGTTGTTGCGATGGGGTGGACCGGTACCGCCATTCCGGAAAAATGGGGCGGTGCCGGCTTCAGCCATGTCGAACTTTGTGCCCTTGCCGAGGAATTGGGCCGTGTCATCGCCCCCATCCCCTTCGCCTCCACGGTTTATATCTTTGCCGAAGCCATCCTGGCCTTCGGCAGCGATGCGCAGCGGGGCGCGCTGTTGCCCGGTATCGCCGCTGGCCGTGTGATGGGCTGCCTTGCTGCCGCCGAGCATCCGGGGGTGCAGGTTGCAGCGTCCAAGGGAGTTCGTGTCACCGCCGGCAAACTGATCGGCACTAAGGTTCCCGTCACCGATGGCGACATCGCGACCCATGCGATCGTGGCGGCGCAGGATGCGGCAGGACCAGGCCTTTTCATCGTCGATCTGGCGGATGATGGCGTGGCGCGGACATGGGTACGGACGCTGGACCCCACCCGTAGCGCCGCACAGCTCACGTTTGACAATGTGCCGTGTGAACGGCTGGGCGCGGAGGGGGCGGGGGCGGGGGCGCTTTCTGTTATTCTTGACCGGGCGGCCGTGCTGTTCGCGTTCGAGCAGGTCGGCGGGGCGGATCGCTGCCTGGAGGCTGCTACGGAGTATGCCAGGGAACGCCATGCCTTCGGGCGGGTGATCGGCAGTTATCAGGCGATCAAGCACAAGCTGGCGGATATCTACATCAGGAACGAACTGGCCCGTTCCAACGCCTACTATGGAGCCTGGGCGTTGAATTCCGGTGCCACGGAACTGCCCCAAGCCGCAGCGGCAGCCCGGATTGCCGCCAGTCAGGCCTATGATTTCGCGGCCAGGGAGAACCTGCATATCCATGGCGGGACCGGGTTCACCTGGGAGGCTGACTGTCACCTGCATCTGCGCCGTGCCCGCCAACTGGCGCTGGCACTGGGCGGGCCGCCCTTCTGGCGCGAACGGCTGGTGTGCGCGCTTGAACGGCGCGCCGTCGCCTGACCGGGGGAAAAAGGGATGGATTTTCACGACAGCCCGGAAGAGGGCGCATATCGCAGCCAAGTCCGCGAATGGCTGGCGGCCAATGCCCCGATATCGCGCATCATCGTCCCGCACGGGCAAGAAGACGCCCGGTCGATTGCGGCAGACAAGGACTGGCAGGCCCGCAAGGCCGATGCCGGCTATGCCTGCATCCATTGGCCCGCGCAATGGGGCGGCCCCGGGGCAACATTGATGCAGAGCATCATCTTCGGCGAGGAGGAAATGAAGCTCGGCCTGGGCTCGGCCATATTTGGTGTGGGTCTCGGCATGTGCCTGCCGACGATCATGACCGCCGGCAACGAAGCAGACAAACAGCGGTTCGTGCGCCCCGCGATAAGGGGAGAGGAAATCTGGTGCCAACTCTTTTCTGAACCATCGGCGGGTTCCGACGTGGCGGCCAGCCGGACGCGCGCGGTTCCAGCTGCGGATGGGACGGGCGACTGGATCGTCAATGGTCAGAAGGTCTGGACATCGGGCGCCCATTTCGCCGATTTCGGTCTGCTGCTGACCCGCACCGACAGCCATGTTCCCAAGCACAAGGGGCTGACGATGTTCTGGGTCGACATGAAGTCGCCGGGGATCGAGATACGCCCCCTGCATCAGGCGGACGGGGGCCGGGGCTTCAACGAGGTTTATTTCGTTGATGTGCGGGTCAAAGATAGCCAGCGGGTAGGAGAGGTTGGCAAGGGCTGGGATGTCGCCCTGGTGACCTTGATGAATGAACGCCTGTCGGTTGGTGGGGGTGCGAGCCCGAACTGGGCGGCCTTGATGGCGCTGGCCAGCCGGTTACCCGGCGTGGAGGGCCATGGTTCGGCCCTGCGCGATGGCGGCTTCCGTCGGGTGCTGGCCGATTGGTATGTGGCCGCCGAAGGGCTGAGGCTGACGAGGCTGCGCAGCCAGACAGCCCTGAGCCGTGGCGCTACGCCGGGGCCGGAAGCTTCCATCGGCAAGATCGTTTCCGCCCGCCAGATGCAGGACCTGGCGACGGAGGCACTGGACCTGCTGGATGCCCATGGCATCGTGGCGGATGACGATATGACGGCGCCCGCCGGTGGTTTCCAGCGCAATTTCTTTTGGGGTGCCGCCATGCGGATCGCGGGCGGTACCGATGAGATCTTGAAGAATATCATCGCCGAACGCGTGCTCGGTCTGCCGCCGGACATTCGTGTCGATCGCGATATCCCGTTCAAGGATTTGCCGGTTGGAGTATGAAATGCCGGATGATGACGCCAATCCAGTCCAACTGGAGTACCGGGGTGCGGTGGCCTTCATCACGCTCAACCGTCCGGATGTCGGCAATGCCTTCAATGTGCCGCTGGCGCGGGGTCTGCTGGCTGCGGTGAAATCCGTGGAGCGGGATGCCGCGGTCCGCTGCGTAGTTGTCCGTGCCAATGGTCGGATGTTCTGTGCCGGCGGTGATGTCAAGGCCCTGCATGCGGCCGGCGACGCGCTGCCCGCACTGCTTCGGGAAATCCTGTCCTATCTGCATCCGGCGATTGCCGGTCTTGCCATGATGGAGAAGCCGGTGATCACCGCCATCCAGGGGCCGGCGGCGGGGGCGGGTATCGGACTGGCGGCAGTTGGCGATATCGCGCTTGCGGAACCCGAGGCCCATTTCACCATGGCCTATTCGCGGATCGGGTTGACGCCCGACGGCGGGGCGACATGGCTGCTGCCAAGGCTGATCGGACTGCGCCGCACCCAGGAACTGACCCTGACAAATCGCCGGGTCTCGGCGCAGGATGCCGTGGCCATGGGGTTGATCACCCGGGTTGTCGCCAGTGGCGGCCTTGCGCATGAAGTGTCGGCATTGGCAGACGAACTGGCCGATGGCGCAACGGGGGCGCTCGGCAGGTCCAAGCGATTGCTTCTGACGGGTGCCAATACCGGTCTGGAAATGCAGCTTGATGCAGAATGTGAACAGATCGCTGAACAAGCTGCGACCTCGGAACGCGCCGTTGGGTTGGCGGCCTTTGCAGAGCGTCGGAAGCCGGATTTTCAGTGAGCAGACACATAAAAGGACAGCGCTGTCTAGTCTTCGGGGCGCATGTGTCGACCGACATGTCCAACTTGTTCCCATGGTAAAAAGAACCGGCTTTTCAAACCGAATAGGGTCCGGCTTGTGGGACGCGTATGCAGGACCGGCTCAGCGACGGTTGGATAGGGATGTGATCTGATCGGGGTCATTCGATTCATTCGATCACGTCCCCGTGCGTGGTGTAGGAGCGGCGGGATCATCGCGCTCTCCGGCTT
>NZ_JBMDKJ010000045.1:0-36420 GCF_057809655.1 Niveispirillum sp. FG148
CCATAGATAACCATCTGATATTAAAGGAATGTCGCACTTCAAAATAGAACCCACCAAAATACAGCCAAAATGGCGATAAGTTAAATTATGGAAATTATTAACCGCATCACGGGCAGCCCGTCCCACCTGTCGGACCGACCGGTATCAGCCAGACCTCCGCCACCTGCTTGCCCCGTCCGCTGCCGCCCAGACCCGGGGGACGGGTCCATTGCAGAACCAGATCACCGCCGCGCGTCGCCGATGCCGGGATGTCGAATTCCAGGGTGGATGGATTGGCCGGTCTGGTCAGCGGTGCATGGATTTCCGTGTCGCCATTGGCAATCAGCCGGATGGGCAGATGGTAATCTTCCCCCCCATAGGTCACGCGCAGCCGGTAGCGCCGGTTTCGATCCACCCCGTGATAGCGCAGGGTCAACGGCGTCTCATAAAGGCTTTCGGCATAGGTGACCCAGGAAAGGCGCCAGCCCGCATCCGGCATGATGTCGGCCACCGAATGGATGGCGCTGGACAGAAGCTGCGGGTCGCGGGCGAAGCCCGACCCCCTTTCCAGATGCGGCGACCAGGACGGATCGCCCAGATCATCATAAAGCGTGCCGGGAACCGGTTGTTCCCACTGCACGATGTCCTGCAACTGGCACAGCCGCGTCGCCTCGTCGGTCTCCGTCCGGATGCGGGCGAAGCGGCCGGTCAGCCAGGCCCGGTCGTTCAGCGAGGTGTCGATCCGGTCCAGATTGGCCCCCCGCTCCACCCCCGATGCGCCAAACCGTGTCACACTCAGTTGCAGCCCCGCATGGTCGAACAGATCCTGGGCCAGATCGAAAAGCCGCTGCCGCCAGCCCCGCGTCCACGCGTCATCCGGGACCGCCAGCGCCGCCTCCGCCGCGTCCATGGCGGCCAGACTGCCGGTCCGGGGGGCGGCTTCCAGCGCTTCCGTGGCGCGGGCCTGCCGGGCACCTTCCGCCAGGGCACGGCGGCGGGCATAGGCGTCGTAATAGGCGCGGTACAGCAGGCTTTCCAGCCGCCAGTTGCCCGGCCCCACCCCGTCCGCCAGGGCCAGGAACCCCTGCAGGGTGGCATTGATGCCGCTGTTGGTGGCCACCGGCCCCCGCCAGTTGCGCTCCAGGTCCAGAATCAGGGCGGCCGCACGCCCCGCCTGATCCTGCCCCAAGGTCGGGCCCAGGAAGTAGCGGGCATAATCGGCCAGGGTTTCTTCCGGCCGGGTGGCGGGCGACCAGCCCAGGCGCGACCACAGCATCTTGTTCACATCATCATTCACCCCTTCGGAATAGGTGACGAAGCCCGCTGTCAGCGGGGCGAAATGCCGAAAGATGCGCGTCTGGTCGACGGGTCGCGGGTTGATGGGTTCCCGTCCTTCCAGCAGGGCAAAGGCGGGGTCCCAGTCCGGCACCGGATATTGCGCATGCAGCGTATGGCCGATATCGGGATAGAACAGGATGGGATAGCGGGCGGGAATGCGCGCCCGCTGCCGGGCCAGGGGATCGCGCGACTGCGGCCCGAAAAACACGCCCGTCAGCCAGGCCGGCTGACGGTCCAGCTGCGCATAGAACTGCGCATAGGCCGCACGGTTGAACCCCTGGCCGGAGACGTAAAGGGCGGCGGCCGGGTGATGGCGGCGCAGGATGGCTGCCATCTTTTCCAGCAGGCTGAACAGGATGTCGGGCGGCGTGTGCCCCGGATCGCCGCCGGGCACATACAGGGCGTGGAGGGCGGGAAAGCGCTGCACCAGCGCTTCGAAATCGGCCAGTTCGGCGGCGACAATGGCCGGATCGGCATAATCGGCGCGGATGGCGGGGTAATAAAGGTCGCAATCCAGCCCGTATTTCGCCAGCAATCCGGCAATGCCCAGGATGGTCTCCGTGGCCGGTGCGGGGAACAGCGGACTGGCCCGTTCATCATCGGATACGGGGGCGATCAGCTGAATGGCATTGGTGCCGAACACGGCCAGATCGCGGATTTCCTGTTCGAACCGCGGCAGGGACCAGGCGTCATAGCTATTGTTCTTGAACCGATAGCCGATCTGGTGACTGCGCAAGGGATAGGCCGGGGCCGCCCGCCGGTCCAGCGGGGCCGACAGCCAGGCCCGCCCCTTCTGCATCGACAGGCTGCGCAACAGGTCGCCGATGCCATACAGCACGCCGCGCGCATCATCGCCGGCAATGGCGATGACGGGGCGGCCGGCCTGGACGAAGCTGCGGATGGCATAGGCTTCCGCGCGTTGTTTTCCCCCGACCGACCAGCGCAGGCCGGGCGGGAGCAGGGCACCCACCTGCTCCCGCCGCCCCACCACAACCAGCGGGCCCAGCCCCGGGACGCCGCTGTCTGTGGCCCAGGTGACGCCCGTGCGCTTCGCCACCTCCTCCGTCAGCAGGGTCACCGCCGCCTGTTCCGGCCCGGGGGCCGGTCTGGCGACGATGGTGCTGTGCGTCAGGTCGATGGCGGCCCCGGCCGGCCCCGCCAGCAGCAGCCAGCAGAGCCACAGGACCAGGGCAGCGATACGGGCGTTCATCGCATCACGGGCGCGGCGTAAAGCCGCCGATCCCGGCAACGGCCAGCCTTGCCGCCGGCATCGCCGTCTCCGCGAAACTCAGCCGCAGGTACCGGGTCGCCCGCGCCTTGGCAAAGGCAATGCGCTGGGTGGCCAGCGCATAGGCGATATTGGCAAATTCGCCCGTGGCCCCGTCTTCCCAATTCTTGCCGTCGCGGCTGGTCTGCGCGGTATAGCCCTTGGGCGGGGCGGCCCCGGTCATTACCTGCCGCGACGGGGTCAGGCTGAACCCGGCCAGCAGCACCTCGCTGCCCAGATCGACGGTGACCGCGGCTGGCTTGCCCGGTACGGGTGCCTCCATGATCCAGATGGTCTGGGCGTCATTGTCCAGCAGCTTTTCCGCCTTGGGCGCCGTCGCCTCCACCACCTTCCACTGCGTCACATCCAGAACGGTCGGGTCGGTGGACACGATGGGCGGCACATGCTCAGGCGCCACGGACTGGAACAGGGCGAATTCCGTGATGGCCGGGCAGACCGGTGCCTCCACAATGCGCAGCCGCACCCGGGCCGGCGCGATGGGGGCCGGCAGGCGGATGACCCGCTGCTGGGAGATGCACTGATGCACGGCCAGTTCCTGCCACTTGCCGTCAATCTCCGCATCCACGGCAAAGCGGGTGACGCGCACGCCCAGCGGCAGATATTCGGCCACCCGGATCAGGTCGAAACGGGTGCCGGGCTTCAGCGTCAAGGTCAGGGTCGGGTTGGTCACCCCGTCCGGCGTGGACCAATAGGTTTCCCGGTCGCCATCCAGCACGCGCGCCGGTTCAAACCCCGGCCCGCGGCTGTGGCTGGCGCTGGCGACCGACCCTTGCGCCAGATCGCTGGCGAAGCTGGCGCGGACGGCATCGCCGAACGCCTTCAGGATCTTCACATCCTGATCGGGAATGCGGCCCCGGCGGTCGGGCGGCAGGTTCAGATTCAGGTTGGTGCCGCGGGCAATGCTTTCATCGAACAGCTTGATCAGCCGTTCGCTGCCCTTGACCTTGGAATCCTCATCCGAATGATAGAACCAGCCGGGACGGATGGAGACATTGGTTTCCGCCGGCCACCACAGATCGCCACCGCGCACGCCGGAATTGCCCTCCACCTGATCATAGGGCTTGTTGGGCATGGTGGGCCAGCAGGGGTCGCCCGCCACCCCATCCTCGTTCCCGATCCAGCGGATATCGGCGCCCAGCGGGTCGAAGGTGCAGGCATCGGGTTGCAGCTTGTGGACCAGTTCGATGATGGACGGCCAGTTATAATATTTCGGCGCGTCGATCTTGCGGGTTTCCCGCGCGCCGCCGTAATAGCCGTCGCCACCATTGGCCCCGTCGAACCAGACTTCGAACAGGTTGCCATATTGGGTACACAGCTCCGTCAAGGTGGCGCGGAAATAGTCGACATAGGCAGGGCGCCCATATTCCGCATGGTTGCGGTCCCAGGGCGACAGATAGATACCGAACAGCATCCCGGCCCGTTTGCAGGCATCGGCGAATTCCCGGACGATATCGCCCTTGCCGTCCTTATAGGGGCTGTTGCGGATGCAATGTTCCGTCAGCTTCGTCGGCCACAGGCAGAAACCGTCATGATGCTTGGCCGTCAGCAGGATGCCGCGCATCCCGCCGGTCTTGGCCGCAGCCACGATCTGGTCGGCGTCGAATTCGGTCGGGTTGAACAGCTTTGTATCCTCGTCCCCATATCCCCATTCCTTGTCGGTGAAGGTGTTGATGGAGAAATGGACGAAGGCATAGCTGCCGATCCCGTGCCATTTCCACTGGCGCGGGCTGGGCACGGCGCCGAAGGGGGAGGGCGGGGCAACCCTGGTCGCGGCCAGCGCCGGCAGGACAGGCAGGGCACCGGCGGACAGGCCGGCGGCGATCAGGGTGCGCCTGGAAAAGCTCGACATCAGGGGTGCCTCGTCAACGCTGGCCGGGCTGGCGGCCGAAGGAAGGGGGACGGTCGGCCAGGGCCGCACCGAAGGCCGGGTTGGGCTCCCGCGCCATGGTGAAGCGCAGCGTGCCGCCGCGGCTCAGCTCCGCATGGCTGATCCAGATTTTCGTCCAGGGGCGGCCGTTCCAGTCGATGCCGGCGATATAGGGGGTGTCGGGACCATTGCCCGGCGCCTCCACCACCAGTTCGCGCCCCTGCCCCACCGACAGCACGGCGCGGGTGAACAGCGGGGAGCCGAAGACATAGACCGCCTCCACCGGGTCGACCGGATAGAAGCCCAGGGCGGAGAAGACGAACCAGGCGCTCATCTGCCCGCAATCATCATTGCCGATGATGCCGTCAGGATCGTTCTTGTACATCTCCACGCACAGGCGGCGCACCATGGCCTGCGCCTTCCAGGCCGCCCCCGTATAGGCATAGAGATAGGCCGCATGCTGGTCCGGCTCATTGCCATGGGCATATTGCCCGACCAGCCCGGAAATGTCGGGCGGGGCATTGGCCGGCAGGGTGGAGGGCGCGTTGAACAGGGCGTCCAGCTTCGCCTCGAACGCCTTGTCACCGCCCATATGCTGGATCAGGCCATAGATGTCATGCTGGTTCAGGAAGGTGGCCTGCCAGCCATTGGCCTCCGTATAGTCGCGCCACCAGGGCTTGGGCATATGGCCCAACTGGATCGGATCGTAATCCTGCCACCAGGACCCATCGGCAAAGCGCGGCCGGGCGAAACCGATGGAGGCGTCGATGACATTGACCCAGTTGGACGAACGGCGGTGCAGCCGGGTGGCATCCGCCGTTTCCCCGATGGCGCGGGCCAGACGCGACGACGCCCAGTCGTCATAGGCATATTCCTGGGTGCGGCTGACGCTTTCAAACACCTTGTCGGCGGGCACAAAGCCCATGCGGTCATAAAGATCGCGACCCAGGCTGTTATCCTGGTCCGGAGCCGTGAAATCAAAACTGCGGCGGCGGATGGCGGGCCAGGCGGCGGCATAATCGGCCTTGATGCCCTTGGCCTGCGCCTCGGCCAGCGGCACGACCCCATGCCAGCCGATCATGGTCCCCGTCTCCTTGCCCTGCAGGGGCCAGACCAGGGGGCCATAGGGGGACTGCACCGTCTGCCGGATCAGATCGTCGATCAGCAGCTTGGCCCGTTCAGGGGCCACCAGGGTCAGCAGCGGGTGCAGGGCACGGTAGGTGTCCCACAGCGACCAGCTGCTGTGCGCGGCCCCGCCCTTGGGCACTTTCTGGATTTTGCCATCCATGCCCGGATAGCGGCCATCCACGTCGGAGAACAGGGTGGGCGCCAGTTGCGCATGGTACAGCGCGCTGGACAGGATGGTGCGCTGATCCGCCGTCCCGCCTTCCACCCGCACCCGGCCCAGGGCCTCGGCCCAGATACCGGCGGCGCGCTGTCGGGTGGCGTCAAAATCCCAATGCGCGGCTTCGGCCGTCAGATTGGCCAGCGCCCCCTGCCCGTCCACCCCGGAAATGCCGCAGCGGACCAGGATGGGGGCGGCTCCCGCATCGTCGAAATGCAGCACGGCCTTCAGCCGGCGGCCCGCCACGCGCGCCGTGCCCGCCGGCTGCTCGGCATCGCCATCGGTGAAGAAGCGCACCCGGTCCGGCTTGCGCGAGGTTTGCAGGGCGAAGAAGATGCGCCGCCCCTTGGCCCAGCGGTTGACCGTGCGCCGGCCCGTCAGCGTGCCATCGGCCGCCAGTTCCAGGGCCGCATCCTCGATCAGCGGCTGCTTGTCCGACTTGTCCAGTACCAGATGCGACAGGTCGATCAGCAGATGCCCCGGCCCCGCCGGAAAGGCGTAGCGGTGCCAGCCGGTGCGTTCCGTCACCGTCAGTTCGGCCCGCACGCCGCTTTCCAGCGTCACGGCATAATAGCCGGGCTCCGCCCTTTCATCGCTGAAACGCTGGCGATAGCCGGCATCGGGGTCGGCCAGGGTGCCGGGCGTCAGCTGCACCTTCTCCCCCGCTGTCGGGACCACCAGCACATCCAGCATGTCACCGATGCCGGTGCCCGACAGATGCGTGTGGGAAAAGCCCAGGATGGAGGTGTCAGTACGGTGATAGCCCGAACAGGCATCCCAGCGTTCCACATCCGTATCCGGCCCCAACTGCACCATGCCGAATGGCAGGGTCGGGCCGGGATAGGTGTGGCCATGCCCGCCGGTGCCGATGAACAGGTTGGGGCTGCCCCCTTCCCCACCGGCGGATGCGGCGGCGAAGCCCGGTCGGGTCATGGCCAGCACGCCGCCCAGGGCGCTGGTCATCAACAGGGTACGGCGTGTCAGCATCAGAACGGCTCCCGCAGCAGATGCGGCCTGGTGTCGGCCAGATGGACCAGCATTTCGCCGAACAGGCCATTGGCCCAGGCGAACCAGTCGCGGGTGAATTTGGCCGGATCGTCGTGATCCACGGCCTCATGCATGAAACCCGTGCCCGCGTCGCTGTCGCGCAGCATGCGCAGGCAGGTGCGGATGGTGGCATCGTCGCTGCTGGTCAGCGCCCGCAGGATCAGCGACATGGGCCAGACCTGCCCCAGCCCGACATGCGGCCCGCCAATGCCTTCCACTACCTTCCCGCGGGAGAAATAGGGGTTGGTCTCGCTCCAGGCCGCATCGGCCGTGCGCCGCCACAGCGGGTCGGCTGCATCGACACAGCCCAGATAGGCCAGGGCCGACAGGGACGGCACGTTGGCATCATCCATGAACAGGGCATTGCCGAACCCGTCCACCTCATAGGCCCAGACCTCTGTGCCATCCAGCAGGCGGGTCTTGCCATAGCGGTGCAGGGCCGCCTCCACCTCGTCCGCCAGGGCGATGGCGTCGGCGGCCAGATCGGCCTCTCCCCTGGCCTCTACCGCCACCCGCGCCAGTTCGCGCAAGGTCGTGACGGCGAAGAAATTGGCGGGGATGAAGAACGGAAAAGTGCAGGCATCATCCGACGGCCGGAACCCGCAATGGATCAGCCCGACCGACCGCGACGGCGCGCCATAGCCATCCAGCATCAGGGTTTCCGTGGGCCGGTTGCTGGACCGCAGGAAACGGTAGGGGCCCTTGTCCTCCTTGCGCTGCTGTTCGCGGAAGGTGCGGATGACAGCGCGCGCCGCCTGGGCCCAGGTCGCGTCATAGGGGGCCTTGTCCCCCACGGCCTGCCAATAGCCATGGGACAGGCGCAGGAAATAGCACAGGCTGTCGATCTCCCATTTCCGTTCCGCCACGCCGGGCTTCATCTCCGTCGTGTCGTTCAGCGCCCAATTCAGGTTCGTGGGCGCGGACGGGTCTTCCATGAAGGCGTTGGCGTAGGGATCGATCAGGATGGAGCGGGCCTGCCGCGCGATCAGCCCATGGAACAGCCGGCGCAGGTCCGCATCCTGCCTGGCCAGATGCAGATAGGGCTTCACCTGCGCTGCGGAATCCCGCAGCCACAGGCAGGGAATATCGCCGGTGATGATGAAACTGTCGGGCTTGCCATCGACAAGGCCCAGCTTCACCGTGGTGTCCAGCGTGTTGGGATAGCAGTTGGCGAACATCCAGCGCAGCTTGGGATCAGCGATCTGCGCCGATACGCGCTTGATCTCCATCTCCACGGCCGGGCTGGTGAAATGCCGGGCGGAGGGGGCGGGCCGGCCGCTGATGAACCCCTTTTCCGTCCGGGCCAGGGCCGGGCTGGCGGCCAGCGCCAGCCCCGTCGCCAGAAAGGCACGCCGTTCCATCATTTCGCCAGCTCCCGGCTCTGTCCATCGACGGTGAATTCGGCCCATACACCGGGTGCGCTGTCTGGCAGGCCGCCGCCCACCCACAGGCGATAGCGGCCGGGCTGGACCGTGCGGGTGCCGTCGCGCGCCACAATGGACAGGCCGCGCGGGTCGATGCTGAACCGCACCTCCGCCGCCTTGCCGGGCTTCAGCGCGGTGCGGCTGAACCCGACCAGCTGGCGCTGCAGGATGGGCGTGGTCAGGCCGCCCTTGCCGCCCGATCCGGGGGGCACCAGATAGGCCTGCACCACCTCTTCGCCGGCCAGCTTGCCCTTGTTGGCGACGCGCACACTGACCTGAACGGGGGTGGCCGTGTCACCGGCCTTCACGGTCAGGCCATCATAGCCATAGCTGGTGTAGGACAGGCCGTGACCGAAGCCCCAGAGCGGGGTGCCGGTGAAAAAGCGGTAGGTGCGTTCCTTCATGCCGTAATCGACGAAGGCCGGCAGGTCTGCCGTCTTCTGATAGAAGGTCACGGGCAGACGGCCGGACGGGTTGTTGGTGCCGGCCAGGGTTTCGGCCAGCGCCGTTCCCCCTTCCTCTCCCGAATACCAGTTGGTCAGCACGGCGTCGGCCAGGGACGGATCGACCGACACCGCACTGCCCGTTGACAGGACCAGCACGACGGGCTTGCCCGTATCGCGCAGGGCCTGCAGCAGCCGGCGCTGCACGGGCGGCAGTTCGATCTCTGTCCGGTCGCCCCCGACAAAGCCGGGGACGGTGACCGACAACGCCTCGCCTTCCAGATCGGGCGACAGGCCCAGCACGGCGACGATGACATCGGCATCGCGCGTGGCAGAAACGGCCTGGACCAGCAGCGGCTCGGCCGGCGGCAGCCACATCAGGCGGATGCCCTCATCCTCCCCATGATGGTCCAGTTCCAGACGGAAATCATGGCGCTTGCCATTGCTGACCAGCGGAAATTCGACGCGCTGCTTGCCCAGCGGACCATCATGCAGCTTCTGCCCGTCAATCCACAGGCGCACATCATCATGGCGCTTGCAGTCCTTCCAGCAGGCGGGAATGTCGATGGCCAGCGTGTAGCGACCGGGACCGGGCGGCGTCAGTTCACCCGTCCAGCGCACGGCAAAGCCTTCCGGTTTCAGCTGTGGCAGCGGCGCGGCGCGGGTGAAGTTGACGTCGATGCGACGATCCTGCCGGGCCACGATGGCCGGTGCGGCAACGGTCGGGCTGGCGAAATATTCGGCGCGCAGGCCCGGATGACCATCATTGGTGAAGGCTGTTTCGGGCACCACGACCGGGGCACCGTCGGCCAGCACCGATCCCTGGGCATAACGCACATTGGCCGGCCCGAACTGTCGGCGGATACCGTCCAGCGGGGTTACCGGATTGCGCGCCGTGCCATGGTAATTGCCCTCCAGCACGACCAGGTCGTCGGCATTGGCGCCGATCACCGCGACCCGCGTCCCGGCCTTCAGCGGCAGGATGTCCTTGTCATTCTTCAGCAGAACGATGGATTTGCGCGCCGCTTCCAGCGCCAGGGCGCGGTGTGCGGGCGTGCCCACCTGATCGGGTTTGATGCTGGCCCAGGGGCTGGAGATATTGAACGCCGTGCCCAGCATCCGGCGGCCTTCCAGCACGCGGGCCAGGACCGTATCGATCTCCGCTTCTGTCACCAGACCGCGTTTCACGGCCTGGGGCAAGGCGGCATAGGTGTTGCCGCAATTCAGGTCCGTTCCGCCCTTCAGGCTGGCCGCCGCGGCTTCCGCCGCGTCCATGCGGTAATGGTGGAACAGATGCACATTGGCGACCGCGTCACAGTCCGACACGGTGAAGCCCGTGAAGCCCCAATCCTTGCGCACCCGGTCGATCAGCAGCGACGGCAGGGCGCAGACCGGTGTGCCATGGATGGAATTATAGGCACACATCACCGACAGGGCCTTGCCCTCGGTGATGGCCTGGCGGAAGGCCGGCAGATAGGTTGATTCCAGATCCTGGGGGCTGGGGTCCACATCGAACCCGTCGCGCCCGGCCTCCGGCCCGCTATGCACAGCCAGATGCTTGGGCGTAGCGACGACCTTCGGCCATTTCGGGTCGGGCCCCTGCAGGCCGGCAATGAAGGCCACGCCCAGGCTGCCCGTCAGATGCGGGTCCTCGCCATAGGTTTCCTGCCCCCGGCCCCAGCGCGGATCGCGGAAGATGTTGATGTTGGGCGACCAGATGGTCAGCCCTTCATAGATGCGGCGGTCGGCCTGGGCCGGCCGGGCGTTGAACTTGGCCCGCGCCTCCGTCGCCACAACATCGCCGATCTTGCGCACCAGGGCCGTATCCCAGGTCGCGGCCATGCCCACGGCCTGGGGGAACACGGTGGCATAGCCGTTGCGGGCCAGGCCGTGCAGCCCTTCGTTCCACCAGTCATAGGCGGGAATGCCGGCCTCTGCATCGGCGGGCGCGGTGCTTTGCAGCTGGGCTGCCTTTTCCTCCAGGCTCATGGTCGCCATGGCCTTGGAAACGGCGTCATCGACGGGGGCGGCCATCGCACTGGTCGACAGGGCGGTGGCGGCAAGCAGCAACAGGCGGCGGATCATCGGCCGGGTCCCAGGGTGCGAAGGGTCAGTGCCCGTTTCAGGGCCGCGGGGTCAGCGTCGGAGCGGATCTCCACCGTCACGCTTTCCCCCGGCAGCAGGTCGAAACCATCGTCGGACGGCTGGGCAGCCACAGTGCCGAAATCCAGCATCACGGCACGGGCCAGCGTGCCGGCCGTGATGGTCAGGCGCTTGCCGTCCCAGCGCGTGGTCAGGTCGGCGACGGGATATTCCATGTCCTTCGGCGCCGCCCGTTCCAGGATGCGGCGCGACACGACCTTGCCCTCGACCATCAGTTCGGCCACCGCATAGGAGGTGGCGACAGGGGCCGCCCCGAACAGGTCGGCATCGGCCACCGACGCCGCCTCCATCGCGCTCAACGGGGCCAGGGTGACGCTGCCGCCCTTGGCACCCAGCGCCTTGCCCTGCATGTCAAAGGCCCGCAGGCGCCATTCGGCCTGGACCGGGGTTGTCGCGTCGGAGACCAGGGCCACACGGGTGGCCCCGCCCTTATGCTCCGTCACCACCACCTGCGGGGCGAAGAAGCGGCGGGCCGCGTGATGCAGCAGCTTCCAGCGGCCGTGATAGTCCATGCTGGCCCAGGAAATGGCGGGCCAGGTATCGTTGATCTGCCAATAGAGCGAGCCCATGGTCACCGGCCGGCAGGCGCGGTGATGCAGGGCCGCCATTTCGATGGCCTGGGCCTGGTTCACCTGGGTCAGATAGACCAGATCGGCGAAGTCCGCCGCCTTGCGCAGCCGCTGATCCAGATACAGCTGCAGGCGGGCATTGCCCTCCCCTGCCAGGAATTTCTGGTGAGCCTTCAGCACGGGGCTGTCGGCGGCCAGATCGCCCTTGCCGGCAAAGCCGCGGATGGTGGCCAGATCGGGCATGGCCTGGAAGCCATATTCCGACATGAAGCGCGGGCAGCTATCCAGATAGCGTTCGACCGGCTTCGACCCCGACCAGACATCCCAGAAATGGCGGTCGCCATCCTTGTCCGTGTCGGTCGGCCCTTCATAGTCGGTGGACGGCGAACCGGGCCAGTAGGGGATGCCCGGCGACCGCGTCAGCACGGCATCGCGCAGCACCCGGTCAAACAGCACGGCCATGCCGACGCCGACCCGTTCCTGTTCGTCCGCACCCACGGCCTTCTTGAAGGCCTTGCGGTCCGACCAGTTCTCCCAGCCCGACAGCACCTCGTTATTGCCGGCCCAGACGACGATGGACGGATGGGATTGCAGGCGTTCGACCTGTTCCTCCGCCTCGATGCGCACATTCTCCCGGAAGGCGGCATCGGGCGGGGTGACGGCACCGCCGAACATGAAATCCTGCCAGACCATCAGCCCCAGCTCGTCGGCCATGGCATAGAAGGCGTCATCCAGGTAATAGCCCCCGCCCCAGACGCGGATCATGTTCATGTTCGCATCCCGCGCCCCTTCCAGGATGGGGCGCATGGAAGCGGGCGTGACGCGGGCCGGGAAATTGTCAAACGGGATCAGGTTGGCGCCCTTGGCGAAGATCGCCACGCCATTGATCTTGAAGCCGAAGCTGCCTTCCTTGCGGATCAGTTCCACATGGCGCAGGCCGATGCGGCGGTCGACGCGATGCGCCTCCCCCACCCCGTCGCCCAGATGGCCGGAAACGGCATAAAGCGGCTGCGCGCCATAGCCCACGGGCCACCAGCGCTGGGGCCTGTCCAGGCTGACGGGAACGGAGACCTCGTTCACCCCGGCCGTGACCTGCGCCACCCGCTCCACGGTTGTGACCTTGCCATCGGGGGCGGTGACGCGGGTGGTCAACGTCACCTGGGCGTCACGGTCAGCCATGATGCGATAGCGCGCGACCAGCCGCGCCTCCGCATCGTTCAGCGCTTCCTGCTGGAGGATCAGCCCGTCGATGCGGGCATCGTCCCAAACCTCCAGCCGGACCGGCCGCCACAGCCCGATATTGACCAACCGCGGGCCCCAGTCCCAGCCATACTGGTATTTCGGCTTGCGGATATAGGGGGAGGTCTGCTTGCCCTTGGGCTCGTCGCCAAAGGCGCTGTCATATTCACCGGGCAGCGGGTTGGCTTCGGCCAGCACCTTGGGCTGCAAGCTGCGGATGGGCGAGGCGATGGTGACCAGGATCTCGTTCTCGCCCGCCTTCAACACCGACTTGGCGTCGATGCGCCAGCGGCGATGGGCATTGTCCGTGGCGGCCAGTTGCCGGCCATTGACGAAGATGGTGGCAAAGGTGTCCAGCCCGTCAAAGACCAGTTCCAGATGATCGCGCGCCAGCATGGCTTGCGTCACCTGCAGGGTCCGCCGGAACTGCCATTGGGTCAGTCCGGCCCACTGGATGGGGGCTTCGTTGATGCCCTGGAACGGGTCGGGCACGCGGCCGGTGCGGATCAGGTCTTCCTGCACGCTGCCGGGGACACGGGCGGCGAACCATTTCGCCTCCTTCGGGTGCGCCTTGGCCGCGTCAGCGTCGCTGGGGTCGATCCGCACCTGCCAGTCGCCATCCAGCGCGATGCTGTCCAACGGTGCCGCGCCCGCCGCCGTGGTCAGCAGCAGGAACGACAGAAGGGCTGCCCGCATCCTCATTCCGCCGTCTCCTTCAGCGTCACCTTCTCCACCGTATAGAATGGGTCAAGCAGGGAGGACGTGAACTGGAAGCACAGATCCTTGTCCCCCGTCATCGCCGGCAGGCTGCCCTTGAAGCTGAAACGGTTGGGGGCCGACGCCGGGTCGGGCAGCGGGAAAGTGGCCACCACCACAGGCTTCGTCTCGCTATCGGCCTTGGTGGTGGCGGCGCAGCCGGCTGTGACAACCAGCTCGCCATGGGTGGTCACGGCATAATGCTGGCGCAGCGCCTTGGTTTCATGCGCCAGACCATAATGGCGGGCCAGGCGCGCCACATCGACCGTGAAGGATTTGGCGACATCCAGCGGGGCAGCCGGATAGGCCGTGCAGGTGTCGAACAGATTGACATTATAGGCAGGCGCATTGGCCGTATCGCCGGGGGTCAGCGGCACCCGCAACCCCAGCGCCCCGCGCGGACAGGCCGCCATGTCGGAACTGGTCCGCGTCAGCAGCGCCGCCCGCGTCGCCTCAAAGCTGCGCGGGGCCGCCAGGGCCGCCCCATCGGCCTTGAAGGCGGCGGCCTTGACCATTGTCCCCGGCTTCAGGTTCAGGGGCCCCTTATAGGCGCTGGATTTGGCCGTCGGTTCCCTGCCGTCGGTTGTGTAGCGGATGGTGCCATAGGGCGCCTGATTGTTCAGGGCCAGCTTGATCCTGCCGCTGCGCAGGGCGTCGCCGCGCGTCCCGTCCAGGGTGAACCCGACGGCAAAGGCGCTGTCGGCAACATGCAGGCCGGACCGCTGCCAGCGCTGGATCTGCGGGTCCAGCCGGGCCAGGAAGCCGGTGAAGTCGCGCTGTTCCTTGGCCGACCAGGTGATTTCGGCGATGGCCGCCGCACGCGGGAACAGCGCATGCTGCACCTGATAGGGCGTGGCCAGATATTCCGACCAGGCATTGCCCTGGGCGCCCAGCACATGCCGGGCCCGTTCCACGTCAATGCCGGCCGGCATGGGGTCATATTTATAGACATCGGCCAGGGTCTGGATGGACAGCCGTCCCGGCGGCTCGTCCGCGCGGTCGCTTTGCAGGCTGTCCAGATACAGGGTCGGGGCCGGGCTCAACACCACGTCATGGCCGTGATTGGCGGCCTCGATGGCACCCTTTTCCCCGCGCCAGGACATGACGGAGGCCGATGGCGGCAGCCCGCCCTCCAGGATCTCGTCCCAGCCGATCAGGCGCCGGCCCTTGGTCGCCAGATAGGCACCGAACTGGTCGATCAGCCAGCTTTGCAGCTGGTTCTCATCCTTCAGGCCCAGGGCCTTGATCTGGGCCTGGACCGCGGGGGAACGCTGCCACTGGTCCTTGATGGCCTCGTCCCCGCCCAGATGGATATAGGTGCCGGGGAAGATGGCCATCAGTTCGTCCAGCACATCCTTGACGAACTGCACGCCCTGCGGGCCGGGATTCAGCAGATAGGGGTTGATGCCCCAATCATGCGACACGTCCGGCCGGTCGCCGAACACGCCGAATTCCGGATATGCTGCGACCAATGCCTGGGCATGGCCCGGCAGGTCGATCTCCGGCACGATGGTGATGCCGCGCTCTGCGGCATAGGCAACCAGCGCCTTCAACTGTTCCTGGGTGTAGAAGCCGCCCACCTTCGGCCCCACCGGACCGCCGGACGAGGGCGGCAGACGCCAGGCCCCGATCTCCGTCAGCTTGGGATAGCGCTTCACCTCGAACCGCCAGCCCTGATCGTCGCTGAGATGCAGATGCAGCACGTTCAGCTTCACCGACACCATCTGGTCGACGATGGCGAAGATGCTGTCGATGGGCAGGAAATGACGGACCGGATCGATCATCAGGCCGCGCCAGGCAAAGCGCGGCGCGTCCTGGATGGTCAGGGCCGGCACGGCCACCGGCTTGCCGAACGCCCGGTCGGGGCTCAGCATCTGCGCCAGGCTCATGGCGCCATAGATCAGGCCCTTGTCGCCCGACGCGGCGATGCGGATGCCGCTGCTGTCGACGGTCAGGCGATAGGCCTCTTCCCCCGTGATGGCGGGATCACGCACCAGGCTGATGGCAGCATTGCCGGCCGACGGGGCCAGTGTCAGCCCGCGTTGCGTCTTCACATGCTGGATCAACAGCCGGGAAGCGGCGGCCGCACCGGCATCGCCGGCCGGCACGGCGACGGTCGCCCCGTCCCCAACGGTGAAGGAACCTTTGGCAGTCGCAACCGACTGCGGCAGGGGCACAAGCGGCGGCAATGTCTGCGCCATCGCGGTGGAAGCCAGCAACGCCGTTGCCAGCCCGATCGTTACAGCCATCGCAGCTCGTGTCATGCCTGCCTCTTGGTTTATTTTGGTATTATCGCCGGAACTTCATCCCGGAATTTCAGTAACCTTATGTTTAAACTAATTATTTTTGGCAACTGGCCCGATTGTGACCGTTCACAGCGGACGCTTGGTATCGTGCCAACCTGATACAGATTTGTCCATGGCGGACAGGATCGGCCACATGCGATAGCCGGGCGGCCATGGCGGCCGCCCGGATCGTCGTCCCCTCCCCCATCCGGATCGAATGGGGGAGGGGCTGCTGACATTACATGCGATAGGAAACGCTGGCCGCCAGCGTCCGGCCGTTCTTGTAGAAGGCGGTCGGACGGTTGCGGGAGCCATTATACTGGTAATAGCTTTCGTCCAGCAGGTTCTGGGCGTTCAGGGTGACCGTCACGCCTTCAACCACGTCATAGCTGGTCGAGAAGTCGAGCTGCTGATACGGCGCCACCATTTCGCGCGAACCCAGGCGACCGATGGTGCGGAAGTAGGACGTGCGATAATTGTAGCTGAGGCGGGCCTGGAACGGGCCATCCTCATAGTAGGGGATCACGGTGAAGGTGTGCTTGGACAGGTACGGCAGGTTCAGTTCGTTGCCGCTGGCATCGCTGGAACTGGTCGAGCTGTCGGAGAAGGTATAGTTGGCCTGCAGACCGAAGCCGTTCCAGATCTCGCTCTGGCCCGACAGCAGGACGCCGTTGACGGTGGCTTCGCCGGCATTGATCGGACGCGACACGCTGTAACCATCCTCGAACCGCTGCGTCTGCGAATTGAACAGACGGACATTGGCCGTGGTGGTGTTCAGGATGTAATTGTCGATCTCACGGCGGAACAGTTCCACAGCCAGCAGCGTGCCACGCTGCGGGTAATATTCGGCCGACAGACCGAAATTGGTCGATTCATACGGCTTCAGATCCGGGTTGCCGCCACCGGCATCCTTGGTGATGTCATTCTGCGAGAAGGAACCGGCCAGTTCGCCATAACGCGGACGGGACATCACCTTCGACGCAGCACCACGCAGAATGACGTCGTCCGACACTTCATAGGCGACGTTCAGGCTGGGCAGGAACCGCAGGTAATCGTTCGACACGGTCGTCGGGGTGGGCACCGGATTGTCGTTCAGCGTCAGGGCGAATTCCGACGTGTCCTTGGTATAGACAAGACGGCCACCGATATTGCCACGCCACTTGCCCTGCTCGAAATTAAGCTGGGTATAGCCGGCGGCCACTTCTTCCTTCACCCGGTTGGACGCGCCGATCTTGCGGCCCAGGTTGAAGTTGATGCCGTCCGACAGGATCTTGATGACGGCATCACGCGGCAGGTTCAGGTACTTGGTGGCATTGCCGCTGCCGCCCGTGCCGGAGAAGGTGCCATCCGGCGTGGACAACGTTTCAACACCCAGCTGCGAGGCCAGCTTGGAGCTGGTCAGGTAGGTGTTGAAACCGGCCGCGTCGACGCGGTTGACATGCTCCGTCCCGCGCGCACCGACCAGCAGCTTGGTGAAGGGGCCGAATTCCACGGGGATTTCGCCATCCGCACCGACATAGATGTCACGATCGGTGGTCTTGGAATAGTCCAGACCACCAATCTGGGCCGCATTCAACTGCGTCCCGTTGACAATCATCGGCTTGCCTTCGAAGGTCTGCAGATTGTTGTTCGGGTTGGTGAAATAATTGGCCGGGTTCGTCAGGTCGCCGACGAAGTTCACCTCTGCCGACGTATCGGTGAAGCTGTAGGAATAGGGCAGCTTCGTCTTGACGTCGAACAGATATTCGGGGTCGCGACCGCCGCTGGCCTTGCTCCAGCCACCGGTGACGGTGACCTTGGCGCCATCATTACCTTCCCACTCGCCTTCCAGGGCGATGTGATCGGTCTTCAGCTTGGTATTGCGGACCAGCGTATCCAGCTGCGCGGCCTGGTTGGCCGACGCGGCGAAGGAAGCCGACGTGACCACGCCATCCTTGATCGTGGCGTTCAGCAGCTTGTCGCCGGACCACCAGCCGGGGATCGTGTACATCGACTGGCTGTAATTGTTGTAATTGCCTTCGATATGCAGGCCCGTCGCCGTCAGCGTGACGTTGTCGCTGGGGCGCATCTGCACCGTGCTGGTGACGCTGGTGCGCTCACGCACCTGCTGGAAATAGGCGTAGTTGATGCCGAACGGCGATGCGGCCTTGTCCAGATCGGCCACGGTGCCGCCCGTGATCACGGCATTCGGGCTTTTCAGCACGCGCTGACCGGCGGCGTTCGTGGTGACGAACGGGCTGCCGCTGGTGCCATTGGCATTGTCATAGCCGAAGAACTCGACACCCGCGCGGGTCAGGTTCTGGCGGTCATAGGTGACGGCACCCAGAATGCCGATGGTCTCGTCATCATTCTTCCAGCTCAGCAGGCTGGACCCGCGGACATTGCCCTTCTCCGAACGGTCATTATAGGAATAACCGACGGAGCCGAACACCGACGGGCTTTCCAGATCCAGCGGGCGGCGGGTGCGGACGATGACCGTACCGCCGATGGAGCCTTCCTCGATCCGGGCTTCCGGCGACTTGTAGACTTCCAGCCGATTGACCAGCTCGGGCGCGATCAGCGAATAGTTGAAGGTACGGCTGGACGGGTCATTGTCGTTGCCGCCCCAATCGGCCGATGCCAGGGCATGCCCGTCCAGCAGCATGCGGTTCAGGGCGGGATCGGTGCCGTTGATGGCGACCTTCTCGCCTTCGCCGAAGCGACGGTCGATGCTGACGCCCGGAATGTGCGACAGGGATTCGGCAACGTTGCGGTCCGGGAACTTGCCCACATCCTCTGCCGAGATGACATCGACGATGGCGTCCGCAGAACGCTTCACCTCGATCGACTGACGAAGACTGCCACGGATACCCGTGACGATGATTTCCTCAAGCGCCTCGCCGCTCTGGGCCGCGTTGGTATTCTGCGCCTGGGCCGCGCAGGTCATGCCTGCGACAGCGGTGGTGACCAGGATCAAGTGCCGGAACTGCATCTTCTCGCCCCCTGCTTTACTGCTGCGAACCACGCCGATTCCTCTCGGACGGGTCTGGTTTCATTGGATGAAAGTGATCCGTTTGTTTGCGGGCCTGCCAGCCCGCAACCAGCCTCTTTGATTTATTAAACCAAATTAAAATAACCAATGGCGGTCCAAGACGCTACCAAAATTGCATGTTTGTTACATCCGGGGCGCTGACGGGCAAAGCCATGGAAAACAAGGTGTTATCACCAAGGCCAGACAGAATGCGGACAAGCAAGCGTGACTTTTTTGCCGGCACCGCGGCTGATCGGCGGGATTGCGAGGTTCTTCGCTGGAAAAATGGCTGAGTCACGCCCGTTTCCGGTGCCCTGACCAGATGATTTCACCGCGGTATCGCGTCTGCCCCGGCCATAGGGGGGGATGGCGGGCGCGACTCAGGGACCGCGCGCGGATAGTACCAATATAGACCATTCCTATACCGGTTGCCCTGCCCTGACGCATATTGTATCTGTGGAGCGCTGGGGAAGGCGCGGCGAGGTTGGCCGCCGGAGGGGGGTACATGTCGTTTTCCGATCAGGTGGGACATTTCCGGCAGGACAATCATTCCCCGCTCTATATCCAGCTACAGACCCTCATCCGTGATGCCATCCGTGGCAATGTGCTGAACCAGGGCGATGCCATTCCGCCGGAGCGCGATCTGGCCATAGAATATGATGTTTCGCGCATCACCGTGCGCAAGGCCATTGCCGGCCTGGTGGAAGAAGGTCTTCTGACCCGCCGACGCGGCGCGGGCACCTTTGTCGCCGGCCGTGTGGAAAAAAGTTTCTCCAAGCTTTCCTCTTTTTCCGAAGACATGGCCGCACGCGGACGCAAGGCCAGCAGCAGCTGGATTTCCCGCGGGGCCGGACATGTGACGCCGGAGGAAGCGATGGTGCTGGGCCTGTCGCCCGGCGCGCCGGTCTTCCGCTTCTCCCGCATCCGCTATGCCGACGACGTGCCGATGGCGCTGGAATTCTCCACCATTGCCGGCTATTGCCTGCCCTCCGTCGACGCGGTGGGCGACAGCCTTTATGCAGCATTGGAACGGGCTGGCAGCCGGCCGGTGCGGGCGTTGCAACGCCTGCGCGCCGTGCCCTTCCTGGGCGAGCATGCCCGCATGCTGGGGGTTGATCCGGGCCATGCCGGGCTGCTGATCGAACGCCGCGCCTTCCTGCGCGATGGCCGTCCGGCGGAATTCACCCGCTCCTATTATCGCGGCGACGCCTATGATTTCGTCGCGGAACTGAGCGAATTCTAACCAATAGCATACCAATATAACTCCATTTAATGTATGACCCCTGTGGTGCGGGCAACGCCGCGGGCTGGCCCGCTGGCGCGTCCCGTCGCCTTGATCCCAAAAGGCCTGCCGATCAGGCGTCTACGGATGGAGCCAACCCTATGGATCGCCGCCAATTCCTGCTGGCCACCACCGGCACTGGAGCCATATTGACCGCCGGCCCCTGGTCACTGGCACTGGCCCGCGCAGAGGCCGGCACGCCGGGACCGAATTTCCCCATGCCGGCACCGCTGGACAGCCCGGCCCCTATGTTGCCGGAAACCGACCCTACCCGCACATTGCTTGATCTTGGCTGGCGTTTCCATGAAGGCGATATCCCGGCACCGGAACCGGTGGGCCATCATGCGACATATCTTTCCATCAAGGCGGGCACGGCCCCCGGCGCCGCGGCGGTCATTTATGATGACAGCGACTGGCGGGAGGTCCGCCTGCCCCATGACTGGGCCAGCGAACAGCCCTTCGTTGAAACCGCCAACATCTCCCAGGGTTACCGCCCGCGCGGTATCGGCTGGTACCGGCGGGCCCTGCGGCTTGATCCAGCCGATCGGGGCCGGAAGATCGAATTGCAGATCGGGGCCATTGCGACCCATTCCACCGTCTGGGTCAATGGTTCCATCGTCGCCCACAGCTTCTCGGGCTATACCAGTCTCTACATCGATATCACCCCCTTCGCCCGCTATGGCGATGACCTGAACATCATCGCCATCCGTGCCGATGCCACGGCCATGGAAGGTTGGTGGTATGAAGGGGCGGGGCTTTACCGCAATGTCTGGCTGGTCCGCCGCGCACCCGTCTCCATCGTCACCGACGGCATCCATTGCGACCCGCGCCAGGATGGCGATGGGCGATGGCGCGTGCCGGTCACCGCCAGCCTGACCAATATTGAAACGGCCCCGGCGACGGTGATGGTGGAAGCCAGCCTGCTGTCGCCCGACGGGCAGGAAATCACCCGCGGCAGCGTGGACGTGACTGTTCCGGTTCTGGACCAGGCCGCAGCCAGCCTGTCGCTGGAGGCGGGTCAGCCCCTTCTCTGGTCGGTGGAAAGCCCCGCCCTTCACGCCGTACGCACCCGCGTGCTGCGGGACGGGAAGGTGATTGATGAACGCACCACCCCGATCGGTTTCCGCAGCATCCGTTTCGACGCCGACAAGGGCTTCTTCCTGAACGGGCAGCCGGTGAAGCTGAAAGGCGTCTGCATCCATCAGGATCATGCCGGGGTGGGCGTTGCCGTGCCTGACAGCCTGATCCATTGGCGTCTGCTGCGGCTGAAGGCCATGGGCTGCAACGCCATCCGCATGTCGTCCCACGCGCCGACGGCGGAGCTGCTGGATTGGTGCGACCGGCTGGGCTTCCTGGTCATGAACGAAAATCGCCTGTTCAACCCGGCCCCGGAATATCTGGGTCAGCTGGAATGGCTGGTGCGGCGCGACCGCAATCACCCCAGCGTGATCCTGTGGTGCCTGTTCAACGAAGAACCCATGCAGGGCACCGAGTCCGGGGTGGAGATGGTCCGCCGGATGGTGATGGCCCTGAAACGGCTGGATGACAGCCGGCCGGTGACGGCGGCGATGAATGGTTCCTTCTATGATCCCGTCAATGTTTCCACTGTCGTCGACGTGATGGGCTTCAACTATTATCAGGAACATTACGACCGCTATCACACGCGCAATCCGGCCAAGCCCATCGTCAGTTCGGAAGATACCAGCGCCTATCAGACGCGCGGCGCGTTCGAAAGCGACCCCGGCCGCAACATCATCACCTCTTACGACAAGGAAGCGGCGGGCTGGGGCAATACCCACCGGCAAAGCTGGAAAAACATCGCCGACCGTCCCTTCGTGGCCGGTGGCTTCGTCTGGACCGGCTTTGACTATCATGGGGAGCCCACCCCCCATGCCTGGCCCAGCATCGCCAGCTTCTTTGGCATCCTGGACCTCTGCGGCTTTCCCAAGACCGCGTTCGGCATCCATGCGGCCCACTGGATCGATGATCAGCCGGTCATCTTCATGGCGCCGCATTGGACATGGCCGGGCCGCGAAGGCCAGATGGTGAAGGTTTTCATCAGCAGCAATGCCGATGAAATCATCCTGCGCCTGAACGGGCGGGAGATCGGGCGGCAGAAGGTCGACCGGTTCATGGGCAATGAATGGGATGTCCCCTATGCCCCCGGCCGGATCGAGGCGCTGGCCCTGCGTGACGGCAGGATGGTGGCCAGCACCGCGTACGAAACGGCGGGGGCCCCCGTCGCCCTGCGCCTGACGCCCACCCGCACCGCCATGGCCGGCGATGGCGAGGAGGTGCAGCCCGTCACCATCGATGCGGTGGATGCCAGGGGCCGCCACGTCCCCACGGCCAACCTGATGACGCGCTTCCGGGCAGACGGGGCCAGCATCATCGGCGTCGGCAATGGCGACCCCAACAGCCATGAATCCGAACAGGGCAACAGCCGCTCCCTGTTCAATGGGCTGGCCCAGATCATCATCCGCGCCGACCAGGGCAAGGGCCGTATCCGGCTGGTGGCGGAAGCCGACGGGCTGAAGCCGGCGCGGATCGATATCGACCGGCGCGCGGCCACCCCGCGCGCGCAGGTGCCGGTCACGCCACCATACCTGAAGCTGGAGGAATGGCGGCGCTCCCCCCTGTTTTCGACGAAGCCGGCGCCGACGCTGGCCCCGGCCGATGCCGACAATAACAGCTGGGCCTTCCTGCGTGCCGGCACGCCCACCCCGCCGGAGCCGCAGACCGGTTGGCGCGTCTATCGCAGCCGGTTCAAGCCCTGGCGCAGGGTGGCGGCGGCGGGCGGGGTGATCAGTTTTGCGCAGATCGCGGGCCGGGCCGAATTGTGGGTCGATGGGTCCCTGCTGGCGGCAAAGACCGATGCAGCACCCGGCCCCCTGACTGGTACCTTGTCCAGCGGCGATCAGACCCGCACCGTCGTCCTGCTGGTGGAAGCCGCCGCCGGTCAGGTGTCGGGGCTGCTGGGCACGGTCACGGTGTCGGACCGGTAACGCCGACAGCACAATCGGGCGGCAGGTTGCCCTGCCGCCCGGTCCTTCCTAAGCCTCTACCACACCCGCATCGGGCGCCAGCAGCAGGTGCAGCACGCCGCCGCCGGGCCGGGCCACGGCCCGCACGCCCAGACGGGTCAGGGCGGCTTCCGTCAGTTGCGACGGATCGGTCAGTTCGACCCGCAGGCGGGTGCCGTGGCGGCTGATGCTGCGGATATTGTCCGCCCCGCCCAGGGCCGTCACCGCCACGGGCACCAGGCGCACCGCCGGGGCGGCCGGCAGTTTGGCCGCGACCGCTGCCGGCTGTTCGCCGCCGGCCGCCAGCGCGTCCCGGATTTCCACGGCCACAGCATCGGCGATGGGGCCCAGCACCACCTGCAAGGCATTGGCCGAGGGGCGGATGACGCCGCGGGCCCCCAGGGCCTTCAGCGATGCCTCATCCACCTGCCCCTGATCGGCAACGATCAGACGCAGCCGGGTCGTGCAGGCCCCGACGCTGGTCAGGTTGGCAGCACCGCCCAGGGCGCAGACGAAAGCGGCCCCGCGGCCTCCTTCGGTTACGGCGGCGCTGACGCCGGCTGCCTCTTCCTCACGGCCCGGCGTCTTCAAATCCAGCCGGCGGATGACGAAGGCGAAGACGGCATAATAGAGCGCGAAATAGCCCAGGCCGACAGGCAGCAGCAGCAGCGGCTTTGTGGCCTTGCCATAGTTCAGCACATAGTCGAACAGGCCGGCGGAAAAGCCGAAGCCCAGCTTCACCCCCAGCAGGTCCATCAGCACCATGGCCGCCCCGGTCAGCAGGGCATGCAGCGCGTACAAGGCCGGGGCCAGGAACATGAAGCTGAATTCGATCGGTTCCGTCACCCCGGTCAGGGCCGAGGTCAGGGCCAGGCTGAACAGCATGCCGCCCACGGCCTTGCGCCGTTCCGGCAGGGCCGCGCGGTACATGGCCAGACAGGCGGCCGGCAGGCCGAACATCATGACGGGGAAGAACCCGGCCATGAAGCCGCCCGCCGCCGGATCGCCGGCGAAGAAGCGGCGCAGGTCGCCGGCCACGCCGTTATAATCGCCCTGCACGAACCAGAACACATTGTTCAGGATATGGTGCAGGCCGGTGACCAGCAGCAGCCGGTTCAACACGCCGAAAATGAACAAACCGGCCCCGCCCGCCTCTGCCACCCCATGCGACAGGCCATCGACGCCGGCGCTGATATGGCTGAAGCCCAGGCCGATGGCCACGGCCAGGACCAGACCGGCCGCCCCGGCGACGATGGGCACGAACCGCCGTCCGCCGAAAAAGGCCAGGTAATCGGGCAGATTGACGGTGGAGAAGCGGTTATAGAAGCCCCCGCCGATCAGGCCCGACAGGATGCCCACGGGCACGTCCAGGCGGGCAACCGCTTTTGATTTCCAGGCGGCGATGGCCAGATCGCCCGTCAGGTCGGGCGGCACGGTCAGCAGGGCCTTGCCCGCCTCCGTCGCCACCAGGAAGCAGACGATGCCCGACAGGCAGGCGGCCCCGTTGCCGTCACGCGCGTAGCCGGTGGCCACACCGATGGCGAACAGCAGACCCAGATGGGAGAACAGGGCATCGCCGGCGGCACTCAGGAACCCGATATCCAGCAGGTCGGGCTGACCCAGACGCAGCATCAGGCCCGCCACCGGCAGCACGGCAATGGGCAGCATCAGGGCGCGGCCCAGCGGCTGCAGCTTTTCCAGGATCGACTTCATGCGGCGAACCCCCGTGCCAGCGTGCGGACATCGGCCGCCGTCGCGCAGGCCAGCGCTTCGGCAGCATGGGCGCGGGCGCGGTCCAGGGTCAGACCGGCGACCAGCGCCTTGATTTCAGGAACCAGGGCCGGCGTGGCCGACAATTCGGTCACCCCCAACCCGACCAGGATGGGCACGGCCAACGGGTCCGACGCCAGACTGCCGCAGACGCCCGTCCAGCGCCCATGCCGGGCCGCCCCCTGACAGGTCTGCGCGATCAGGCGCAGCACAGACGGGTGCAAGCCATCGATGGAACCGGCCACGGCGGCATTGCCGCGATCCATGGCCAGGGCATACTGGGTCAGATCGTTGGTGCCGATGGACAGGAAGTCCGCTTCCGCCGCCAGAAGATCGGCCGTCACGGCCGCCGCCGGCGTCTCCACCATCACGCCCAGTTCCACGGGATCGGCAATGCCCATATCCGCGCGCACGCGGTCCAGCACGCTGCGCACACGGCGCAGTTCATCGACGCCGGCAATCATGGGCACCATGATCCGGCACTGGCCCACAGGCTGCACCGACAGGATGGCGCGGATCTGGTCGGCCAGCATGCCGGGATAGGCAAAGCCGACACGGATGCCACGCAGGCCCAGGGCCGGGTTTTCCTCCGCCGCGATGGGCAGATAGGGGGCGGGCTTGTCCCCACCGATATCCAGCAGGCGGACGATCAGCGGACGGCCTTCCAGGGCCGTGGCGATGGCCTGGTAATCGGCCGCCTGCTCCGCCACGCTGGGTGCTCTTGGCCGGTCCAGGAACAGGAATTCGGTGCGCAGCAGGCCGCTGCCTTCCGCCCCGTTGGCGATGGCCTGCACGGCATCGGCCTGTGATCCCAGATTGGCAAACACCTCGATCCGCGCGCCATCGGCCGTGTGGCAGGGTTTCAGCGCCGCCGCCTTGGCCGCGGCGCGGCGAACCTTCATATCAGCGATACGCGCCCGCGCGGCGGCCAGGGTGGCGGCGTCGGGCGCCACCTGCAACAGGCCGTTGCCGGCATCCAGGATCAGGTCGGTTCCTTCCCTCACCTGCCGCAGCACGGGCCCCAGGGCCACCAGCGCCGGCAGGCCCATGCTGGCCGCCAGGATGGCAACGTGGCTTGTCGGGCCGCCACGTTCAACGCAGAAGCCAACGACATTGGCCGGGTCCAGCGCCATCACCTGCGAGGGCAGCAGGTCATCGGCGATCAGGATCGTGTCGGGCGGGAAGGTCAGGGGCGCATCCGCCTCCCCCGCCAGTTCGGCCAGCACCCGGCGTTCCAGGTCCAGCATGTCATCGGCCCGTTCGGCCAGATGGGTGTCACCCGTGGCGCGCAGGGCCTCTGCCTGCGGCCGGACGGCCAGCCGCCAGGCATGACCGGCGCTGGCGCCATTGCCGATGGCCTCCGCTGCGGCGTCCAGCAGCCCGTCATCGGACAGCAGCGCCTGATGGGCCTGGATGATGGATTTGCGCGGACCTTGCGCGTGCGCCGCCTCCGCGATCAGACGACGGGTAAGGGCGGCAAGGGCGCTGTCCAGACGTGTCCGTTCCACCCCGGCACCGGCACCGGCGGGGTCGACGGTGATTTCCGGCAGCCGGAAGGCACGGGCCTTGCCCACAGCCAGGCCTGCCGATGCCGTGACGCCCGCGACGCGGCCATCCCCCGGCAATGTAGAGATAACCGGTGACGGTGGCGGCAGCGGGGACGGCTTGGCGGTGGTAGGGGCCGCATCGGCCTTCTCCCCCATGCCGCTTTCGATCAGGGCGGCCAGGGCCGCGACGGCCTGGATCGCGTCCTCCCCCTCTGCCGCGATGACGATTTCGTCCCCGAAACCGATGGCCAGCGTCAGCAGCCCCACCGGGCTGCGCGCATTCATGCCCCGTCCAGCCTTGGACCCGGCCTTGGACAAGGTGACCGTGGCCTTGTAACCGGCCAATGCTTCCTTGATGCGGGCGGCCGGCCGGGCATGGATGCCATGGGCCAGCGGCACGGTGATGCGCCGATCCACCCGCGGCCCCGCACCCGATCCAGCCACGGGCGCCGCAGAAATGGCGGCAACCGGCGTCAGCCGGAAAATCTCGTCACCCGCCGTGACCGGCCCGGCGCCACGCACATTGATCAGCCGGTAACGTTCATTCTCCAGCAGCAGCACGGGCGTGATGATGGCGGGCGCGCCCTGGACAACGGCATCCAGGTCGAAACGGATCAGCGGCTGCCCGCGCACCACCCGGTCCCCGGGGGCGACACAGGGGCTGAACCCCTTGCCGCCCAGGGCCACCGTGTCGATGCCGATATGCATCAGGATTTCCACCCCGTCGGCGACGCGGATGGTGACGGCATGACCGCCGGCATTCAGGGCGCTGATCTCCCCATCACAGGGCGCCAGCAGGCAGTCGCCCGTCGGGTCGATGGCGACACCATCGCCCAGCATGCGGCCGGCGAAGACGGGGTCCGGCACTTCGTCCAGCCGCGTCAGCCAGCCGGTCAGGGGGGCGCCGATGGCGATGGCCGCCCCGGCAACAGCGTCGATCTTGTGGGTCGGTGGGCTCATGCTCAGGGTCTGGTCCAGAATGTTGTCGTCAGGCGACGCGGGTGCCGGCGATCCAGGTGCCCGCCGGCTGAAGGTCGGCATCCAGATGGACCCAGTCGGCCATCAATCCGGATGCCAGCGCGCCCCGTTCCCCGGACAGGCCCAGGAACGCGGCAGGCCCGGCAGAGGCCATCAGGGCGGCTTCGGACGGGGTGACGCCCAGCCGGCGGACGCTGTTGCGGAAGGCGGCCGCCATGTCGATGGCCGATCCGGCCAGGGTGCCATCCTCGCCCACGCAGCGCCCGTCCCGCACCAGGATGCGGCGGCCATGCAGGTCGAACTCCATCATGTCGGCCCCGACACAGGACATGGCATCGGTGACCAGCATGAACCGGTCATGCGGGCGGGCGCGCAGGGCGATGCGCAGAACGGCGTCATGGACATGGAAACCGTCCGCGATCAATCCGCACCAGGCGTCCTGATTGTCCAGTGCCGCCCCCACCACGCCAGGGGCGCGGTGCAGCATGGGCGACATGGCGTTGAACAGGTGCGTGACCCCGGTCATGCCCGCGGCGAAGGCGGCCTTCGCCGTTTCGTAATCGGCGTCGCTGTGCCCGATGGCCAGGATCACGCCCAGGTCGCGCAGGCGGGCGATATCGTCCGCCGCCACCATCTCCGGCGCCAGCGTCAGCATCACCTTGCCCCGGTGCGGCCGGGCGAACAGCGACAGCATCTCCGGGTCCAGCCCGCGGAACTTCTCCGCGTCATGGATGCCCTTGCGCTTGGCATTGATGATCGGGCCTTCGACATGCACGCCAAGGCAGCCCGGCACGCCGGCGGCAATGGCCGCGTCGGCCGCATCCAGGGCGCGGGCGATGACGGACGGCACGTCGCTGATCAGCGTCGGCATGAAGCCGGTGGTGCCGAACCGCGCATGGGCGCGGCCGATGGCGGCAATACCGTCCACCGTCGGCTGGTCATTGAACAGCACGCCGCCGCCGCCATTGACCTGGGTGTCGATGAAACCGGGGACCAGCCAGCCGCCCCGCAGATCGATCTTTTCCCGCGCCGGATCGGCGTTGGCCGGGCTGATGGCGGCGATGCGCCCGTCCACGACCCGGATCACCCCGCCTTCCAGCAGACCGGCCGGCGTCACCACCCGGCCATTGACGAAAAGAAACCCCGTCATCGTGTCTCGGTCACCTTGTTCAAATAGAGCGGACGATCCGGATCATGACCGCGGGCCAGCGACAGGGCATTGGCCATCAGATAGAAGCTCTGGATCATCAGGATGGGTTCAATGGCGGGGTGCGCCGCGATGGCCGGCAGGTTGCCGCCGCCCCGCGCATCGGCGATCCGGACATGGGCGCCGCGCCCCTGGAACTCCGCCGCCGCCGACCGCACGCCGTCACCCGCCAGATCGGAACCGGCGAAGGCCAGCACGGGAAAGCCGTCGCGCACGATCGCCATGGGGCCGTGACGCACCTCGGCGGCGCTGAACGCCTCTGCATGCAGGCCGCAGGTTTCCTTGAACTTCAGGGCCGCCTCCTGCGCGATTGCGAAACTGTAGCCGCGGCCGATGGTGAACAGATTGCGCGCATCGCGCAAGGTTTCCACACCGGCCGACCAGTCCAGCGCGGCCGCCCGGCCCAGCAGGTCGGGCAGCGCCGCGACAGCGGCCCGCAGTGCGTCATCATCGGCCCATTCCGCCACCAGGGCGGCCAGCCCGGCCAGGGAGACGATATAGGATTTCGTGGCGGCGACGGATTTCTCCGGCCCGGCCTTCAGCCCGATGAAGGTGTGCGCCATGGAAGCCAGCGGCGACGTCTCGTCATTGACCAGCGCCACAACATGGGCACCGCCATCGCGGTACGCCTGCACCGTCGCCAGAAGGTCGGGGCTGCGGCCGCTTTGAGAGATGGCGATGCACAGCCCGCCTTCGGCCGTCACCGGGGCCGCATAGACGGAAACAACCGATGGTGCGGCGGAAGCGACGGGCACACCCAGCAGGGTTTCGATCAGATATTTGCCATAGGTCGCGGCATGGTCCGACGACCCGCGCGCGCAGGTGACCACCACCGTCGGCGGCGCCTTGCGCAGCAACGCCCCCAGAGTGGCAAAGATTTCCCGATTGGCATCCAGCAGGCGCCGGACGGCCACGGAAGCCTCCGCCGCCTCCCGTGCCATCAACGTCAACCCCAGGCCGGCGCCGTCACCCGTCTCCACCGCGACCACAATTCCCATCCATGCTGTCGGAACCAGAGTTTCGGAGCTTAAGTTATATATTGGTACTATTCAAGGTATTGAATATGGCTTTCATGCAGCCGGCAGCAGCGCCTTTAGCGCCGCCACCCTGGCGGCACTGGTCCGCAGCCGCGGGCCCGCCTGAAAGCCGAAGCGACGCTCAATCTCCCCCGGTTCGCCCAGGGGGGCGCGGCAGGATGCATGGACCTCCTTCACGCCGGCCGCCAGAAGCGGTCCGACATTGGCGGCATCCACACCGCCACCGGCCAGGATGATGATGCGGTCGCCCGCACGCTGCACCAGTTGGCCCAGCATGCCCACCCCATCGACGGCGCGCGGACAGCCGCCGGACGTCAGGATGCGGTGAAATCCCAGGGCAATGGCATCCTCCAATGCGGCCAGCGGGTCCGGACACAGGTCGAAGGCGCGGTGCAGGGTCAGGGAGACGGGGCGGCCGCGCGCGGCGCCTTCCGCCCTTGCATGGTCAACCCATTGGGCCAGAAGGGCCAGATCCAGGCCCCCGCCCGCCCCCGTGGCGCCGATCACCACACCGTCCAGACCGGCCGCGGCGGCGGCGCTGATATCGGCGGCGACCAGGGCCGCCTCCTGCGCATCATAGCGGAAATCACCCTCACGCGGGCGGGCCAGCATCAGCGTGGGAATGGGCGCCTGTGCTGCCAGCCGGATCAGCGATTCGGGCGGCGTCAATCCGCCCAGCGCCAGGCCCGCGCACAGTTCCATGCGATCGCCACCACCGGCCACGGCGGCATCGATGCCCGCCGCTTCCTCGACACAGACTTCCAGCATTTTCCCCTCGACGGTGATTTGCAGCCGAACGCCCGTCGGCGTCGGCGGGCACCGGCAAAGTCTCTAATGCATTACCGAGCCAAGATAAATCCAATATAACTCCATCTTGCTCGAAACATGACCAACCGGTATTGTCGCAGGCGGCGCTGCGGGGGAAAACACCCGCCATCGCGCCGTCACCCCCAGCCGCCATTCCGGAACCGGTTTCCCCATGAAAACCATCCTGTGCTCCGCCTTGCTCGGCGTTGGCCTGACCCTGCCCGCTGCCGCTGCCGACTATGCGCCACCGCCCGTTGCCGCCATAGGCACGAACACCTTTGCCGAGGTGGAATTGCGCGTGCCGCGCCCGGCAACGACGCCCTGTATCGTCACCCTGTTCGACACACGGGAATTCGTGGGCGACAAGCCGGTTCCCTTCGATTACGCCCCGCCCAGGGACTGCAAGGGCCCCTGGGCCAAGGTGGTGATCGAGGTGGATTATGCCGTGTCCGCCGGTCGTCAGTATGACCGGACCGCCATCATCGATGTCGGCGGGGTCAATCTTTATTTCGGCACCACGATGGAACCGCGCAAGGACATCGCCCCGCAATGGCATGCCGAACGCGACGTGACCGACTATCAGGCCTGGCTGCGGGAAAAGCGCAAGGGCGCCACCCTGCTGGTCAATTATGTCGATGATACCTATACCGGACATGTGACGGGCCGGGCCCGGCTGCTGTTCTATCCGGCGGCCAGGGATGTTCCCGCCGCCGTCACCGCCCCCTTCGTGGCGCCCCTGTCCGATGCGCCTGTGCGGCTGGACAGCGATACGCCGCGCCTCAGCGTGACGCAGCGCTTCCCCGCCAACCTGGAACGGCTGCATCTGGACCTGCTGACCGAACCGCAGGGGGCGGACGAATTCTGGTATGCCTGCGTCTCCGACCGGCTGGCCGGGGACGGCAAGAATAATTGCGGCGGTGGCGCCTGGCGCGAGGCGGAGGTCTGGATCGACGGCGCCCGCGCCGGCACTGCCCCGCTTTATCCCTGGATCTATACGGGCGGCATCAATCCCTACATGTGGTTCCCGACACCGGGCATCCAGACCCTGAATTTCGAACCGACCCGTGTCGACCTGACGCCGTTCGCCGGCCTTCTGACCGATGACAAGCCGCACGAGGTCGCCATCACCATCCAGGGCCTGCGGCGCTATTTCCTGGTCACCGGCACGCTGATGGGATGGCAGGATGCGGGGTCCAAGCGGGTCACCGGCGGCCTGATCCGCAATACGCTGGGCGATCCGGAACTGTCGGTCGATGATCAGCGGGTGAAGGTGACGGGCGAAGGCGATCTGAACGGCGATGCCGTCACCCTGCAGTCCCGTCAGTATGAGGTGGCGGGTTTTGTGGAGACGTCGCACGGGCGCGTGGAAACCCGCGTCCGCAATGCCGTCCGATTCGTCAACCGGCAGGATTTCGTGACCACCGACAAGTCCGACATCTGGCGCGTCGATCAGAATACCCAGATCGACAATCTGACCCTGGTGACCGACCGCAACGGGCTGACCACGACCCGCTTCCAGGCCCGTTATCCGCTGACCATCGACATGCAGGTGGAGAAGAACGAGGCAGGGCGCACCCAGCGCCTGAAACTGGACCAGGGCCTGTGGTCTGAAACCGTGTCGACCGATCCGGCGGGTGTTCGCCGCTGGAAGGTCACCGACTATGTCGTCCAGCCAGCGCTGACCGCCATCATCGACACCCAGACCCGGCGTTCATCCAAGGTGACCGGCACCTCGCTGATCCGGCTGTCGGTGAAGGACGAGGCCGGCGGCTGCTATGACCGGACCATCCAGGTTCGCGACAATGCCGTGACTGGTATTGCAGAGGGCTGCCGCTGACCCCGCAATGGGGCGACGGGACGCGACGGGGGCGGACAGGCCCCTGTCGCGCCGGGTGGCGGTTATTTGATCGGATTGGGCTGTTTAGACCATATATAGACGCATGTTAGCGGTTATATTGGGCTCAGCGATTTTTACAGATTTATAATACAAAAGCCTATTTTGGTATTGAATTGATCTTATCTCCATGGCAGCGTCGATCCCGGACCGATGCTGCGGCGGCGGTCCGAACCGGACATGGAAGGAAACAGCGATAAAGCGCCACCATGCGCCGGAGGTGCCCCGTGGTTGGTTCGTCACGTCCACGGGAAGGGCCAGGGGAAATGGGCGGGTAAGGGCAAGAGAGACCTGATCCCGCGTCACCAATCGTGACGAGCTTTTTGTGGGTGGTCGAAGGGCGCCAAGCCCAAACAGAACAGAGGGTGGTGCCCCGGATCGGCCAGCCGACGGGGTAGACATGGAAACGGGGGAGTACATGAAGAGGCACGTCAAACTGCTGCTGACGTCGACCTGTGCCGCAAGCCTGTTAGCGGTAACGGCTTCGGCGCAGAATGCCAGCACCAATAAGGACCAGACGACCGCGATCGAGCTGTCCGAGATCGTCGTCACCGGCACGCGCATCGCCCGGCCGAATGCGACGGCAGCGGCACCGATCCAATCTGTGACCTCTGCCGAGATCACGGCCCAGGCCGCCGTGAATATCGAAGAGGTGCTGAACCGCCTGCCGCAGATCGCACCGGACAGTCAGCAGAATTATCAGGATTCCGATGGCCGTCAGCGCATCAAGCTGCGCAATCTGGGCTTTGAGCGCACGCTGGTCCTGGTGGACGGCAAGCGTCTGGGCACCCAGAACGGCCAGGATGCCAACATGATCCCCACCGCGCTGATCGAGCGCGTGGACGTGCTGACGGGCGGTGCATCCTCGGTCTATGGTTCCGACGCCATCGCCGGCGTCGTCAATTTCGTGATGAAGAAGAATTTCGAAGGCGTTCAGATCAACGCCAACCACAATTTCTTCTATCACAAGAACGAGCCCGGCCTGGTCTCCAGCGTGGCCAACCGCTACAGCTTCTCCCCCGCCACGGGCACGAAGGCCGATGGCGGCCGCAGCGACCTTTCCATCGTCGCGGGCGAGAGCTTCTTTGAGGATCGCCTGCATGTGGCGGCCTTCGCCGACTACCGCAAGGCGGCCCTGATCCCCTTCGGCGCGCGTGAAACCTCCGGCTGCCAGCTGGTGGAAGGGACCAAGGATGGTCCGCTGACCTGCTCCACCTCCACCTATACGCCCAGCGGCTATATCTCCCCGCGTGGCGGCCCGAACAGTGGGTCGGTCTATGTGAACAATCCCAGCGGCAGCCGCGATTTCGTGGCCTTCGGCAATGGTCCGGGCCTGGCCGCCAACCCCTATGACGGCTATTCGTTCCAGCGCAAGGACGAGCGTTGGAATGCCGGTGGCTTCGCCAGCTATGAACTGAACGACAATGCGGAACTCTACACCAACGTGATGTGGTTCCGTGACCGGTCGTCCAACCCCTTCCCGGCCCGCGTCTACAGCTACACGGTCTATGGCGGCACGCCCTATCAGGTGAACTGCAACAACCCGTTCCTGTCGACCAGCCAGGCCCAGGCGCTGTGCGGCAGCAATGCCGGCACGGCCAACATGGTCCCGCTGGAGGTTCGTTACCGCTTCAACGAACTGCCGCATGTGGAAGACGTCTATATCAACAAGGGCACGCGCGTGACCGGCGGCGTCCGCGGCACGTTTGCCGATGTCTGGTCCTATGATGTGGGCGGCGTCTATGCCCGCAATCGTCAGGACTATACCTCGGGCAATTTCCCCGAATATGCCAAGGTCAACCGGTCGCTGAACGTGGTCAATGTCAATGGCACCGCAACCTGCGTGTCGAAGGTGAATGGCAGCGATCCGAACTGCGTGCCGTTCGACGCCTTCCGCGCCGGCAACAATGACCAGGGCCTGTTCGATTACCTGCTGACGGGCCGCAGCGGCACGTCGACCAGCGTCGGCACGCTGAAGGACATCCAGGCCAATGTGCAGGGCGACCTGGGCGAATATGGCATCACCTCCCCGTTCGCAAAGGATGGCGTGGCCGTCGCCTTCGGCACCGAATACCGGCATGACCAGCTGGAAAACTTCGCCGACGCAACCTATCGCGAGGAAAATGGCGGCCAGGACCGGACCCTGAAGCAGCATGCCTGGGAGGCGAATGCCGAGTTCCAGGCCCCGCTGGTGCAGAAGGTCGAAGGTGTGGACCTGCTGCAATTGAACGGCGGCTACCGCATTTCGAAGTACAGCGATAATCCCGACGCCTTCTCCACCTGGAAGGGCGAGGCGCTGTATGCCCCGATCGAGGATGTGACCTTCCGCAGCTCCATCAACCGGGCGCAGCGCGCGCCGACGGTGGTGGAGATGAACCAAGCGCTGAATTACGATTACAGCACGCAGGGCGGCTCGCAGAACGATTTCTGCGCCAGCACCCCGCGGCAGATCCCCGACCCGAAGGACCCGACCAAGCAGATCACCGTCTATGATCCGCCCAAGGCGTCGGCCGCCGTCTGCGCTGCCACGGGTCTGGCCGCCAACCTCTATGGCAGCTCGTCCCTGTCCTGCCCGGACAGCCGCTGCACCATCCGCAGCGGTGGCTTCACGGTGGACCCGGAAACGGCCTATACCAAGACCATCGGCATGGTGGTGAAGCCCCGCTTCGCACCGGGCCTGGTCCTGTCGATCGACCGCTTCCTGATCGATCTGAAGGACAGCATCGGCTATAATGACGACATGTATTTCTGGAACGGCTGCCTGCAGAGCGGCGATCCGTTCTTCTGTCAGATGATCGTCCGCAACGCCAACGGCACGCTGTACAGCCCGGCATCGACGAACCCGACCACCGGCTTCATCCGCGCCGGCACCACCAACTATTATCGCAGCCGTTCCTATGGCTGGGACATGCAGGCCCAGTACAAGCTGGATCTGGATGACCTGGGCCTGACCGATATCGGTACGGTGGACTGGAACTTCGCCGGCTCGCTGACCACCCATGCCGGTGGCCAGGATTCCCCGATCCTGCCGCGGACCAATTGCGCGGGCTATTATGGCGGGCCGTGCGGTCAGCTGATCCCGAAATGGTCGCACAGCCTGCGCGCCACCTACAGCACGGCCGAAGGGCTGTTCACGGCCTCGCTGAACTGGCGTTACCTGGGCTCGCTGACCAATGTCAGCAATTCCCACGACCCGAACCTGGGCTGGAAGGCCGGCGACGACCGGGCAACCTTCTATCGTATCCCCGGTTACAGCTATTTCGACCTGGCCTTCACCCTGCGTGCGGCAGAAAACGTGACGCTGCGTCTGGCCTCGAACAACCTGTTCGACAAGAAGCCGCCGATCCTGCCGAACTCCTACAATTTTGGTCTGTCGCGCAGCAATACGCTGTCCGCCCGGTATGACTCGCTGGGCCGTCAGATCGCCTTGGGCGCCACCATCAATTTCTGATGATGGCTGGACACCGTCCCCTGGTCCCCTGGGGACGGCCTTTTCTCCCACAACTGGGCCGCCGGATCGACAGACCGGCGGCCCTTCTTTTTTGGTGGGGCCACCATCAGCAAGAGGGCAACCGCAGTCATCGGTCAGTATGCCGGCTGGGGGGCCGGAAGCGGACGGACGGGTTTTCGCGCTTGGGGTATCGTTTCCGGACATTCCCGCCCGCCCCGCCGCTGTCACCTTCTATATCTCGGTCGTCTCCGCCAGTTGCAGTGCGTCTTCGACATCGACGCCCAGATAGCGCACCGTCGTCTCGATCTTGGTGTGGCCCAGCAAGATCTGCACAGCCCGTAGGTTGCCGGTCTGTTTGTAAATGAGGGCGGCCTTGGTTCGCCGCAATGAATGGGTTCCATAATCCTCCCGGCGTAGGCCGATCCCGATCACCCATTCCTCGACGAGGCGCGCATATTGGCGGGTGCTGATGGGTTTGGCATGGTCGACCCGGCTGGGGAAGACATAATCAGCAAGCGTCCCGCCCCGACGTTCCAGCCAAGCCTGAAGACTCTTTCGGGCCGTCTCCATCAATTCGAATTGAACCGGCCGGCCTGTTTTCTTCTGAACACAACTAGGATCACGTCCCCGTGCGTGGTGTAGGAGCGCTGGCGCCGGGTCAGACCTGGAGG
>NZ_JBMDKJ010000046.1:0-35970 GCF_057809655.1 Niveispirillum sp. FG148
ACTGGGCCGCAGTGAGGAGGCGATCCGTGCCTACGATGATCTCCTGGCCCGCTTCAGCAACGCCACCGAGCCCGCGATCCGGGAACAGGTCGCCGGGGCGCTTGTGAACAAGGGAATTACACTCGGCACATTGAATCGTGGCGAGGCGGCGATCGCTGTCTATGACGACGTTCTCACACGCTTCGGCACCGCAACCGAACCCGCCATCCAGGAACAGGTGGCCAACGCCCAAAAACTCCGAGCCCGCCTCCAGAAACCCTGACCCTCACCCCACCTGCTGGCGCAGATCTTCCAGCGTGGCCTGGATATGCTGGCGGGTCAGGTCGGCGGCGCGGGTGCTGTCGCGGGCCAGCCAGGCTTCCAGCATCTGGTCATGTTCCAGATCGGCGCGGGTGTCGCGGCCAAGCGGTTCCAGGTGCTTGCAGACATAGCGGTCGGCCAGCACATGCAGCCGTTCCAGGAATTCCGCCGTCAGGCGCTGATGGCAGGGGTTGATCAGGGCCATGTGGAAGGCGCGGTTATGCGGGCCGCCGCTGATCTTGCTGGTTTCCGCCTTCTCCTTGAACCGCTTCAGCGCCTCCAATGCGGCGGCGCGTTCCTCTTCGGTCGCGGCCTGGGCACCGGCGGCCACGGCGTCGGGTTCCAGTTTCAGGCGCAGGGCGTAAATCTCTTCCAGTTCCGCCGCCGTCATGGCGCGGACGACATAGCCACGGTTGGGCTGGGAATAGATCAGCCCGTCCTGTTCCAAACGGGCCAGGGCTTCGCGCAGGGGGATCTTGCTGATGCCCAATTCGGCGGCCAGCGTGTCCTGGCGGATGGGGATGTTGGGGGCGACCTGACCCGTCAGGATACGATCGCGGATGATGTCCACCACCTGACCGGAAAGGGTTCGGATCACCAAACTCATCACACACCCATTTCCAGCAGCCCCGAATACTTTATTCTATTACCATGTATACCCGACAAGTCCTATCAATTTGCTGACATGACAGGGTTTTCGGCAATGAGGGACGGCGCCCGACCGGGGCGCCGTCCTGATACTTTATTACTTTTTCGGCCCGACGGGCCGTGTTGCGGCGGCCTTTTCAACCATGTCGATGACCTGCTGGCGGCGGGCACCGGCCAGCGGCAGGCGGGGCAGGCGGACGCGTTCGGAGCCACGGCCCATGATCTGTTCGGCCAGCTTGATCGACTGCACCAGATCATGTTCGGCATCCAGATGCAGCAGCGGCATGAACCAGCGATAAATCCGCCGCGCCTCCTCGATATCGCCCTTCTGCAGGGCGGCGATCAGGGCCACGCTTTCCTGCGGGAAGGCGCTGGTCAGACCGGAGACCCAGCCATGGGCCCCCAGGATCATGCCCTCCAGGGCCACATCATCCAGCCCGGCCATCAGCACATAGCGGTCGCCGAATTCATTGATCAGGTCGGTGAAGCGGCGCGGATCGGGCGCACTTTCCTTCACGGCGACGATATTGGGAATATCGGCCAGCTTCTTCAACACACTGGCCGTGATCGACACGCGATAGGCCGGCGGGTTGTTGTACAGCATGATGGGCAGGGACGTGGCGTCGGCCACGGCCTTGAAATGGGTGTAAAGCTCTTCCTCGGTCGGCACATAGACCATGGCCGGCAGCAGCATCAGCCCATCGACGCCCAACGCCTCGGCATCGCGGGCAAAGGCAACCGCGCGCTTGGTGGTCAGTTCGGAGACACCGGTGACAACCGGCACCCGGCCGGCGACGGAGGTGCGGGCGCGGTCCAGAATGGCGCGCTTCTCGTCCGGCTCCAGCGAGTTGTTTTCCCCACAGGTGCCCAGCAGGATCAGGCCATCGACGCCGTCGCGGATCAGGGCATCCTGAACGGCGGCGGTGGCGTCATAATCGACGGACAAATCTTCGGCGAACTGAGTAGTGGCGGCGGGATAGACGCCCTTCCACGAAAGCGTAGGCATGGTGACTCCTCCATTGCGTCCCCAATCGTATACGATATATCATGCGCCCTGCATAGGGAGTTTCGATGCAATGCCGCAATTCATCATTATCGGGGCCGGCATCCTGGGCCTGTCCACCGCGCTGGCCCTGCAGGACCGGGGCCTGTCCGTCACCCTGCTGGACGAAGCGCCGGAAACGCCGCCTGCCTCCTGGGGCAATGCCGGCCATATCGCCGTGGAACAGGTGGAACCGCTGGCCAGCCCCGCCACCCTGTGTGGCGTGCCGGGCCGGCTGCTGGCGGCCGATGACGCGCTGTCGCTGCCGATCCGCGATATCCGGCACTGGCTGCCCTTTGGCGTCAGGCTGGCGCTGGCGTCGCGCCCCGGCCGGTTCCGCGCCGGGACCGTGGCGCTGAAAGGGTTGATGGCACAGGCCATGCCGGCCTGGCAGCGGCTGGTGGACGGGCTGGAACGGCCGGGCCTGCTGCGTCAGGACGGGCACTATATCCTGTGGGACACGCCCGAAACCGCCGCCGCTGCGCTGACCCGGCTGGCCCATGCCGATACCGGCACCACGCGCTGGCGCCCCATTGAGCAGGATGAGAAGGCGGAGCTGCGCGCCCTGCTGGGCCGCGATCCGGCCGGGGCCGTGCGCTTTCTGGGCAGCGGTCATATCGACAGCCATGACAGGCTGTTCGCGGCCATGCGGGAAAAGCTGCTGACCCGCGGCGGGCAGATCGTGCGTGGCCGGGCCACCAACCTGCCCGTGACCGACGGCAAGGCCGGCGTGCGGCTGGCCGATGGCACCCTGCTGGCCGGTGACGGCGTGGTCGTGGCCGCCGGCGTATTCAGCCGGCCGCTGATGGAAGGGATGGGCCATGCCGTGCCCATGATCGCCGAACGCGGCTATCACCTGCATGCCGAGCCCGGCCGCTGGCCCGCCGACCTGCCGCCGCTGGTGTTTGAGGATCGGTCGCTGATCGTCACCCGCTTTGCCGATTACCTGCGCTGTTCCAGCTTCGTTGAATTCAGCCACCCCGACAGCCCGCCCGACGCCGGCAAGTGGGAACGGCTGCGCCGCCGCGTGGCCGATCTGGGCCTGCCCTTCCCGCTTCCCGCCCGGGAATGGGTGGGCAGCCGCCCGACATTGCCCGACTATCTACCCGCCATCGGGCGTAGCGAACGGGCCGCCAATCTGTTCTATGCTTTCGGGCATCAGCATCTGGGCCTGACGCTGGGTCCGGTGACGGGGGAGATCATTGCCGCCCTGGCCACCGGTACAGCACCCGGCTTCGATCTTTCGCCCTTCGACCTTGATCGTTTCGGATAAGGAACAAACCCATGAGTTCAGGTATCGGTGGCTCCAGCATTGCGGCCGAACTGGCATCGCTTGGCCCCTGGGCCGATGTGGCGCCCGCGATCAGCGTGGCGGAGCGGGAGGCGCGGCTGGACAAGGCCCGCCGCCTGATGGCGGAAATGGGGGCGGACGCGCTGCTGGTGGGTGCCGGCGCCAGCCTGCTGTATTTCGCGGGCGTGCCCTGGGGCGCCTCGGAGCGGCTGGTCGCCATGCTGCTGACCCGGTCCGGCGACCCGCTGCTGTTTTCCCCCACCTTCGAGCTGGGGTCGCTGGCCGCCGACACGGCCATTTCCGCCCAGGTGCGCGACTGGCAGGAACATGAAAGCCCCTTCGCCCTGGTGGCCTCGGCCCTGGCGGAACGCGGGGTGGGCACGCTGGCCGTCGATCCGGCCATGGCCTTTACCATGGTCGAACGGCTGCGCAAGGCCGCCCCGTCGGTCAGTCTTGTCGATGCCACGCCCGTCATTGATGGCTGCCGCATGCTGAAATCGCCGGCGGAGCTGGCGGCCATGCGCCAGGCCAAGCAGATGACGCTGGAGGTGCAGCGCCGCGCCGCCCGCATCCTGACGCCCGGCATCACCGCGACGGAGGTGCGGCGCTTCATCGAACAGGCGCACCGGGCGCTGGGCGCCGCCGGCAACAGCTTCTGCATCGTGCAGTTCGGCCGCTCCACCGCCTTTCCGCACGGGCTGCCGGGGGAAAGCGTGCTGGCCGAGGGCGATGTGGTGCTGATCGACACGGGCTGTCTGGTCCAGGGCTACAGTTCCGACATAACCCGCACCTATGTCTATGGGGAGCCGACGGCGGCCCATCGCCGCATCTGGTCGATCGAGCAGGAGGCACAGCAGGCCGCCTTTGACGCGGTCCGCCCCGGCGTGGCGTGCGAGGATGTGGACGCGGCCGCGCGCCGCGTGCTGGAAGCGCACGGGCTGGGCCCGGATTACCGCCTGCCCGGCCTGCCCCACCGCACGGGCCACGGCATCGGCCTGTCGATCCACGAAGCGGCCTATCTGGTGCGCGGCGACAAGACACCGCTGGCGCCAGGCATGTGCTTTTCCAACGAGCCGATGATCGTGGTGCCCGACCAGTTCGGCATCCGTCTGGAAGATCATTTCCATGTGACGGAGACGGGGGCCGAATGGTTCACGCAGCCCTCGCCCTCCATCGACAAGCCGTTCGGGTGATGCCAACGGATGTCGGCGCCGGCGATTGGCGTCTGTCCGGTTTACGTTGAAGCATGCTCCACCGTCACCCATGCTGCGGCCTATCGGCGCTAAGATAGGGGTTTTCACCTCCCCTGCCTCCCCCGCGAAAGCGGGGGTCCAGGGGCCATTAAGAAAAACGGTTGGTGCCCTTGGCCCCTGGACCCCCGCTTTCGCGGGGGAGGCAGGTTAGTGCAGAAGCTTAACTCAGCGCCTATGGGCCGCAGCATGGGTGACGGTCGTGAGACCCAAACCAATTCCGATTCTAGCAGGGCATCGCCCCTTCACGCCGGACGGCGGTGGAACAGCCGGCGCAGCCAGATGACGAAATCATCGACATAGGTGAAGGTGACCGGCACCACCAGCAGGCTGAGCGCCGTGGAGGTGATCAGACCCCCGATCACCACCACGGCCATGGGCTGGCGGAAGCTGGGGTCTGCCCCCATGCCCAAGGCGGTGGGCAGCATGCCCGCCCCCATGGCGATGGTGGTCATCAGGATGGGGCGCGCGCGTTTGTGACAGGCATCGATCAGCGCCTCATACCGGCCCATGCCATGTTCGCGCCGCGCCATGATGGCGTATTCCACCAGCAGGATGGAATTCTTGGTCACGATGCCCATCAGCATCAACAGGCCGATGACGGTGGGCATCGACAGGCTCATGTTACAGATCAGCAGCGCGAAGATGGCCCCGCCCAGCGACAAGGGCAGCGCCGACAGGATGGTAACGGGCTGCAGGAAATCATGGAACAGCAGCACCAGCACGGCATAGATGCAGAAGATGCCGATGGCCATGGCCAGACCGAAGCTGCCCATCATTTCGGCCATGCGCTGCAATTCGCCCTGTTCGACGATGCGGATGCCGGCCGGCAGGTTGGCCATGGTGGGCAGGCGCCGCACCTCCGCCATCACCTCGCCCAGGGTGCGGCCGTTCAGTTCCACCGACAGGGTGACATTGCGCGACCGGTCCAGGCGGCGGATCTGTGACGGGCCGCTGCCCATGGACAGTTCCCCCAGCGAGGCCAGCGCCACCTGTCCATTGGTGCCCTTCACCCGCAACTGGCCGATGGCGTCCAGGTCCATGCGCGCGGCCGGGTCCAGGCGGACGCGGATATCCACCTGGCGCTGCGACAGGTTCAGCTTGGCCAGCGCCGATGAATATTGGCCATATGTCGCCACGCGCAGCATGTCGGCAATTTCCTGGCTGGACACGCCCAGGGCTGCCGCGCGGGCATAGTCGGGACGGAAATGCACCTCCGGCCGCTGCAATGACGCGGACGAGGTGACGTTGCCGATGCCCTTGATCTGCTGGCGGATTTCGCTTTCCACCGTGGCGGCGGTGCGCTCCACCTGGCCGCCATCATCGCCGGCCAGGACCAGATCCAGCTTCTCCCCATTGCCGGCCCCGCCGACAGACACGCGCACGCCCGGCAGGGTGCGCAGCAGGGCGCGCATGTCGGCTTCCACCTCGCTCTGCTTGCGGTGGCGGTCGCTGCGGGCCAGCAGGTCGACGGTCAGGGTGGATGCCCCGAAATCGGCACTGCTGCTGCTGATCAGGCCGCCGCCGCTGACCGACGTGCCGACGGAGCTGAACACCTGCACCACTTCCGGGATCTGCTTCAGCAGGTCAGCTGCCTGATGCGTGATCTCCGTCGTCCGGTCCAGCGTACCGCCGGGCGGCAGTTCCAGGCTGACCCGGGTCTGGCCCTTGTCCTGTGCGGGCAGGAAGCCCGACGGCAGCAGCGGCGACAGGCCCAGCGCCACGACCAGGAACAACAGGGCCGCCGCCAGCGTGCGCTTGCGCCCGCCCAGGCAGGCATGCACCCAGCCCAGATAGCGGCGCATGATCGGCCCATCCACCTCCGCATGGTCGCTGGGCTTCAGGAAATAGGCGGCCATCATCGGCGTCAGCAGGCGGGCCACCAGCAGCGAGGCCAGAACCGACACGGCCGCCGTGATGCCGAATTCGCGGAAGATCTTGCCTGGAATGCCGCCCATGAAGGCGGTGGGCAGGAAGACGGCGACCAGGGTGAAGGTGGTGGCGATGACGGCCAGCCCGATCTCGTCCGCCGCCTCCATCGCCGCCTCGTACGGTGTCTTGCCCATGCGCAGATGGCGGGCGATATTCTCCACCTCCACAATCGCATCATCGACCAGGATGCCGATGACCAGGGCCAGCGACAGCAGGGTCACTGTATTCAGGCTGAATCCCCACAGATACATGACGGCGAAGGTGGGAATGATGGACAAAGGCAGGGCCGTGGCCGAAATCAGTGTGGCCCGCCAGTCGCGCAGGAACCACCAGACGACGATGATGGCCAGCCCTGCCCCTTCATAGAGAAGATGCAGGGAGCCTTCATAATCGCTGATGATGGCGGTGACACCGTTGGTGATCTCCTCCACCTCTACCAGCGGGTGCTGGGCCGCGAATTTCTTCACCGCCGCGCGCACCTCCGTCGCCACGGTGACATCGGAGAAGCCCAGCGAACGGGTGACCTTGAAGGCGATGACGGGCTTGCCGTCGCGAAAGGCGCGGCTGGACCGTTCGGCGACACTGTCGCTGATATTGGCGATGTCGGACAGGCGCACCGTGCGCCCGTCGGGCAGCGGCACGGTGACACGGCCCAGATCCTGCGGATCGTCCAGGGCGGCCAGCGTGCGCAGCGACTGACGCTGGGTGCCAATCTCGCCCAGGCCGCCGGAATTGTCCTTCTGCATCTCCTTCAGGCCCGACGCGACATCGGCTGCGGCGATGCCCAGCCCGGCCATCAGCGTCGGCGACAGGTCGACATGCACCTCCCGCGTCACGCCGCCGATGCGGGCGACCTTGGCCACGCCCTTCACCGATTGCAGGGCCTTGGCCACATCATTGTCGATGAACCAGGACAGCGCCTCCTCGTCCATGCGGGTTGACCGCACCTCATAGGTGACCAGGGCGTCGTTGCTGGCCGTGATCTTGGAGACGACGGGGGTCTTCAACGCCGCCGGCAGGTCGGGCATGGCGCCATCGACCGCGTTGCGCACCTCGTCCAGGGCCTCGTTGGTGTTCTTGTCGATGGTGAAGCTGACGGAGACGTTGACATTGCCGTCACTGATGGTCGTGGTGATGTGGTCCAGCAGGCGCAGCGAGGTCAGCTGATCCTCGATCTTGCGCGCCACCTCTGTTTCCAGCTGGTCGGGTGCGGCCCCTTCCAGCGTGGCGCTGATATTGATGACGGGGAAATCCATGTCGGGGAAGTTCTGCACCCCCAGACGCTGGAACCCCAGCAGCCCCAGCACGCAGAGCAGGATGAACAGCAGGACGGCCGGCACCGGGTGCCGGATGGACAGGGCGGAAATATTCATTTCGCAGCCTTTCCGTCCGTGGTTTTCGCGTCATCAGCCAGCCGCACCACCGACCCGTCGGCCAGGAAGGCGCCGCCGCCGCCGACGATGCGGGCCTTGGGGTCCAGGGTGCTGGTGATTTCCACCCGCCCGTCGCGCCGCCGGCCCGTACTCACCTGCATCTGGCGCACATGCATGTCGTCCTGCAAAAGATAGATGAACTCCCGCCCGTCGCGCAGCATGACGGCCGTGTCCGGCACCGTCACCGCGTCCGTCGCCGGCAGTTCCAGATGGCCGCTGGCATACATGCCGGGCCGCGCCGGGCCGTCGGCGGGCAGGCGGACATAGACGATGCCGCGGCTGGTGCCGCTGTCCAGGGTGGGGGAGACAAGGCGCACCTTGCCTTCCACCTTCTGCCCGTCGGGCAGGGTCAGCACGGCCTTCTGCCCGGCCTGGGCCTGGGCCAACTGCCGGCTGTCCAGTTCGGCCCGCCATTCGATCTGGCCCTGGCGGACCAGCCGGAACAGCTCCGTCCCGGCCGAGGGCACCTGACCCAGCAGCGCGCTGCGGCTGGAAATGGTGCCGTCATCGGCGACGACGATGCGCGCCTGGCGCAGCTTGACGCGGGCATTGTCCAGGTCCGCCGCCGCCTGCGCCGCCGCCGCCTTGGCCGTCAGACGGGCGATGCGGTACTGGTCCTGCTGCTGGGCCGACAGCGACCCGCTCTGTCCCACCTTGGTGGCGCGCTCGGCATCGGCCGTGGCGCGTTCCAGGTCGGCCTTGGCCTTGTCCAGGGCGGCCGACAGCCGCTTTTCATCGGCCTGCAGGGTGGCGTCGTCAACCAGGGCCAGCACATCGCCGCGCTTCACCTTGTCGCCGATATCGGCCTTCAGCGCCTCGATGCGCAAACCGCCGATCTGGGCGCCCACGATCACCTCCTGCCAGGCGGTGATGGCACCATTGGCCGTCAGCAGGCGGGGCCAGCTCTCATGGCTGGCCTGGACGACAGTCACGGCCAGACTGCTGACGGGCTTGGCGGTCGCCCCCTGATTGGGTCCCTTGCTGCAGGCGGTCAGGGACAGCATCACGGTCAGGGCCAGCAGGGAGGTACGGGAAAGTGCTGTCACGGGAAATCTCCACCCGCTGGGGGAAACACATGATCCTGACAAGCCTGACTGGTCGGGATCATGCACGGCGGCGACTGCCGCCGCGCCGCGCGTGCGGCGTAGCCAGGCTGCCGGATGGCGGCGCCGGCGATTGAGGCCCGGGGATCGTTCACGATCACCGGGAACGGGGACGCAGTCCTGAAACATCATTGGCCGTCCAGTCGCCAGCCACCGCCGGTCGCCTTGTACAGCGCGATCCAGCGCCGGACCTGATCCTGGCGCAGCGTTATCAGGGAATTCTCGGCGTCCAGCGCGCTGCGCCAGGCCTGTTCGCGGTCCAGCAGGCTGGCCGTGCCCGCCTTCCAGGCGGCGTCCACCGCCTGGAAATGCGTGCGATAGCCGTCGGCGGCACGGGCGGCGTCGCTGTCGCGCTTCTGGCTTGTGTCCAGATTGACCAGCGCCTGTTCGACCTCCAGCACCACGGTACGCACCTTGTCCCGCCAGGTGGCGACAGCTTTGGCATGGGCGGCCTCGGCATCGGCCACGGCCGCCGCGCGCCGTCCGGCATCGAACAAAGGCAGCGACAGGCCGGGCCCATAGGACCAGGTGTTGTTGGTGCCGCTGCCGGCCGATGTCAGGCCGATGCTGCCCGTCAGACTCAGGCTGGGCAGGCGGTTGGCCTCTGCGACGCCAATCTCTGCGTTGGTGGCGGCGACTTCGCGTTCCAGCGATGCCAGATCGGGACGCTGGCGCAGCAGATCGGCCGGCACCATGGTGATGGACAGGCCGGACGGAACGGGCAGCGGGGCCGCCCCATCGCCCAGCAAGGTGCGCAGGTCGGGTTCGGCCATGCCGGACAGCGACACCAGGCTTTTCACCAGCAGGGCGCAGGCGCCGCGCTGCTGCGTGGCCTGGGATGCAGCCTGGGCGGCGCTGGCGTCCGACAGGGACAGGTCGCCCGGCGCAGTGAAGCCCGCCTGACCCGCAATGCGCGCGGCCTCCAGCGTGGCGCGCTGCGACGCGGCCTGCCGGTCGGCGGCGTCCGACAGCAGGCGGCAGCCCCGATATTGCACGTAAATATCCGCCACCTCTGCCGCCAGGGTGACACGGGCATTGTCCCAGTCGGCGGTGCGGGCTTCGACGCGGGCTTCGGCTGCTTCGCCAGTGCGCCGCACCTTGCCGAACAGGTCCAGTTCCCAGCTGGCATCCAGCCGGCCCAGCTGTGTTTCGGTGATGACGCTGCCGGTACCGGCCGGCGTCTGTGTCCGCGTGTCGGACGCATTGGCCGTGACCGATGGGAACAGGCCTGCCCGGCCCGTGGTCAGCGCCGCCCGCGCCCGGTCGATCTGGGCGAGTGCGGCATCCAGCGTCGGGCTGTTCTGTTCGGCGCGTTTCTGCAGGTCGGTCAGGACCGGGTCGTTGAACTGCCCCCACCAGTCCAGCAGCGCCTGTTCATGCCCGCCATGGGGCAGCGGCGCCTGCCAGCCGGGGGCGACGGCGGGGGCCGGGGCCCGGTAATCCGGCCCCATTGTGCAGCCCGACAGCAGCAGCCCCGTACCCAACAAACAAACCAGACGGCTTTTCATCAACGTCAATTCCATCACGCGCCGGAGATCCGCGGGAATGATATCACCACGAATGGTGGTGTTCTTACCCCAGGTGAATGTTCAGTGCGGTTATGAAAGGGTAAAGTTGGGTAAAGTTGGTGTCCCCCACCCGCCGGCCGGGCGCAACAAGGACGTGCCGGCCGAACCCGCTTGCCAGATGACCCCAGAATGACCCGCGTGCTGCTTGTCGATGACGACCGTGAACTGACCGCGATGCTGGGTGAATATCTGGCGCGCGAAGGCTTCGACGTAGAGGCCGCCCATGATGGCCAGCAGGGCGAGGCCGAAGCCCTGTCCGGCCGTTACGACATTATCGTGCTGGACGTAATGATGCCGCGCCTGTCGGGGATTGAGGTCTTGCGCCGCATCCGGGCCCGCAGCGAGGTGCCGGTGCTGCTGCTGACGGCGCGCGGCGACAATGTCGACCGCATCGCGGGCCTGGAACTGGGGGCTGATGATTATGTGCCCAAGCCCAGTTCGCCCGGTGAACTGGTGGCACGGCTGCGCGCCATCCTGCGCCGCACGGGCACCCGCCGACCGGACAGTGCCGGGCCGGAGATCCTGACCTGTGGCGCCCTGGTCCTGAACCCCGCCACCCGGTCGGCCGTCTGGCAGGGCCAGCCCCTGGAACTGACGGGCACGGAATTTTCGCTGCTGGAGGAACTGGTGCGCCATGCGGGCCAACTGGTCAGCAAGCAGCAATTGTCGCTGAACGCCCTGGGGCGGCCCTTGACCCGGTTCGACCGGCGCATCGATGTGCATATCAGCAGCATCCGGCAGAAGCTGGGGCAGCGCGGGGACAACCAATCCTGGATCGTCAGCGTGCGCGGCCAGGGCTATCAGCTGGTCAGCGCATGAAGCCCGGCCGTCTTTTCTGGAAACTGTTCCTGGGCTTCTGGCTGGCGACGAACCTGTCCTTCACGGTGGTCTTCGCCATTTTCGAATATAATGAACGGGCTGGCCCGGACAGTGGCACCTGGATGCGGTCGGCGCTGTTTGCCAATATTGTCGGTGTGGTCGGCGACCAGGGGGCCGATGCCGCCCGACCCCTGCTTGATTACGCCGCCCACAAGGGTCTGCAATTCAGCCTGCGCCCCCTGGCCGATGGTGAAACCGTCAATCCGGACCGTACGGAACTGTATCAGGTCGTGACCGGTCCGGATGGCAGCCGTTCCCTGCTGGAAAGCCGGGCGCCCATCCTGCGCAAGCCCAGCCACCGCCTGCCCTTTGCCGTGGGCACGCTGGTCAGCATCATCTTTTCCGGCATCGTCGCCTGGCATCTGTCGCGCCCCTTGCGCCAGCTTGGCGACGCCGCCCGCGCGCTGGCAAAGGGAAAGCTGTCCACCCGTGTGCTGCCCCTGATGCAGCGGCGCAAGGACGAGATCATGGACGTGGCGCGCGAGTTTGACCGGATGGCCGCCCAGCTTGAACAGTTGCTGGCCGCGCAAAGACGGCTGCTGCACGACATATCGCATGAATTGCGCTCCCCCCTGACGCGGCTGCGCGCCGCCGTCGGCCTGGTCCACCAGTCGCCCGAACAGCAGGCCGGCATGCTGGCGCGCATCGAACGGGAATGCGAACGGCTGGACGAGCTGATCGAGGAGCTGCTGACGCTGGCCCGGCTGGAATCCGGACAGCATAACCTGCCCTATGAGCGGGTGGACCTGATCGAACTGCTGGGGGCCATCGCAGAGGATGCCAGTTTCGAGGCGGCGGCCAAGGATTGCCGCGTCAGCCTGACCGCCGACCCCGCCTTTGTCAGCTGGGTCAGCGGGGAGATGCTGTATCGCGCGTTCGAGAATATCGTGCGCAACGCGGTGAAATTCACCGAACCGGGGACGGAGGTGCGGATCACCGCGCGGGTCAGCGGCCCCACCCTGGTGCTGACCGTCCGCGACCAGGGACCGGGTGTGCCGGCCGACATGCTGGACAGCATCTTTGAACCGTTCAAGCGCCTGGAAGGCAGCGAGGCCGTTCCCGGCCTGGGTCTGGGCCTGTCCATCGCACAGCGCGCGGTGCAGATGCATGGCGGCACCATCACCGCCATTCCCGGCGATCCCGCCGGCCTGACCATCCGCGTGACCCTGCCGCAATGTGAGGGGTAGAGCGGCTTTCCACTGGCTGGAAAGCCGCTCCGGTACCGGTCAGAACCGGGTCGACAGCCGCGCGCCATAGGTGCGCGGGGCACCGAACAGCGACACCTCATCCCCCGCGAACGGGATGATGGAGGTGCGGTACAGCTTGTCGGTCAGGTTCTTGCCATAGAGCGTGAACTGCCAGGACCCGTCGATCTGGCCCAGGCTGACGCGGGCGTCCAGCTGGCCATATCCCGGTTCGCGGTTGGTATTGTCCGGCACCCAGAACATTTCGTCCTGATAGGTATAGGCGACATTGGCACCCAGCTTCATGTTGGAGCCGACATCGACGCTGTAATTGGCGCTGACGCTGAACTGGTAATCGGGCGTGCGCTGCATCTTGTTGCCGGTGAAGTCCAGCTTGCGCGCCGCATCCAGGTACTTGCCATAGCGCGCATGCAGCAGGGAGCCGGAGGCGGCAAAGGACAGTTCGCGGCTGGCCTGCACCTGCACTTCCGCCTCCACGCCCTTGATCTTGGCCGACGCGGCATTGGCGACCACCAGGGTCAAGGCCACGTCGTCCAACTGTTCGACCTGCAGATCCTTGAAGTCGGTATAGAAGGCGGCCAGGTTGAAGCGGGCGCGGTCGTTGAACAGCTCCGTCTTGATGCCGGCCTCGTAATTCATGGCCGTTTCGGGGTTATAGGCGATGGCGGCCGTGGCGCCATCGGCTGCCGCCCCCTGCCAGCCGCCGCCCTTGAACCCGCGGGTGACGGAGCCATAGACCATGGTGCCCTGTTCCGGCGACCATTCCAGCAGGACGCGCGGGGTCAGCCGCCGCCAGGTCTGTTCGACATCGATATGATAGGGCGCCAGCAGCGGGGCCGGCGACAGGGTGTTGGTCGCACCCGCCGGGCCCAGCGAAAGGATGCGCGCCTCTGAATCAAAGCTCTTATGGTCGATCGTGTAGCGCAGGCCGGCGGAAACCGTCAGGTTGCTGGCCAGATCATATTCCACCTCGCCAAAGGCGGCATAGTTGGGGGCCTTGCCCGTGGCGGTGAAGATATTGTCGCCGTCCAGGCTGTCCCGCGTGCTGCCGGCGCCGCCGGGCAGGAAGGAATTGGCGGTGTTGCGCGACGAGCGGTTGGTGCGCTCACGCAGGAAATAGAGACCGCCCAGCCAGCGGAAGGGGCCGGATTGTTCGGATGCCAGGCGCAGTTCCTGGGTCAGGCCGACATAATCTTCCGACTGGGTCAGGACGCTGTCGGTGATGGAGGGCGGGGAGGCGGCACCCGGCTGGCTCCAGCGGTTGGCGGCATCGCCGCGGCGCACGGAGCCCAGATAGGTCAGCACCGGGCCATCCAGCTCATAATCGGCCCGCACCGTCAGGCCCGATGAATTGCGCCGCATATACTGGTCATAGGGCGTTTCGGTGGTGCGCGGGTCCTGCGATTTCAGCTTGGCCGTGATGAAGCCGGGCGTGGCCTTGGTCGGATCGTCCACTGCATGGCGGGCGGACCCGCCGCCATCATCATGGCTGTAATCAGCCACGACCAGGATGGACAGATCCTCGTTGGGATCGAACTGCACCGACAGACGTCCGGCATAGCTGTCCAGATCCTCCAGCTCCTGCCCGTTCACGATGTTCTTGGCATAGCCGTCATGGCGGTTCTGATAGAGCGACAGGCGCGCCTTCACCGTGTCGGTCAGGGCCCCCGTGACATAGGCCTGGCTGGCGATGGCGCCATAATTGCCGGCGCTGACGGAGGCGAAATGTTCGGTGGTTTCCTTGGGCCGGGCCGTGATGAAGCTGATGGCGCCGCCCACCACATTCTTGCCGAACAAGGTGCCCTGCGGCCCGCGCAGCACCTCCACCCGCTCCAGATCATAAATCGGCGGCGTGGCCGTGCCGCGGCGGCCGATATAAACCTCGTCCAGGAAGACACCGACAGAGGGGTCGGCCGTGGCACTGTTCAGGCGGACGGTGCCGATGCCGCGGATGAACAGCTCCTGCTCCAGCGCGTTCTGCTGCTGAAAGGTGAAGCTGGGCGTGCGGCTGGCCAGATCGGACATGTCGGTCAGGGCCGCGGCGCGCAGCGCCTCGCCATCAATGGCGGTGACCGCGATGGGCACGTCCTGCAGGCTTTCGGCCTTCTTGCGCGCCGTCACCACAATCTCCTGCAGCACCAGGCCGTCATCGACGGCGGCATTGCTGGCAGTCGCCTGCGCCAGCGCCGGGCCGGACACGGCCCCCAGCAGCGCCGACAGCAGCCCAAGACCCTTCAAACGGCGGTAACCCGCGGCATGGGACCCGTTCATTCTCGCTTCTCCTCCCTGTTTGCTTCTTTTCGTTGGTATTTTTGTGCAAGTCACAAATCTCACCAACGTTCGATGGCTGTCAAGCAATGTTCTGAATAATTTTGTGGGGAACCATACGGATGGCATTGTGCATCTGCACAGTGGCGCTGGCGGCAGACGCGGCCGAACTTCACTTGCGTAAACGTACCGTAGCAGATATAAGCTTGCATAACCATACCAATAATGTGCGGGAGGAACGGTTCCCATGGTGTATGTACTGGGGGGCTGGCAAAGCGACTTCGCCCGGAACTGGGCGCGCCAGGGCCTTGATATCATGGCCGGATTTACAGAAGCCGTACAGCAGGGGCTGCAATCGGCCCGGCTGGACGCGGCCGAGATCGGCTGTGGCCATGTCGGGAATTTCGTGGCCGACCTGTTCGCGGGCCAGGGGCTGCTGGGCGGCTTCTTCGGCCATGTCGATCCGGGCTTCGATGGGCTGCCGACATCCCGGCATGAGGCGGCCTGTGCGTCGGGTTCCATCGCGCTTCTGGCCGCCATGGCCGATATCGAATCCGGTCGCTACGATCTGGCCTGTGTCGTCGGACTGGAACTGATGCGCAATGTGCCGGGGGCCACGGCCGCCGACCATCTGGGGGCCGCCTGCTGGCGCGGGCATGAATTCACCGACTGTACCTATGTCTGGCCGCGCGCCTTTTCCGATCTGGCCGATGAATATGAACGGCGCTATGGTCTGAACCCGGCCCATCTCTGGCGCATCGCAAGCGTGAATTTCGCCAATGCCAGGCGCAACCCCAATGCCCAGACGCGCGGCTGGGCCTTCACCGATAAAAGCTTTACCGACGATCCGGACGCCAACCCGGTGGTGGAGGGACGCACGCGCAAGATGGATTGCGGGCAGGTGACGGACGGGTCGGCCGTGCTGTTCCTGGCGTCGGAAGCACGCGCGGCCGACTATGCAAGCCGGCGCGGCATCACCCTGTCGTCGCTGCCGCGCATCACCGGCTGGGGCCACCGGTCGGCCCCAATTTCCTATGCCCGCAAGATCGCGGACAGCGCCGGGGCGGATTATGTCTTCCCCCAGGTGCGCCGCGCCATCCTGGAGGCGCGTACACGCGCCGGCATCAGCGACCTGTCGCAGATCCACGCGGTTGAAACCCATGATTGCTTCGCCATGACCGAATATATGGCCATCGACCATCTGGGCCTGACGGCACCGGGCGAAGCCTGGAAGGCGGTGGAGGATGGCTCGATCGAACTGGGCGGGCGCCTGCCCGTCAACCCGTCCGGCGGCCTGATCGGCCTGGGCCATCCTGTCGGCGCCACGGGCGTGCGCATGGTGCTGGACGCAGCCAAACAGGTGACGGGATCGGCCGGCGATTATCAGGTCGATGGCGCCCGCGCCGTACAGACCCTGAATATCGGCGGCTCCACCACCACGACCGTCAGCTTCATCGTCGAACGGCGGGGGGTCTGATGCACCGCCGCGACATCCTGGCCGGAGCCACCGTCATGTTGAGCCCCCTGCCCGCCGCCGCTGCGGCCGCCACGCCCCACGCCTCTGGACGCCGGTTGCAGCAGTTCAAGGCCGTGATCGAGGATTGGCGGCGAAAGGATATCGACGCCATCCTGGCCCGCCTGCATGACGATATCGTCTGGCATGTGGCCGCCGCCGTGGCCCCGCCCTTGCGCGGCAAGGCCGCCACCCGCGCCTTTCTGGAGAAATTCTCCCAGGAAGTGGCGGAAGTCCACTGGCGCCTGTTCCACGCGGCGGAGACGGCGGACCGGCTGTTTGTGGAAGGGGTGGATGAATTCCGCACCAGCAAGGGCACCATGGTCGCCGCCCCCTATGCCGGGATCATCGAATTCAAGGGCGATCTGATCATCGGCTGGCGCGACTATCTGGACCGTTCCGTCGTCGATGCCGGGCGGCGCGGGGATGCCTATGCGCCCTATGTCAGCGAACTGATCAGCCGGGAGGCAATGTGATGGATATGGCAAGCGTTCCTTTCCGCCCCGCCGATTTCATGCCCGTCGATCTGGACCTTGACCGCGATGTCGATGGCAGCATCAAGCTGCGTTCGCGCCTGCCGCTCTCCATCCCCGATGCCAATATCCCGCGCGCCATAAGGGCGCGGGCGGCCCGCCATCCCGACCGGCTGGCGCTGGCCTGGCGCGGGGCCGACGGGGCGTGGGAAAAGCGGGATTCCGCCACCCTGATCGCGGAGATCGCGGCGGCCGCAAGCTGGCTGTCGGCCCATGTGCCGCCGGGCGGCACCTTGCTGATGATGGGGACCAATACCCATGCGGCGGCCGTGCTGACCTATGCCGCGTTCACGGCCGGGGTCACGCTCTGCCCGGTCGGCATTGCCTATGGGCTGGCCGGCGGCAACCATGCCCGCCTGCGCCATGTCTTCGCCAAGACCGGGCCCTGCCTGATCTATGTCGATCCGCACCCGGCCCTGGTGGCGGCCATCGATGCCGTGGCCCCGGCCGATGTGCCGGTGATCAGCACGCGGCCGCTGGCCCTGTCCCGGCCCGTCATCCCCTTCGCCGACCTGCTGGCCGAACCGGCCCGGCCGGACCTGGATGGGGCCATCGACGCGCTGGATGTGACGGCGCCGGCCTGCCTGATGCTGACCTCGGGATCGACGGGCCTGCCCAAGGTCGTGCCGCTCAGCCTGACCAATCTGGCGGCCAGCACGGCGCAGGGCATGGCCACCGCCGGCGGCGCCTTGGGCCCGGATGGGGAGATTGTCGACTGGCTGCCCTGGCACCATGCGGCCGGCGCGTCGGTGCTGCGCATCGCGCTTCTGCAGGGCTACAGCCTTTATGTCGACAATGGCAAGCCGATGCCGGGGATGTTCGAGGAGACGGTGCGCAATCTGCGCGAGGTTTCCGTGGGATATTACAATAATGTCCCGGCCGGCTATGCCCTGCTGGCCGATGCGCTGGAACAGGACCCTTTGCTGCGCCGTACCTTCTTCGCGCGCATGCGCATGATGCTCTATGGCGGCGCCGGTCTGGCCCAGCATGTCTATGACCGGCTGCAGCGCATGGCGATCGCGGAGACGGGCCACCGTGTCCATATCACGTCCGGCTATGGCATGACCGAATCCACCACGGGCTGCCTGGTCACGCATTTCCCCACCGACAAGGTCGGCATCGGCCTGCCCGCACCGGGGGTGGAGGTGAAGCTGGTCCCCTATGACGGGCGGTATGAGGTGCGGCTGCGCGGGCCCAATGTCATGGGGGGTTATCTGGACGAGCCGGAACGCACGGCGGCGGCCTTTGACGAGGAAGGCTATTACCGCACGGGCGATCTGGCCCGGTTCCATGATGATGAAAGGCCGGAACACGGCCTGGCCTTCGCCGGCCGCATGGCGGAGGAATTCAAGCTGGACAATGGCACCTGGGTGCAGGGCGGGCATCTGCGTGACCAGCTGCTGGGGGCGCTGGCGCCGCTGGTGCTGGATATCGTGCTGACGGACGATAACCGCCCCTGGCTGGGCCTGCTGTTCTGGCCCCGGCCGGGGGCGCCGGCCGATGTGCTGGATCAGGTGGCCACCCGCCTGCGGGAATTCAACGCGGCCCGGACGGGTACCGCCGCCATCATCCAGCGCGCCGCCCTGCTGACCACCCCGCCCAACCCCGACTGGCACGAACTGTCCGACAAGGGCACCATCAACCGCCGCGCCGTCATCGACCACCGCACGGAGATCGTCGATGCGCTGTATGGCGACGGTGCGCATCCGGCGGTGCGGGTGGTGTGAGCGGGGGGCTGTGGTCCCTCTCCACTACCCCCGACACTCCCAGTTTTTCGCGCCCCCTTCCATCTTTCTTCTCGTCATCCCGGCGAAAGCCGGGACCCAGGGGCCAAGCGCCCGACCTATCGGCAGCTTCCATCGACGCGGCGTCAAGGTTTGATCCTGTGGCCCCTGGGTCCCGGCTTTCGCCGGGATGACGGGAGAGGAAAATAGCATGCGCCCCGTCCCCCCCACACAAAAAGGCCCCCCATGGACATCGTCCTGCTTCTGGCCACCAACGCGGCGGTGATCGTCGTGGCCTTCCTGATCCTGTGGCGCATCTGTCTGGCCCTTGGCGACATGACGCCGGTCGATGCTGTCTGGGGGCTGGGCATGGTGCTGGTTGCCATCAGCACCTATGTGCAGGTGGGCGCAGGCGCGCCGCGGCAATGGCTGTTGCTGGGGCTGGTCACGCTCTGGGGGGTGCGGCTGGGGTCCTATATGCTGTGGCGCTGGCGCCATCATGGGACGGACCGGCGCTATACCGCCATGCTGGGCAAGGCGCAGGCGGCCAGGGGGTGGAGCCTGGCGCGGGCGTCGCTGATCCTGGTCTTTGCCACCCAGGCGCCGCTGCTGCTGATCGTCTGTCTGCCCGTGCAGCTGGGGCCGGTGGATGCCGCCACGCCGCTGGGCCCTGTCGCCTGGGCAGGGGCCGGGCTTTGCCTGTTCGGGATCCTGTTTGAAAGCCTTGGCGACTGGCAGCTGGTGCGGTTCAAGGCCGATCCCGCCAACCAGGGTCAGGTGATGATGCGCGGCCTCTGGCGCTATACCCGCCATCCCAATTATTTCGGCGATGCCTGCGCCTGGTGGGGGTTGTACCTGATCGCGGCCGAAACCGGGCCGGGCCTGTGGGCGCTGCCGGGGCCGATCCTGCTGACCTGGACCCTGATGAAATGGTCGGGCGCGCCGACGGTTGAAAAGCGCATGGCCCGCACCAGGCCGGGATACGAGGATTATATCCGCCGCACCTCCGGCTTCGTGCCCTGGCCGCCGAAGCGGGCATAGGGCCGAAGCGGGCATAGGGATGGTGCCAAGGGGAAATGTTGCGCCCCTCCCTTACGCTACCGCGTCGCGCGCCTCGTCCCGCTGCCGGGCGCTGGCTTCGATGGCGTGCCAGGCGGCGGCGATGTGGCTGCGCATGACGGAGCCGGCCCAGGTGCCGTCGCGCACCTCGAACGCCGACACGATCTCCATATGGTGGCGCAGGCTGCGGCGCAGGGCCTCGGCGTTGTAGCGATGGAAGGTGCGCAGGACCAGCGGCACCTCGATCACCTGCGCCATCATGGTCGACAGACGGCGGGCCCCTGCCGCCTGGGTGATGATGCGGTGGAATTCGCCATTGGCTTCCGCAATGCGGGACAGGGCATCGGACGTGCCCGTGGCCTCCAGCGCCACCATCTCCTCCGCCAATTCGCGCAGGCGGGCCACCTGTTCGGGGCTGGCCCGTTCGGCCGCCCGCTCCACGGCATAGCCTTCCAGCATGGCGCGCAGATCAAAGATCTCCTTGATCTCATCCACTGACCAGTCGGCGACGAAGGCGCCGTGGTTGCGCATGAAATGCACCGACCCTTCGGCATTCAGCCGACGCAACGCCTCGCGGATGGGCGTGCGGCTGACGCCGATCATCTCGGCCAGCTCGCCTTCCTTCAGATGCGTGCCGGGCGGGAATCGGCCTGCATGGATAGCGTCGCGGATTTCCGCATAGGCCTTTTCGACGGCATTGCTCATCACTGATGTCCCGGTCGGTTCCCGCCCTTGGGGGCGTGCTGGCGTTTCTCGGCTTCTTCTTAGCGCAGGCGATCAGGTTTGCACCACCCGTCGCGTCGCCAAGCCGCCGGATGGCTGGAGCTTTGGCGGATTGGCGGCCGGCGCCCGCCACCTTCTCCACCGTCACCCCGGCGAAAGCCGGGGTCCAGTCGTGAGGCGCGGTCAGCGCCGATATAACAAATATCGCGACAGACGCCGCTCTGGCCTGGATCCCGGCCTTCGCCGGGATGACGGTAGAGGGCGCTTCAACGAACTCCAGGTGACAAACAAAACCCAGGCCGGCGACTGCCGGCCCGCCGCCCATGCGGCGCAAGCCAAGCCGCCGGATGGCGGCGCCGGGCGCCTGAGGGAACAAACAGCCACAAACAGGCACAAGCAGACCCCTTGCCGCCCGGCTTGTCCGTCCGGCGCGGCTTTCCCGTCACAGTCGCTACAAAGTATACAATGACACGCATCCCCCCTTGTCGAAAGCGGATTCTCATATAAGGTTGGAAGCGACATCAAGACACGGGCGCACCCCTGCGTATGCCTGGAAAATCAATAAAATCCATCGAACAGCGGAGAGCAACGACAATGCGGAACGGACGTATCCTTCCAGCCTTGATGACCGGAACGGCGCTTTGTGCGTCGATGATTGTATCCAATCCGGCAGCCATGGCCCAAAAAGCAGGCACCCAGACCGACAGCAGCCCGAACATGCTGGAGGAGATTGTCGTCGTCGCCCGGCAGCGCAATGAAACGGCGCGCGAAACCCCGGTGGCGGTGGCTGCCTTCACCTCTGAAACGATCGAAAAGGCGGGCATCACGGGGCCGGCCGACTTCCTGGCCCTGACCCCCAATGTCAGCTTCCTGCAGACGACCAATGTCGGCGAGAGCCAGGTGCATATCCGTGGCGTGATCCAGCCGCGCGACGCGGAGCCGCCCTTTGCCTATGTGCTGGACGGCGTGCTGGTGCCCAATCCCAACGCCTTCAACCAGGACATGGTCGACATCGCCCAGATCGAGGTGATCAAGGGTCCGTTGGGGTCGATCTATGGCCGCAACGCCATCGGCGGCGCCATCCTGGTCAATACCAAGAAGCCGGGCGACACGGCCGAAGGCCAGATCCAGGCCGGCTATGAATTCCGCGGCAATGAATACAAGGTCAGCGGCTATGTCGGCGGCCCGCTGGTGGAAGACAAGCTGTTCGCCCGCATCACCGCATCCTACAAGGATCGCAAGGGCTACTACGACAACATCACCCTGAAGGAGAAGGAAGACCCCTTCACCGAACGGCTGGTGCGCGCCCGCGTCATCTACAAGGCAACGGACGATATCGAATTCGACTTCTCCGCCGGTTACGGCAAGATCGACGGCTACGCCTTCAATTTCAACAATCAGACGGCGGGCACGCCCGGCTTCGTCACCGGCGTCAATATCAAGGACACCTCCATCCCTTATGCCGGCAATGTCCGCAGCTTCAACAATCAGAAGCGCCTGGACCTGTCGGGCAAGATGGACTGGAAGACGGAGGCCGGCACCCTGACGGCCACCGCCGCCTATCACGACCTGAAGGAGAATATGGGGGGCGAGGGCGCGGTCGATCTGGCCCTGTTCGGCGTGCCCTTCCCCGGCGGGCCGGCGCCCGGCGATTTCTTCACCAACCCGGCCCTGATTGAAGGCTATGGCCCGACCCTGCGCGACGGCACGCAGTATCAGGAACGCAACCAGGACGACACGTCCTTCGAACTGCGCTTCACCTCGCCCGGTGAGAACCGGCTGCGCTATATCGCCGGCGCCTATTACATCAAGTTCAACCGCGAGATCGTGCTGAACCGCGGCAATGATCTGGGCCAGGGCGTCATCGTGGCCTCGCCGCTGGGTGGTCCGGCCAACCCCATCGTCGCCGTCACCTGGACCGACAATGCCAATGATGCCTGGGCCCTGTTCGGGCAGCTGGCCTATGACATCACCCCCGATGTCGAACTGTCCACGGCCTTCCGCTATGACAAGGAAAATCGGGAAAGCACCAACCTGACGCCCGCTGCCTATTCACCCCTGCCCAATGTCACGGGGCTGGTGCGCAAGGACAGCTTCAATGCCGCCCAGCCGCGCGTGTCGCTGCGCTGGAAGGCGACCAGGGATGTGTCGCTCTATGCCACCTATGGCGAGGGCTTCCGGTCCGGCGGCTTCAACCCGCTGGGCAGCCGCTTCAACATCATCAATGTCGATGGCGTGACCAACACCACGGTGCAGGACAGTTTCGGCAAGGAAACCTCGTCCTCCTATGAAGCCGGTGTGAAAAGCCGGTTGCTGGACGGGCGCCTGACCCTGAACGTCGCCGCCTTCAGCACGAAGGTGGAAAACGCACAGTTCTTCCAGTTCTTCCCCTTCTCGCTGTCGCGCGTGATTTCCATCGTCGACCGCAACCAGATCAAGGGCTTTGAACTGGACGGACAGGCGCGCGTGGCCGACGGGCTGGACCTGTTCTTCGGCTATGGCTATCTGCACAGCGAGATCAAGGAAAACAAGGAGTTGCCGCAGACGGTGGGCAACCGTTTCCCCTTCACGGCCAAGTATGATGCCATCCTGGGGGCGCAATATACCGTGCCGCTGGTACAGGATTACGACCTGTCGGCGCGCGTGGAATATAACCGCACCGGGCCGATGTATTTCGACACGCTGAACACGCCGGGCACGGAACGGCCCGCCATTGATCTGGTCAATGTCCGCCTGGGTGTGCAGAACGAAACCTGGGGCGCCACGCTCTATGCCCGCAACCTGTTCGACAAGCGCTACAATGTCGACGGCGTGGTCCTGGTCGTGCCCAACACCACCGTCTTCAACTTCACCACCCGCGCCCTGCCGCGCACGGTGGGTGTGGAACTGAAGGCGAAGTTCTAAGGGGGACCGGCGGGAAGTGTATGGCCCATACAATCTGGATTGTATGGGCCATAATCCATCCCTACACTTCTACCGCCGGGCCTTGTCCAGCTCCGCACGGCTGGCCCAGTGCGAATGGGTACCGCTGCTGATCTTGTGCGGCAGGGCGATGCGGCAGACGGGTCCGTCACTGAAGCGCTTGCAATCCACCAGGATGCATTCCGACGTGCCCTGGTTCTCGTCAATGATGAAGCTGACCAGATAGCCGTCATCCTCGTCCTTGGCGTTAACCCTTGGCGCAAAAGGACTTTCGCTGGCATAGCGACCTTCGGGCAAGGTCAGTTGCCAGCTCTCTCCCGTTACCAGATCATGCTTCACATAGCCGTTGAACAGGAACCAGCCCGGCTTGGTCGTGGTGGAATAGGCATAGCGATAGGGCCGGCCGGCATAGGTCTGGTTGAACATGCCGAATTCCAGAATCCGGTCGTCCAGCCGCTGTTCTACAGTTTCTCCAGTCTTCAGATTGAACCGCCAGCGGTGCAGCTTGGGCCGGAAGCTCTGTTCGTCAATAAAGGCCATGAAATGGCCGTGGCCATCCTCGCGTGGCAGGGGGGCGGGCTGGGGATTTTCCTGGAAATACCCGTCCAGCACCACCTCGTCCCCTTCCTCATAACAGTTCAGCCAGTGCAGGACATAGGTGGGGGATGCTTCGAACCAGCGGATATCCTCGGTCTTGCCATGGCGCGGGATCAGGGCGAAGCGCGACTTCATGTCGGGATGGAAGCGGCTGGCATGCAGACCCTTGGCCAGCAGTTCCGGGTCCCAGAACATGGGGAAATCGTTCAGGATCGACCAGTTCTCGCTGAACGCCATGTCATGCGGCAGGCGCGGGCCCGGCAGCGGGATGGGCACGTAGTTGGTCAGCCGCCCGTCGCGGTCCAGCACGCCATAGTGCATATAGGGTGCATGGGTGGAGTAGTTGAAGAACAGCAACTCTCCCGTCGCCTCATCCAGCTTTGGATGGGCGGAGATGCCGTCCAGCGGCACCCAGGGCGCCACGCCCGCCTGTTCCAGCGTTTCGGGGTCCAGCACATAGGCTTCCCCGCACTGGTAGAAGGTGGACAAGGCCTTGCCGGCATGGACGATGATATCGGTGCTGGAACTGTCCTTCACCCCGCCATGGGCACCGAAGCCGGGGCGGGTGGACACGCCCGGCCGGTCCATGATCCCACCCCACAGCGAGCGCCCGGCCTCCTGCTCTGCCTGAAAGCAGCGGGTGCGCACGAAGCGGTTGCGGTATGACGCCTTGCCGCCCCGGAAATCGATCTGGTGGATCATGCCATCGGCATCGAACGGATGATGCCGGCCCAGCGGTTCATGCACCTGATTTTCCGTGTTGCGCAGATAGACCCCGTCAATGTCGTCGGGGATGCGCCCTTCGATCACATCCAGATCCCAGGCATTCACCTCCTCCATCTGCGGGGTCCAGGGACCGTTCAGATAGGGGTGGTTGTTGGGGCGCAGGCTTGATGCGACCGGCGCCAGGCGCACGACATTCATTTCCTACCTCATGCTTTTTCGTGAGTGGGCCACAGGGTCGATCGACAGGGTAGCCACCCTTCGAATATCACCATTAGTATGGTTATGCAAGTTGAGAAATTTTCGATGGTTCCCCATATGAACCGTTGATAATCGCCTTGTCGTGCCGCATAGATGTCACTTGCATATTGATACCACGGAAAGGGTGCGGATCATGAAACGATCCCTGATCGCGGGGGTGGCGCTGCTGTTGCTGACCGCCGTCGCGGCCATAAGCCCGGCACAGGCCAGCCAGAAACGCACGGAGGAAAGCATGCGGTCGCAAGACCCGAAGATCGCGGTGGTGCAACAGATGATCCATGCCTGGAATACCCAGGACTGGAAGCAGGTGGGCGAGCTGTTCACCGAGGATGGGGTTCTGCATTCCATGATGCTGGACCCCATCGTGGGGCGCGAACCCATCGCCCAGCGCATCATGGCGCTGGGGGCGGGCGTCTCGGCCATCCATCTGGATATCCGCCATATCGGCCGCATCGGCGACATGGTGTTTGTCGAACGGGTCGACCGCTTCACCTACAAGGGCCATCAGGGGGCCGTGCCCGTGGTCGGCGTGCTGGACGTGAAGGGTGACAAGATCAAGGAATGGCGCGAATACTATGACCGGGCACAGTTGCTGTCGGAAATGGGTGTCGCCCAGGATTTCCACGGCGCCCATTGATACGCGCGGACGGCCCCGGTACACGCATCCCATCATGGCGGTGCGTCGGCCGGGGCCGGCGAGCAGCAGGGTTGGGCCTTCCAGGTGACTATGACGACCGGTCAGACACTTATTCGTACCTGTTCCATCTGGCGGGCGCTGGAAATCGTCGGCGACACGCCGACCCTGCTGACCTTGGAGGCAGCCTGGCTGGGCGTGCGCCGCTTTGACGAGTTCCATCAGCGCACGGGCCTGCTGAAGGCGCTGTTGTCCAACCGGCTGAAAAAGCTGGTGGAGGCGCAGATCTTCGAAAAGCGGCTCTATACCAGCAGTCCGCCGCGTTCCGAATATGTGCTGGCGCCCAAGGGGCGGGACCTTTACTGGGTCACGCTGATGCTGCTGCGCTGGGAGCAGTTGTGGGCCGAACAGGATGGCGAGATCCGCGTGACCCTGACCCACAAGGTCTGCGGCCATGCCTTCACGCCGGAGCCGGCCTGCGGCCATTGCGGGCAGAATTTCAATGCCACGGAGGTCACCTGGCGCGAAGGACCGGGCGTGGGCTGGATGGCCCCGCTCTACAGCCAGCGCCGCCAGCAGCGCGACAGCATCGCCGGCACGTCGCTGTTCAAGACGGGTGCGCAGCTGATGGGCGATCGCTGGGCCAGCCTGATCATGCGGTCCATCTTCACCGGCATCAACCGCTTCGACGATATCCGCCGCGACACGGCCATTGCCACCAACGTCCTGTCGGAACGGCTGGCCTGGCTGGTATCGATCGGGGTGATAAAGCAGCACCAGTACGCGACCAGCCCGCCACGGTACGAATATCGCGTGCGGCGCAAGGGGTTGGATTATTTCCCGGCCCTGCTGATGCTGATGCAATGGGGGGACAAGTATTATGTGTCGCCCGAAGGCCCGCCTTTGCTGCTGACCCACAAGGAATGCGGCCATGGGCTGGACGCCAAGGTCGTCTGTTCCCATTGCCGCGGCCCCATCGCACCGCAGGATGTGACGTTCGAGATTGCAGAACCAGGGAGTGTGGTTTCGGGGTGAGGGGGGCCTTTCCACTGCGTCCTCTGTTCCCCGTCATCCCGGCGAAAGCCGGGACCCAGGGGCCGCGAGACCCGACCTGTCGGCGGCTTTGATCAATGCGGCGTCTACTGTCGAGCTTGTGACCCTGGGTCCCGGCTTTCGCCGGGATGACGGGAATTAGGCGGGAACCCGTTCAATCGCACGGCCCACCTCTACCTAACCCCCCCACCCGCGCGCCCAACGCGCCCGCGGCAAGGGCCCCGCACGCCCACAATCAACCGACAAGCAAGGGAGGAAACGGACCATGGCGGCAGCCGCTACATTGTCCGACCTGCTGGACCGGCAGGCCATCACCGATATCCTGATCGCCTATGCCCGCGGCGCTGACCGCGGCGACGTGGATCTGATCGAGGCCGCGTATCATGATGACGCCATCGAGGATCATGGCGGCACCTTCAACGGGCCGGCACGCGAGTATGTGGCCGCCATGCGCAAGATGCTGCCACGAGCCCCGCGCATGAGCCATTCGGTCACCAATATCCTGGTGGAACTGGAGGGCGATACGGCCTGGACCGAATGCCATTACCTGACCTTCGCCCGGCTGCCGGTGAAGGGCGGTGCGGCGGGGGAGACGGTGGACAGCCTGACCATGGCGCGGGCCATCGACCGGTTTGAACGGCGCAATGGCCGCTGGGCCATCGCCCATCGCCGCCTGGCCTGGGACTGGAGCCAGGAGATGCCGACCAATGAAAGCTGGGGCCGCGGCCTGATTGCGCCCGACCCGTCCATTCTGGTGCGCGGCACACGCAAGCCCGATGATGTGCTGTACCGCGCCAGGGTTGAGGATCAGGCAGCCAGGGAGGCGGGGCAATGAGGATCGAAGGATGCACGGCCCTGGTCACCGGCGCCAATCGCGGCATCGGCCTGGGCTTTGTCGAGGAATTGCTGGAACAGGGGGCGGCGCGCATTTACGCCGCCGCCCGCACGGAAGAAGACGCGGCCACCCTGTCGGCGATGGGCGGTGGCCTTGTCACGGGTCTGGTGCTGGATGTGACGCGGCCGGAACAGGTGGCCGCCGCGGCGGCCACCTGTGGCACGGTCAGCCTGCTGATCAACAATGCCGGCGCCTTCAACCGCCAGACCCTGATGCGAGCACCCGACATGGTGTCGATGCGGGCTGAAATGGAGGTGAATTTCTTCGGGCTGGTTTCCATGTGCCGGGCCTTTGCGCCCGTGCTGGCGGCGAACGGTGGCGGCGCCATCGTCAATGTCCTGTCGGCCGGCGCCATCGTGCCCGTGCCGGAAATGGGCGGCTACAGCCCGTCGAAATTCGCGGCGCGGGCCGCCGGCGATTGTATCCGCGCCGAACTGGCGGGACAGGGCACCGCGGTCACGTCGCTGATCGTCGGCTCGGTCGATACCCGCATGGCGGAGCATGTGAAGGGCGTGGACAAGGCCAGCCCACGCGACATCGCCAAGGCCGGGCTGCTGGCCGTGCGCCTGGGCCTGGAAGAACATGACACCGACCGCCATGCCGTGGAGGTGCGCGCCTTCCTGGCCCGCGATCCCCAGCGCCTGCGCCAATCCATGGTGCAGCGCATGGCGAAATTGCAGGCACGCTGGCAGGCGGAGGAGGCCGCAAAATGAAGAAAATCCGCGTCATCCAATGGGCCACGGGCGCCATGGGCAAGAGTGTCCTGCGCGCCCTGATCGACAATCCGGGCGTGGAACTGGCCGGGCTGTACGTCTATGGCCAGGACAAAGAAGGCCTGGATGCCGGCGACATCGCCCGGCGTCCGCCCACCGGCGTGAAGGCCACGCGCGATATTGACGCGATCCTGGCCCTGGACGCCGATGTTGTGATCCATTGCGCGCGGCTGGCCCCGCCCTATGGCTCGCATGATGCGGAGCTGATCCGGCTGCTGGAATCGGGCAAGAATGTCATTTCCATCAATGGCTATTCCCGGCCGCAATTTTCGGGCGGGGAGCGGCTGGCGGCGCTGCAGGCGGCCTGCGAACAGGGGGGATCGACCCTGATGGGCGCGGGGTTGAATCCCGGCTTTGCCGCCGAACAGCTGGCCGTCGTCGCCACAGGCGTCTGTTCGCGCCTGGACCAGGTGGAATTGGTGGAAAGCGTGCCCTGCCAGATGGTACGCAGCCCGGACTATGTCTTCGGCATCCTGGGCTTCGGGTCCGACCCGGCCCAGGTGAACCCCAACGATCCGGCATGGGGCCCGGCCTCGTCGCTGAACGGCATGTATGGGGAGGCCTTGTCGGCCATGGCCGACCATCTGGGCCTGGAGCTGGAACGGGTGGAGACCGATCACCGTGTGTTCGGGGCCAGCCGGGACCTGACCATCGCCGCCGGGCCCATCGCGGCGGGCGGCATCTCCCACATCCATTGGCGCTGGCACGGGATCGTGGGCGGGCGGCCGTTGCTGACCATCTCCATCCACTGGTACATGGAGACGGCGCATCTGGACAATCCGGAGCCGCCCTTGTGGCAGATCAGGGTGGAGGGCGAACCGGGCGTGCGCATCGCGGTGGAGCTGACCAAACACCCGTCCGACACGACCCGCACATCGGCCGAACAGATCGCCGTAGCCGGGTCGGTGATGAACGCCATCCCCGTCGTCTGCGCTGCCCCGCCCGGCGTGATGACCAGACCGCTGGCGACGCCGCATCAGGGGGGATGACCCGCAGCTTTCCGGGCGCTAGCGCTGATGGGGAGCCCTGTTGCCCCCGCAACCCAACGGCTCAGCCGCAGCCGATCTCCGTCCCGTCGGGGCAGTAGATTTCGTACAGGGTCTGGATGACGCGGGCCGCTTCGTCGCTGGCCAGGGCGTAATAGATGGTCTGGCCGTCGCGGCGCGCCCGGACCAGACCGTCCTTACGCAGCAGGGCCAGCTGCTGCGAAACGGCCGTGTCGCGCATGCTGATGCGTTCGGCCAAGTCACCGACCGATCGCTCCCCCTGCACCAGCTGGCACAGGATCATCAGGCGCCCGCGATTGCCCAGCGCCTTCAGAAGCTCGACCGCGCGGTCGGCATTGACCTGCATTTCTTGCATGTTCATTCCCCTGGAATAAAAGGGAAAGGCACGGCCGTCAATGGCAGGAACCCTGTCCCTGCCATCGCCGGATATCATACCGGTGTACGCATCATGTCCGCCCATCAGCGTCGCGCAGCACGACATAGATGGACGGGATGACCAGCACCGTCAGCAGCGTGGAAGAGGCCAGCCCGAACAGCAGGGCCACGGCCAGCCCCTGGAAGATCGGATCGGTCAGGATGGTGGCCGCCCCGATCATGGCCGACAAAGCCGTCAGCAGGATGGGCTTGAAGCGCACGGCACCGGCCTGCAACAGAACCTCGCGCAAGCTCAGGCCATGGCCTGCCCCGTGGCGGATGAAATCCACCAGCAGGATGGAATTGCGCACGATGATGCCGGCCAGCGCGATGAAGCCGATCATCGACGTGGCCGTGAACGCCGCCCCCACCAGCCAATGGCCCAGCATGATGCCCAGCAGGGTCAACGGAATGGGCGTCAGGATGACCAGCGGCAGTTTGAAGCTGCGGAACTGCGCCACCACCAGCACATATATCGCCAGGATGGCCACGCCGAACGCCGCCCCCATGTCGCGGAAGGTGACATAGGTGACCTCCCACTCCCCGTCCCACAGCAGGGTCGGGTGGGTTTCATCCGCCGGCTGTCCGGCCAGCGTCACCACAGGCTTGGGCAGGCTGCCCCAATCATGCGCGTCGATGGCGTCGGCGACGGCCCCCATGCCATAGATCGGCGCCTCGTACCGGCCGGCCAGTTCGGCCGTCACCATGTCAGTGAAATAGCCGTCGCGGCGGAACAGCACGGGCGACCCCTCCTCCCGCACCACCCGCACCAGCTCACCCAGCTCCACCACCCGGTTCGATCCGGGGATGGCGTTGGCGGGCACGGGCGTGGATGACAGCCGCGCCGTCCAGGCGCGGTCATCCTTGGGCAGGGCGATGGAGATATCGACAGGATAACGTTCCTGCCCGCGATGGGAATAACCGACAGGCTGGGTGCCCAGGATGGCGCGGAGCGCGTCATAGACGGCCCCCTGCTCCACCCCGAAATATTCCAGCCGTTCCTGATCGATGGAAATGCGCAGGCGCGGCTGGACCGTGCCATAGCTGTCATCGATATCGGTGATGAAGGGGATCGTGGCGAACAGCTTGCGCACCTCCCCTGCCACGGCGCGGCGCGTGGCGGCATCGGGACCATAGATTTCGGCCAGCAGGGTCGCCATCACGGGCGGGCCCGGCGGCACCTCCACCACCTTCAGGCTGGTGCCTTCCGGCAGTTTCAACCCGGCTAGCAGCTTGGCCCGCAGATCCAGGGCGATGTCGTGACTGGCGCGTTTGCGGTCGCCCTTGGGGGCCAGATTGATCTGCACCTCGCCCAGGTCGGGGCTGTTGCGCAGGAAGCTGTGCCGCACCAGACCGTTGAAATTGAAGGGCGCCGCCGTGCCGGCATAGATCTGGGCAGAGCGCAGTTCCGGCAGGGTGGCGGCAATGTCCGCCGCCTGGAACAGCAGGCGCTGCGTGTCCTGCAGCGTGGCCCCGCGCGGCAGGTTCAACTGCACCGACAGTTCGGATTTATTGTCGAACGGCAGCAGCTTGACCGTCACGCTCTTGGTGGCGAACAGGCCGAGCGAGGCGACGGTGGCGACACCGACAATGGCCAGGAAACGACCGGCATTGCGGCGGGACGACAGGATGGGCGTGGCGACGCGGCGGTACAGTCGGCCCAGGGCCCCGCCATCATGCGCCCCCTCTTGCCCCCCGTGCCCGGCGGCATCGCCACCCTTGCCCGTCAGTTTCAGCATCAGCCAGGGTGCCAGCACCATGGCGGCAAAGAAGCTGAACAGCATGGCGGCGGACGCGTTGACGGGGATGGGCGCCATGTACGGTCCCATCATGCCCGACACGAACAGCATGGGCAGCAGGGCCGCAACCACCGTCATGGTGGCGACGATGGTGGGATTGCCCACCTCCGCCACCGCCTCCACCGCGGCATTCATGCGGTCGCGCCCGTCCTTCATGGCCCAGTGCCGGGCGATATTCTCCACCACCACGATGGCGTCATCGACCAGGATACCGATGGCGAAGATCAGTGCGAACAGGCTGACGCGGTTGATGGTGTAGCCCATCAGGTGGGCGGCAAACAACGTCATCAGGATGGTGACCGGGATGACGACCAGGGTCACCAGCGCCTCCCGCCGTCCAATGGCGAACCAGATCAAGGCCACGATGGACAGGGTGGCCAGACCCAGATGGAACAGCAGCTCATCGGCCTTTTCCGACGCGGTTTCCCCGTAATTGCGCGTGACCTCCACCCGCACGCCATCGGGGATCAGGCGGCCGCGCAGGCCATCGACCCGTTCCAGGATGGCGTCGGCCACGACCACGGCATTGGCGCCGGCCCGCTTGGACAGGGCGACGGTGACGGCGGGGCTGCGCGTCCACGCACCCTTGTCGCCCTTGACCATGGTCCAGGCGGCCTGATCGACGGGCGCGCTGTCCAGCACGACATTGGCGACATCGCGGACATAGACGGGGCGGTTGTCACGGCTGGTCAGCAGCAGCAGCCCGATATCGGGCACGCCCGACAGGGTCTGCCCCGCCGCCACCGTCAGGCTTTTGCCGCCATCCAGCAGCCGGCCCGCGACGAAGGAGCGGTTGGCCCCCGCGATCTTGCCCGTCAACTGTTCCAGCGTGATACCGTACAGCGCCAGCTTTTCCGGATCGGGTTCAACGCGTACCTGTTCGGTGACGCGGCCCGACAGGTAGGTGGCGCCGATATCGGGCACCTTCACCAGTTCGGTGCGCAGCTTTTCCGCCAGTGTGCCCAGATCGCGGTCGGGCCAGCGGTCGGCCAGACCGGGTTCGGCCGACAGCGTCAGGGTGACGATGGCGACATCATTGATGCCGCGCCCGACAATCGCGGGTTCGGGAATGCCGACGGGGATTTCCGACAGATGCGCGCGGATCTTGGCATGGACGCGGACGATGGCGTCATCCTCGTTCGTGCCCACCTTGAACCGCGCCGTCACCATGACGCGGTCATCCTCCGTCTGGCTATAGACATGGTCGACGCCGTTGATGCCCTTGACGATGGCTTCCAGCGGCTTGGTCACCAGTTCGGCCGCGTCCGGAGCCTTCAACCCGTCGGCCGACACCAGGATGTCGACCATGGGCACGCTGATCTGCGGCTCCTCCTCCCGCGGGATCAGGGCCAGCGCGATCAGGCCGGCGATGAGCGAGGCCATCAGGAACAGGGGCGTCAGGGGGGAGCGGATGGTGGCCCGCGTCAGCAGGCCGGAAATGCCCAGATTCATGGCCGCACCATGATGTCGCCGTCGGAAAGACCGGACAGGATTTCCACCCCGTCATCCAGGCCCGGCAGGGGCCGCTTCTGCCCGCGCTGCACCGGCACCGACGCCGTGCCATCGCCCACGCGCAGCTGCGCGAAATCCAGGCCGAAGCGGGTGGTCAGGTAGCTGGCGGGCACGACGATGGTGGGCCGGGCGCCGGTCGGCACCAGCACGCGCACACGCTGGCCCACATAATAATCGCCCAGGCCGCTGACCTTGGCATCGGCCTGCACGCGCCCGTCGGTGATCTGCGGATAGACCAGGGTGACGGCGCCGGTGCCATCCGCCCCGCCCTGACCCATATCCTCCCCATCCAGGCGCACCGGGTCGCCCGCCTTCAGGCGGACGGCATGGCGTTCGGGGATGGACAGGCGCAGGACGTAATCACGCTCCGCGATGGTGGCCACGGCTTCGCCGGCCATCACCACCGTGCCCGGCGTCACCGGGACCGTCAGCACCCGGCCCGATGTGGGGGCCAGCACCTGGCCTTCAGTCATCTGCTGGCCGATGACGGCGCGTTCGGCCGTGCGGGCCTTCAGATTGTTGGCGGCGACATTGGCGGCCGTGCGCAGCTCGTCCAGGCGCTGTTTGGTGACGAAGCCGTTCTTCATCAGCTCCTCGCCACGCGCCAGATCGGCCTGGGCCTGTTCCAGCTGCGCGCGGGCGGCGGCGATCTGCGCGTCGGACGCACCCTGCTGCAAAGCCAGCTTCTGGTCGCCGATGGTGGCGATCACCTGGCCGGCCGTGACCGCGTCGCCTTCCTTCACCGACAGGCCGGTGATGGTGCCGCCTGTGCGCACGCGCGCCGGCACCTTGTTCACGCTTTCCACCGTGGCGAAGACCGACTTCTCATCGGGCAGCGGCTTCACGGCGACGGTGAAATCCCCCCCGGCGGCCAGCGCGGGCCCGGCCAGCAGGGGAAGCAGCAGCAAGGATGACAGCAGACGCGCACGCATGATCGGGCCTCCCAAGAGTATTTTTACCGGCGGTCGATGACGCCGCCGCTGGCCGGGTCCAGCGTGATGGTGGGCAGGCGGGCGGACATCCAGGCCTGGATGCCGCCTTCCATATGTTCGGTATGGCCCAGCCCCGCCTGCTGGCAGCGCATCACGGCCATGGCCGAGCGCTTGCCGGACCCGCACTGAAAGACGATGCGCACCTTGTCCGCATCCGGCAGCGCCTTGGGATCGAAGCTGGACAGCGGGAACAGCATCGCGCCATGGATGCGGGCGGCCGCGAATTCCTGCGGTTCGCGCACATCGACCAGCAGGATGGCGCGGTCGACCAGCAGTTCATGCACGCTGGCCGGGGAAAGATCGGTGATCATGGGGCGGTCCTTGGCAGATATCGAGGGTGAATATTAATCTTCAGAGATATGAAGGTACGGCGATAAGGCCCCCCGCGTCAACCACGCGACGCATGTGCCCACCACATGGCAAGGGCCGCGAGCCCTTCATATCTTCATATTTGCGAATATATGATTTCGTGCATAATCCCTGTGACCGGGGCGTGCCCATGGGGCCGCCCCCCATACCCGACCGACCCGCCAACAGGGAAGGCGACCCATTATATCCAGGGAGGATGTGTGATGGCTGAGATTGTCGTGCTGGGCGCCGGGCTGGGCGGAACCATCATGGCCTATGAACTGATGCCGCAATTGCGGCCGGGCGACCGGCTGACCCTGATCGGTCGGGGCGGCCAGTTCCAGTTCACGCCGTCCAACCCCTGGGTCGCCGTCGGCTGGCGGGAGAAGAAGGAGGTGGAGGTGGATCTGGCGCCGATCATGGCGCGCAAGGATATCCGCTTCATCGATGCCGGGGCCACCCGCCTGCACCCGGCCGAAAACCGCATCGACATCGCCGATGGCAGCAGCGTTTCCTATGATTATCTGGTCATCGCCACGGGGCCGGACCTGGCCTTTGACGAGGTGCCGGGCCTGGGCCCCGATGCCTATACGCAGTCCATCTGCCAGACCGGGCACGCCGTCCACGCCTATGAGGAATTCGAGATTTTCTGCGCCAATCCCGGCCCGATCATCGTCGGGGCGGCGCCCGGCGCCTCCTGCTTCGGGCCGGCCTACGAATTCGCCTTCGTGCTGGACACCGAACTGCGCAAGCGCGGCATCCGCGACAAGGTGCCGATGACCATGGTCACGCCCGAACCCTATATCGGCCATCTGGGCCTGGACGGGGTGGGCGACACCAAGTCGATGATGGAAAGCGAACTGCGCCAGCGCCATATCAAATGGGTCACCAATGCCCGCGTGACAGAAGTGCAGAAGGGCCGGATGCATGTGGAGGAACTGGCCGACAATGGCCAGGTTGCCCGCACCCATGACCTGCCGTTTGGCTATGCCATGCTGCTGCCCGCCTTCCGCGGCGTGCCGGCCATCAAGGGGATCGAGGGGCTGACCAATCCGCGCGGCTTCGTCCTGACCGACAAGTACCAGCGCAACGCCGCCTTCCCCAACGTCTTCGCCATCGGCGTCACGGTCGCCATCCCGCCCCTGGGCCCCACGCCCGTGCCCGTGGGCGTGCCCAAGACCGGATTCATGATCGAATCCATGGTCACGGCCACGGCCTTGAATATCGGCGCCCTGCTGCGCGACAAGAAGCCGGCGCACAGCCCCACCCTTAACGCCGTCTGTCTGGCCGATTTCGGCGATGGCGGCGTGGCCTTCGTCGCCCAGCCGCAGATCCCGCCGCGCAATGTCAACTGGTCGTCCAAAGGCACCTGGGTGCATTATGCCAAGATCGGGTTCGAGAAATACTTCCTGCACAAGGTGCGCCGGGGCACGGCCGAACCCTTCTACGAACATTTCCTGATGGAACGCCTGAACATCAAGAAGGTGAAGGAAGGGTGACACCCATGCCGGTTCATACGATGTTCCTCACGCGCCGGCGCCAACATCCGTTGGCTTGGCTTACGCGGCA
>NZ_JBMDKJ010000047.1:0-35135 GCF_057809655.1 Niveispirillum sp. FG148
ATAGATAACCATCTGATATTAAAGGAATGTCGCACTTCAAAATAGAACCCACCGGGATTATCAGGCCCGCCGCAGCCAGGGTTCTGATTTCGTCCGCCATCACGCGACTTTCGCCTGGAGATAGGCATCGCCTCTAAAGGCGCCGAGCAATGTGAACAAATCTTCGAGATCGAGATCGGGTGAGGGCACGAGTTCACCGACGGTCACTGCGGCAATCTAGCACGAATTCATGCTTGATCGCCATTTGTTCAGCATCGACCCAAATCGATCTATGACCGGTTTCTGGGGCTTCGACTTGTCACGCGAACGACCGAATTGGAAGCGCAAAGCTGACTTTCCGGCCAAACTGCGTTATGATGGGCCCCACAATATTATCCGTGCGCCTAGAAACCGCTCACTAGAATTATCACCGCCCGCTCGCCCACTTTTCGGAGCCCGCATCAGGCCAACTCTGAAACACACCCCGCTTTCATGTTGCATCCTGTTGCACGATACCTCCCCTCTCAGAGCCCCCCTGTCCAAAACTCTGAAACACCCCCCACTGTGATGTTGCACTTGGTTGCAGATCGCCCCTCCATTCGGAGTCTCGCGCCATCCATCTCCGAATAACCGGCGCCAAAACCGCCCCCTGCCCCGCCCGCAGTGCAAGGCCCGCCCCGCCCGCCGCGGCTTGACTCTGCGGCCGTTTGCGCCTAAAAGGCCCAACCATTTTCGCGGCGTGCAGCACCCCTGGAGGCTGGCGCCATTACCGGACCCGGCGCGGAATTCCGCGATGCGGGTCTTTTTTCGTACTAGGAGAGTACCATGACCCAGATTATCGCGCTCGCCGCCACGGCTCGCGACCGGGCCGGAAAGGGGACCGCCCGGGCCGTTCGTCGTGAAGGCCAGATCCCGGCTGTGATCTACGGCAACAAGGAAAAGCCGGTGATGATCTCCCTGGACTACACCAAGTTCCATCGTGAACTGCACCGTCCGGGCTTCTTCACCCACCTGTTCGACATCACGGTCGATGGCGCGACGCACCGCGTGCTGCCGCGCGATGTTCAGCTGGACCCGGTCTATGACCGTCCGCTGCATGTCGACTTCCTGCGCGTCGGCGACACCACCGAAATCACCCTGAAGGTGCCGGTGGAGTTCGTGAATGTCGAAACCTGCCCGGGCATCAAGAAGGGTGGCGTGCTGAACGTCGTCCGTCACGACATCGAAGTGTTCGCCCTGGCCGGCAACCTGCCGGAAAAGATCGTCGTCGATCTGGCCGGCTTCGAAGTTGGCGCCTCGGTTCACATCTCCGCCGTGAAGCTGCCGGAAGGCGTGCGCCCGACGATCGAAGATCGCGACTTCACCGTCGCCACGATCGCCGCCCCGACGGTCAAGGCCGACGCCTGATCTTCAGGCCGGTGACCTGCGCGTTTCCGGGTTCACCCTGAAACGCAACGGCGCCGGAAAGTGATACCCGCATCCGGTAGGCTGGCCTTACCGGATGCGGATTCGGCGGCGACTGCTGCCGCGCGGCCCATGCCGCGTAAGCCCGAGCCTGCGGATGCAGGCGCCCGGCGCCTGAGGAATAATATAGCGGATCCCGATGATGCGTCTGCTGGTCGGACTGGGCAATCCCGGCCCGGAATATGAACGGCACCGGCATAATGTCGGGTTCATGGCCGTGGACGAAATCCATGGCCGCTACGGCTTCGGCCCCTGGAAGCGCCGCTTTCAAGGGATGGTCGCCGAAGGCATGGCGGGCGGCGAAAAATGCTTCCTGCTGAAGCCGCAGACCTTCATGAACCTGTCCGGCCAGTCGGTCGGAGAGGCCATGCGCTTTTATAAGCTGACGCCCAACGACACCATCGTCCTGCATGACGAACTGGATGTCGCCGCCGGAAAAATCCGGGTGAAGCAGGGCGGCGGCCATGGCGGGCATAATGGCCTGCGCTCCATCGACGATCATATCGGCAAGGATTACTGGCGCGTGCGCATCGGCATCGGCCATCCCGGCGACAAGGACCGGGTGCATGGCTGGGTGCTGGGCAATTTCGCCAAGGTGGACGAGGTCTGGCTGCCCAAGCTGCTGGATGTGCTGGCCGCCGAACTGCCCCTGCTGGTCAAGGGGGAGCCGGAGAAATACGCCTCCCGCATCGCCGCCCTGACCGCCCCGCCCAAGCCGCCGAAACCGGAAAAGCCGGCCCCGACGGGGGGATAGGGTTTGTCAGGTTTAGGGGGACCTCACCCGTCACCCCTGGTGCGGCCCATGGGCGCTAAGATTGAGGCTTCACCTTCCCTGCCTCCCCCGCGAAAGCGGGGGTCCAGGAGTCAAGAGCACCGACGCGTTGTCGCTTGGGGCCCCTGGACCCCCGCTTTCGCGGGGGAGGCAGGTTAATATGGAGAGTTAAGCTTGCGCCGATGTGCGCAGGCTGAGGTAACTTTGGATGATGCGGCACCCCAATTCTGCCAGTCTCCGCAGCAACTTACGGTCAGTGTCCTACGCCGCCTGACGCGCCGCCATCTCGTCATAGCGGGCATAGAGGATCGCCTCCTCCTTATGCCAGCGGGATTGCAGCAGCGCGCTCATTCGGCCGAAATCGATGGCGAAATCCAGGCCGGAACCGCCCTCCCTGTACTTTTCGAAGAAGGCCAGGATCTGGCCGCCCAGGTCCACCATCTCTCGCGCGAACTGCTCCGCCGTGGCCGCCCGTACGGGGTCGCGCAGGGCCAGACGGCGGTAGTCGGGGTAAAACTCCTCATCCTCCCGCCTTATATGGTCGGTGAAGAGGTCGCGCGCCGCCAGCAGCGTGGCGCGGCCTTGTGCCGTGCCGATCCCCTGCTGGCGCACCTGATCCAGGATGCGCTTCAACTCGGCATGGTCGTGTTTCAGGTGGGCGGTGATGGGGCTCATGATCCATTTCCGTAAAGCTATATTTGAAATACACCTTATTCCTGGCAAACGGTTCGGCCGATGTGGCGGCTTGTCGCAGCCGCCTGCCCTTCCCCGCTTGCGCTGAACCGCGCGCCCCGGCATGGTTGCTACCGGTTACCGTTAACAGGGGATTGGGCAGGGATATGGCAGTGTCACGGCGCGACTGGCTGCGTGGATCGATGATGGTGGCAGGGGTGCTGACGGCCGGTCGGGCCCCGGCCGCGGCCGTCGGGCCGACGGAAACGATCGAGATCTGGCCGGGCGGCGTGGGGCCAGGCTCCGCCGGGGCACCGTTGCAGCAGCGGCTGGTCGAACGGGGGCAGGACCCGTCGATGCCCGACCGCTATATTGACGGCATCACCCGCCCCTTCCTGACCGTCCATCGCGCCGCCGTGCCCAGCGGCCGATCCATCCTGATCACACCTGGCGGCGGCTATCAACGGGTGGTGGTGGATAAGGAGGGTAACGAACTGGGCCCCCTGCTGGCCGCCCGCGGCTTCACCGCCTTCGTCCTGACCTACCGCCTGCCGGGGGAAGCGCCGCAGCACGGCCCCGCCGTGGCGTTGCAGGACGCCCAGCGCGCCATGCGCCTGATCCGTCACCGGGCCCGGGAGTTTGGCATTGATGGCGACCGGCTGGGCAGCATGGGCTTTTCTGCCGGCGGCCATGTCGCCGCCACACTGGGCACGCTTTATGGGGAAAAGGTCTATGATCCCGTGGATGCAGCCGACACGCTGTCCGCCCGCCCCGCACGCCAGGCTCTGATCTATCCGGTCATCAGCATGCAGGCCGGTGTCACCCATGCCGGCTCGCGCGACCGGCTGCTGGGGGCCAATCCCGATGCGGCCTCGGTGGAGCATTGGTCGGCCGACCGTCAGGTCACGGCCGACACGCCCCCCAGCTTCCTGCTGCATACGGCCGATGACGGGGCTGTGCCCGTGGAAAACAGCCTGTCCTTCCACGCCGCCTGCCGCAAGGAAGGGGTGCCGGCCGAACTGCATGTCTATGCCAAGGGCGGCCACGGCTTCGGTCACGGCCCCCGCATCGCCGCCGACAACCCGCTGCGCCGCTGGCCCGACCTGCTGCTGGACTGGTGGGGATGAGGCTGGCCCCTTATCCCGCCTGATCGGCCGGCACCACGAAGCTGTCCATCACCTTCTTGATGCCGGCCACATCGAAGCTGATCTCCAGCTTGTCGTTTTCCACCGCCTTGACGGTGCCATAGCCGAACTTGGTGTGGAACACGCGGTCGCCGGGATTATAGGGCCGGTTAGGCCGGCTGCGCGGGGTCACATCGACGGCTGTCCCTTCCAGCAACCGGCCACCGGCCCGCGCCGGGGCCTGGGCCGCCTTCTGCCCCATGCGGTTGAAACGGTCGCCGAAGCCGCCGCCGCCCGGGCTTTTCCAACCACCGCCGAACCCGCCCCCATAGGCGCTTTCGCGCATGCTGCCGCCAAAGCCCGCCCCGCCGATGCCGGGATTGTTCTCCGTCTCGATATGCTCGGCCGGCAGTTCCTCAACAAAGCGCGACGGGATGGATGTGGCCCAGGTGCCATGGATGCGCCGATTGGCGGCGTGGCTGATATAGACCCGTTTGCGGCCGCGGGTGATACCGACATAGGCCAGCCGGCGTTCTTCTTCCAGCCCGGCAATGCCGTTCTCATCCAGGGTGCGCTGGCTGGGGAACACCCCCTCCTCCCATCCCGGCAGGAAAACGACGTCGAATTCCAGGCCCTTGGCGCCATGCAGGGTCATCAGCGACACCTGCTCCGCCCCCGACCCTTGCGCATTTTCCATGACCAGGGAGACATGTTCCAGGAACCCGGTCAGGTTCTCGAACTCACCCATGGCGTTGATCAGTTCCTTCAGATTGTCCAGGCGGCCGGGGGCCTCGGGGCTCTTATCCTCCTGCCACATGCGGGTATAGCCGCTTTCATCCAGCACGGTCTGGGCCAGTTCCGTATGCGGTACCCGGTCGATCAGCGCCTGCCAGCGGAAGAAATCCTGCGACAGCCCGCCCAGGGTACTGCGCATCTTGGGCTTCAGTTCATCCGTCTGCGACAGCTTCCAGGCGGCCTCCGTCAGCGGCACGCCCAGGGTGCGGGCGGCGACGTAAAGCTGCTGGATGGTGGTCGCCCCGATGCCGCGCTTGGGCGTATTGATGATCCGCTCGAACGCCAGATCATCCTCCGGACTGACCAGCACACGCAGATAGGCCAGCGCATCGCGGATTTCCTGCCGCTCATAGAAGCGTGGGCCGCCAATGACGCGGTAAGGCAGGCCCAAGGTGATGAACCGTTCCTCGAACTCGCGCGTCTGGAACCCGGCGCGGACCAGCACGGCCATCTGGCCCAGGCTGACGCCCTTGCGCTGCAGCGCCTCTACCTCGTCCCCGACCCAGCGCGCTTCTTCTTCCGCGTCCCACAGGCCGCGCACGCGCACCTTCTCCCCGCCCTCCGTCTCGGTCCAGAGCTGCTTGCCCAGGCGACCATGATTATTGGCGATGATGCCGTGGGCAGCCCCCAGGATATGGGCGGTGGAGCGGTAATTCTGTTCCAGACGGATGACCTGGGCACCGGGAAAATCATGCTCAAACCGCAGGATGTTCCCCACCTCCGCCCCGCGCCAGCCATAGATGGACTGGTCATCGTCGCCCACGCAGCAGATATTGCGATGGGCCTGGGCCAGCAGACGCAGCCACAGATACTGGGCGACGTTGGTGTCCTGATATTCGTCCACCAGGATATATTTGAAGCGGTTCTGATACTCGATCAGCACGTCATTATGCTGTTGGAACAGCGTGATATTATGCAGCAGCAGATCCCCGAAATCACAGCAGTTCAGGCTCAGCAACCGTTCCTGATATTGCCGGTAGATGGAAAGGATGCGGCCATTGGCGGCGTCGCCCGCATCTTCCGGCTTCAGCTTGTCGGGCGTCAGCGCCCGGTCCTTCCAGCGTTCGATGATGGACAGCAGCACGCGCGCCGGCCATTTCTTGGCATCGATATTCTCCGCCTCCATCAACTGTTTCACCAGACGGATCTGATCGTCGGTGTCCAGGATGGTGAAGCTGGGTTTCAGGCCGATCAGTTCGGCATGACGGCGCAGGATGCGGGCAGCCAGCGAATGGAAGGTGCCCATCCACCAGCCTTCGGATTGACCACCCAGCAGGTTGTCCACCCGCTCCCGCATCTCCCGCGCGGCCTTGTTGGTGAAGGTCACGGTCAGCACGTTCCACGGGCTGACCCGCCGCGACAGCAGCAGATGCGCCAGCCGCGTGGTCAGCACGCGCGTCTTGCCGGTACCAGCGCCGGCCAACACCAGGACAGGCCCGTCCAGTGCCTCCACCGCCTGCCGCTGGACCGGGTTCAACCCGTCCAGATAGGGGCGGTGCGCGGTTGCGGGCGGGTGCGCCGGGTACGGCTCGTCGATCAGATCGTCAATCATGGTGGGGAGAACATATACAGAATTCTCGGCCATGACAAAGGCCCAGCTCGCCCCCCTTCTGCCGGCAACCCGTGAAAATCAGCCCGGCGGCCATTGCATCCTGGGTGGTTGCATCGCCAGCGCACGGCTCGCCTCATCTCCTTTGAGGATGTTGATGATATGCCTTGGCTGGAAAGGCAACGCGGTACCGGACCAAAGTAGATCATTCTCCTCAATGGCGTCGGGGTCATTGTCCAGAACCCCCAGGTAGCCATCAGCCGTCCTTTCTCGCACGATAACCCACATGCGTTCGAACGCGACCTCTTTGCCATCCCCCCCAGCCAAGGCGATCTGAAAGATCAGCTTCGCGAAATCGCCGGGTTCCAGACCTTCACGCTGCTGGCGGTCGGGAATCCAGAACGTGGTCGGCGCCGCGTGGTGATAGGCTTCACCATCGTCAAGACACCAGCCATCGCTCGTCAGGTCTGGGGCACGCACAAGTATACCTGTTCAGATTATTGCCATCCGGAGTCAGAAGGTTCCCACATTTCGCAGAAAATACCCAGCACCGTCCGTCTCGTGTCCGACGGGACATGATCAGATATTAAAGCAAGCATTGCAGGCGAACCCGGAAGCCGCCGTGACGAATATAACCCTATGTATTTTCCCTTAAACAAAAGTCCACCCCCGGCAGAATCGAAAACGGCGGCCCGGAATTGGCCGGACCGCCGTCAACGGAGGTAAAGAGGCATGAGGAATATGCCCTTTATCCTGTTGCTCCGGTTCACGATCTGGCGGCGGCGTGTGTTGCACGTCACCATCCTGATCAACCGGGCATAAGGAGGGTGGGCCGGTGTTAGCGCACCGTCCCACCTTCTCCCGACTATAAGGCAAATCTTCCCGTCTGACCAGAATGACCTGCCGACATCACACCAGTTTCACCAGGGCGTGGCGCTTCTTGCCGGCCGACAGCTTGATGACGCCGTCATCGCCGACATGGGAGGCAAACAGCTTATAGGCCTCGTCCGAGACGGCCCCGTCATTGACCTTCACGCCATTGCCCTTGATCAGGCGGCGCGCCTCGCCCTTGCTGGCGGACAATCCGGCCTGGACCATCAGGTCGGCCAGATAGGCACCGTCGGCCAGGGCGGCGGCCGCCAGTTCGATCGTAGGCAGACCTTCGGCCGCGGCCCCTTCCTCGAACGTGCGGCGGGCGGTCTCGGCGGCCTGTTCGGCGGCTTCGCGGCCGCGGACCAGGGCCGTGACCTCCGTCGCCAGGATCTTCTTGGCCTCGTTGATCTCTGCGCCCTGCAGCGCCTCCAGCCGGGCGATCTCCGCCAGCGGCAGGTCGGTAAACAGCTTCAGGAAGCGGCCGACATCGGCATCTTCCGTGTTGCGCCAGTACTGCCAGAAATCCAGGTTGGACAGGCGATCCTCGTTCAGCCACACGGCACCGGCCGCCGTCTTGCCCATCTTGGCACCCGACGACGTGGTCAGCAGCGGGGAGGTGAGGCCGAACAACTGGGCATTGGCGATGCGTCGGCCCAGTTCCACGCCATTGACGATATTGCCCCACTGGTCCGACCCGCCGCACTGCAAGGTGCAGCCGAACCGGCGCTGCAACTCCACGAAATCGTAGGCCTGCAGGATCATGTAGTTGAATTCCAGGAAGGTCAGCGGCTGTTCACGGTCCAGACGCAGCTTGACCGAGTCAAAGGTCAGCATACGGTTGATGGTGAAATGCCGGCCGACATCGCGCAGGAACGGGATGTAGCGCAACTCGTCCAGCCATTCGGCATTGTTGGCCAGCACGGCGTCCGTTGGCCCCGTGCCGAACTGGATCAGCCGGTTGAAGGGTGTCAGGATGCCCTTGATATTCTGGTCGATGACCTCGTTGGTCAGCAGGGGGCGCGCTTCATCCTTGAAGGTCGGGTCGCCGATCTTGGTCGTGCCGCCGCCCATCAGGGCGATGGGGCGGTGCCCCGCCTGCTGCAAGCGGCGCAGGATCATGATCTGAATCAGCGAGCCGACATGCAGGCTGGTCGCCGTGGCGTCAAACCCGATATAGCCGGTGACGATGCCATCGGACAATTGCTTGTCCAATGCCTCCAGATCCGTGGCCTGATGATAATAGCCACGCTCCACCATCACGCGCAGGAATTCGGACTTGATGTTCGCGGGAACGGTGGTCGTGCTCATCTTTCATGGACCTTGAAGTTCGGGAATGGCCCCATTGGCCACGGGCGTGGTAGCACATCCCGACGCGTACCAGAGGTCAAAAGATTTGACCTCTGGTATCCGCGCCGACCGGCGCGGCGGCGGCATGTGCCGCCGAAGCCAGCCATCCCGGATGGCTGGCACCGGGTATCAAGAACACGGGTGCGTGATGGCATTGCAGCGTTTCCTGACCATTGGCCTGATGAGCGGTACGTCGATGGACGGTATCGATGCCGCCTTGGTCCGCACGGACGGGCATGGCTGGGTGGAGCCGTTGGGCTTCATCTTCACCCCCTATCGCCGCGCCTTCCGTGACCGGCTGCGGGCCGTGCTGGGCGGTGTCGGTGATGTGGCGGGGGTGGAGGCGGAATTGACCGACCTGCATGCCGAAGCTGTGCAAAGCCTGCTGCGCGTGCAGGAGGTCGCGACCGATCAGGTGGACCTGATTGGTTTTCACGGCCACACCATTCTGCACGCGCCCGATCGCCGCCACACCTGGCAGATCGGTGACGGCGCTCGGCTGGCGACGGCCACCGGCATCGACGTCGTACATGATTTCCGCACGGCCGATGTGCAGGCCGGCGGTCAGGGCGCCCCCCTGGTCCCGCTTTATCACCAGGCGCTGGCGGGCGATCTGGATCGACCGCTGGCCATCCTGAATATTGGCGGGGTCGCCAACATCACCTGGCTGGGCGAGGGGCCGCTGGATGTGGTTGCCTTCGATACCGGTCCCGGCAATGCCCTGATCGACGATCTGGTCCTGGCCCGCACGGGCGAGCCCTATGATGATGGCGGGCGCATCGCGGGCAGCGGCACCGTGGACGAGGTGCTGCTGGGTCGACTTCTGAACCATGATTATTTCGTGGCCCCGCCACCCAAATCGCTGGACCGTGACGCCTGGTCCCGTGCGGCCTTGAACAACCTGTCGACAGAGGATGCCGCGGCCACCCTGACGGCCTTCACAGCCGAAAGCATCATCCGGTCCCTGGACCATCTGCCCACCCGGCCCAAACGTTGGCTGATCTGCGGCGGCGGCCGGCGCAATGAAACCCTGATGTGGATGCTGGCCGACCGGCTGGAAGGCGCCCCCGTCTCCCCCGTCGACGGGCTGGGCTGGAACGGCGATGCGCTGGAGGCCGAAGCCTTCGCCTATCTGGCCGTGCGCTCCCGGCTGGGCCTGCCCTTGTCCCTGCCGGGCACGACGGGGGTGCCGGAACCCCTGACGGGCGGGAAATTTCACCCGCGGCCGTGAGGCGGCATCGACCGGTCCGCGCGTACAGCCCGCAACCGACGTCTGAATTGTTTCAGGTTTGTATCAGCCGCTTACGACCCTGTCGCGTCAATGATACCCAGATAGGTCAAGAACCGGTGGCACCGGACGGCCAGCGGGCATGAACAAACGGGACATAGCGGACCATGTCTGTGCGCAACGCTTTGATGACGGCGGCGGCCTTGATCGCACTTAGCTCCACCCCTGCCCTGGCAGCGGAAACACCCTCGACCACCCCGTTTGCCGACGAACAGGCCAAGCAGGACCCGTTCGTCTGGCTGGAGGAGGTGGAAGGCCAGAAGGCCCTGGACTGGGGCAAGCAGCATAATGAGGCGACATTCGCCCGGCTGAAGAACGATCCCCGGTTCGAACCGATCCGCGCCGAGGCCGAGCGCGTGCTGACCGCCAAGGACCGTATCGCCTATGGCAGCCTGGAGGGCGGCAAGGTCGATAATTTCTGGCAGGACCAGACCAATGTCCGCGGCGTCTGGCGCCGTGCCACCCTGGACAGCTACAAGTCCAAGGATACGGCCTGGGAAACCATCCTGGATATCGACCAACTGTCCAAGGATGAAGGCAAGAACTGGGTCTATAAGGGCCATAATTGCTTTGGCGCCGATGCCGGCCGCTGTCTGGTCAGCCTGTCGGATGGCGGCAAGGATGCCGTCACCGTGCGCGAATTCGACGTCGCCACGAAAAGCTTCGTGAAGGACGGGTTCCAGACGCCGGAATCCAAGCAGACCGTCGATTGGCTGGACAAGGATACGCTGCTGGTCGCCACCAATTACGGCCCCGGCACCATGACCGACAGCGGCTATGCCCGTCAGGTGCGCCTGTGGAAGCGCGGCACCGACCTGTCACAGGCCCCCATCGTCATGGAAGTGGGCGAAAAGGACGTCTGGGCGCGCCCCTGGGGCATCCACCGGCCGGAAGGCAGCACCATCCTGTTGCAGCGTGGTCCCGACTTCTTCACCGAGGAATGGTACCAGTTGGGCGCCGATGGCAAGCCGAAGAAGCTGGCCCTGCCACAGACGGTTGATCTGAAGGGCGTGATGAATGGGGACCTGATCGTCTGGCTGCGTGATGACTGGTCGGTGGCCAGCAAGTCGCTGAAGCGCGGGGATCTGGTTGCCGTACCCATGGCCCAAGCCGCCAGCGGCAGCATAAGCAGCGTCGATGTCATTCTGGCCCAGGCCCCGACAACCGCCATCCAGGGCGTGGGCATCGCCAAGGACGCCATCTATATCGACCTCTTGGACAATGTCGCCGGGCGGTTTGTGGCGGCGCGCAAGGGGGCCAAGGGCTGGACCACGGCCGATGTGGACATGCCGGCCAATGGCAGCGTCAACATCGTGTCGACGGACGGGCACAGCACGGATGTGCTGGTGAACTACACCAACTTCCTGCAGCCCGACACGCTGTATGTCATGACCAATGGCGGCAAGCCCGAGGCCATCAAATCCCTGCCCGCCCGGTTCGATGCCAGCCCGTTTACGGCCGATCAGCGTTTCGCCACGTCCAAGGACGGCACCAAGGTCCCCTATTACATCGTCCGTAGGAAGGATCAGAAGGCGGACGGGGAGAATCCGACCCTGCTCTATGGTTATGGCGGGTTCGAGATTTCGCAGACGCCGTCCTATATGTCGGTCATGGGCAAGGCTTGGCTGCAGCAGGGCGGCACCTATGTCGTCGCCAATATCCGTGGTGGTGGCGAATATGGCCCCGCTTGGCATCAGGCGGCGCTGAAGGGCAACCGCCAGCGCGCCTATGATGATTTCCAGGCCGTGGCCGAGGACCTGATCAAGACCAAGGTGACCAAGCCGGCGCGCCTGGGCATCCAGGGCGGGTCGAATGGCGGTCTGCTGACCGGCGTCACCATGACCCAGCGGCCGGACCTGTTCGGCGCCGTCATCGTGGCCGTGCCGCTGCTGGACATGATGCGCTATCACACCATGCTGGCCGGCGCGTCCTGGATGGCCGAATATGGCGACCCGGAAAAGGCCGACGAACGCGCCTGGATCGCCAAATTCAGCCCCTATCAGAATGTGCGCAAGGACGCAAAGTACCCGGAAGCCTTCGTCTATACCTCCACCAAGGATGACCGCGTGCATCCGGGCCATGCCCGCAAATTCGTGGCCAGGCTGGAAAGCCAGGGCCACAAGGTCATCTATTTTGAGAACATGGAAGGCGGCCACGCGGCGGCTGCCAACCTGAAGCAGCGGGCGGAAATGTCGGCGATGCAGGTTGTCTATCTGACGCAGAAGCTGATCGACCGGTGAGGTCGATTGGGCGCGGAAAAGGGGGGCTTCGGCCTCCCTTTTTCGTTTTGGGGACTCACCCTTCCTTCGCCCGGTCGCTGATCGCCTGCTGCGCTTCCTGCCAGGCGCGGATATCCGGCGGCATGGGCGGGCTGGGCAGGTCGATGCCCATATGGTGCATCAGCTCGGACGTGTCGATCGACCGGCCGCGTTCCAGGAATACACCCTTTACGACGATGACGGCGGCCATCTGCCCATCCATCGCTTCGAAGACGTGTTCCAGATAGATCCAGCGCCCTTCCCAGCACAGGACGCGGGTTTTCAGGCGATAGGGCTGGAACGGCTTCAATTCACGGCGGAAGCGCACGGTCGCCCCGCCCAGGGCCGGCGCCCATTTGCGCTTCAGCACCAAGCCCAGCATGCCGCTGCGGATCATCAGATCCAGCCGCCCCAGATCGGCCACCGTGAAATAGCGGCCATTGTTCATGTGCAGGTTGGTGTCGATATCGTTCAGCCAGACCCGCATGGACAGGACCGACATGTCCAGCGGCCCCAACCGGCGCCGCGACAGCAGGGCGGAGAAGAAAACAATAGCCAGGCGGAAAATCAGGTTCATTTAGGGTCCCGGAACAGACGAAGGGCGGCGCCCTTTTGGCACCGCCCTCGCATTGGCGAAACAGATACGGCGTGAGGTCCGGCAAGAAATCAAGCCTGCATCGGTATCGCGTTCCGAAAGACCCGATCAGATATAGAAGTGGATCTGGGTGCGGTCGTAGCCGGTGCCGATCATCACGGGCTTGCCCTTCTGCACCTCGATATCCTGGTCGAAGAAGTAGACGGCCTGCTTCCAATGGTTGGTGCGGGTGGACGACTTGCTGTCATAGGTGACCTGGTCGTCCATATGCAGGTGGAACCAGAAGGCCACGCCGTGGGCCACACCCGTTTCCGTCGCGGTGACGGTCAGGGTCTTGGCATCGCTGTCGGCCATGTTCTTGTAGAAGTCGAAGAACCAGGCCTCCGTCGTGTCGGACATGATCTGGTGCGGTTCGGCGGCCAGATCGATGGTGGCATAGCCCGGCGTGCGGAACTGGTCGAACTTCGACATGTTGAAGCCGTTGATATTGCGCACCGGGCTGATGCGGCGCATGTCGTCGGCCTGGATCAGGGCGCAGTAGACGGTGGCGGCGGCCGGGATGATCTTGGCACCGGGCTTCAGCAGATTCTGGCGCGCATGCTGCAGGATGGTCAGCATATCAGGCGCCAGCATGCCGACATTGATCAGTTCTGACACGAAGACATCGGCCTTTTCCGGCATGTCCTGCCCCATCACCAGATCGGTGGACTTCTTGCCGATAACGGTGACCTTGTCGCTGTAGCCGTTCAGTTCCACCGTCTCGCGGGCCACTTCGACCAGCGGCTTGTGCATCTCGCAGGTATAGACATGGTCGGCACCGGCGCGGGCGGCCATCATGGCGACCAGGGCGGAACCCGTACCGATTTCCAGAACGATGTCGCCTTCCTTCACCGCGTTTTCGACCGCCGCCTCATAAGCATCGTTGCGTTCATGATCATTGATCATGGGGATGTGCCAGGCCGGGATCTGCGTGGAGCGCAGCAGCTGCAGGGCGAACAGGACGGCGGCATTGTCGGGCATGCGGTTGTGAACCCCGGTCAGCAGGGCGACGGCGTCCTCAATGCGGTTCTGACCCTGGAACACCTGGGCCAGACCGATGGCCGCCTCCGCCCGGCTGGGGTCGCCGGCCAGGACATTGGCGAACAGGCGACCGGCTTCGTCCAGACGCTCGGTATAGAGCAGCAGGGCTGCCAGGTTATAGGCAGCGTCCAGGTTCTTGGGCATCAGGCCCAGGGAGTGGCGGAAGCAGAATTCCGCTTCGGCCAGATTGCCCAGCTCACGCAGCGTGTTGCCCAGGTTGTTGTGCGCTTCGGCATAGGCCGGGCGCTGGGCCACAGCGGCGCGGAAGCAGCGCTCGGCCTCGGCCAGACGGCCCTGGGCGCGCAGGGCGTTGCCCAGATTATTGTGCGAGACGCCATTGCCGGGATCCAGATCGACGGCCTTGGCGAACTCGGCCTCGGCCTCTTCGAAGCGGCGGCAGCCATAGAGCAGGACGCCGCGGCTGTTATGGTATTCGGCGCGCTGGTCATCCAGCTCGATGGCCTTGGCGAACAGCTCGTTGGCTTCTGCCGCACGGTTGGACTGAAGGGCGATGATCCCCAGCAGGTGCGTGGCCTCCGAATGCGCCGGCTCGACCTGCAATGCCGTCCGGCAGCTCATTTCGGCTTCGGCCAGGTAACCGGCCATCAGGTGCTGACGGGAGATGCTGACGCAATCCTGGACGAACGACATGGGGTGGCTCCTTGGTGCTGCGGTTCTGGGCCCATCCGGGCCAATTCGGTTCGCAGTCCTAAAAGCAAGGGGTGTGCCAACGTCCGTCTACGTTGATTTTATTGATATTTTTCGTGAAAGGCAAAAGCTGCCGGGTTGCTGAACCCCGGTGCGGGACGAAAATTCCCGGCCCCGCAGGGACCCACCCGGCAAAACCGTCACCGGTCGGTTCTGCCGAAAGCTGAGAGTCCATAAGGTGCTTCCGAAAAAAAGCAGATGGACCCTAATCCCCCTGTCGATAAGGGCTTTCCAGGCTCAGTTCGGCAATCTGTGCCTCCATGGCGGAACGCTCCCGCTCCAGAACGTCGGCAACGGCACGATGCAAGCCGGGATGGGCCAGGTAATGGGCCGACCAGGTCTTCACCGGCAGATAGCCGCGCTGGATCTTGTGTTCCCCTTGCGCACCCGCCTCGACCCGCGTCAGACCGCGTTCGATGGCGAAATCGATAGCCCGGTAGTAGCAGGCCTCGAAATGCAGGAAGGGATAATCCCCGGCCCCACCCCAGTTGCGGCCATAGAGCGTGGTTTCACCCAGCAGGTTCAGGGCGCCGCCAACCCAACGCGTCCCATCACGCGCCAGAACCAGCACCACCTGATCGGCCATCCCCTCCCCCAGGCGGAAAAAGAAGTCCCGCGTCAAATAGGGAAAACCCCACTTGCGATCCGATGTGGTCCGGTAAAGCCGGTCGAAGGCGGCCCAATGTTCTTCCATCAGATCGGCCCCGGTCAGGGTGAGCAGTTCAACGCCACTGTCGGCCACCACCTGCCGCTCCTTGCGTACCGCCTTGCGCTTGCGGCTGCTGAAGGCGGCCAGGAAATCGTCGAAATGCCGGTATCCCCGGTTTTCCCAGTGATATTGGGTGCCGATGCGCGACAGCCAGCCGGCCGCCACCAACCGGTCATGGGTGGCCTGGTCGGGAAATGTGACATGGACACCCGACAGGTCATTGGCATCGGCCAGACGCCGCACCATGCCGATCATGGCCGTCGCCACACCCGCCGGCGCATCGGCCCGGCACAGCAGGCGCGGGCCCGTCACAGGCGTGAAGGGTACGCAGGCCTGCAACTTGGGATAATATTGCCCGCCCGCCCGTTCGAACGCGTCGGCCCAACGCTGGTCAAAGACATATTCGCCGTAGGAATGCGACTTCAGATACAGCGGCATGACGGCCAGCAGCCGCCCCTGGGCATCGCGGACCCGCAGATGCTTGGGCTCCCACCCCGTGTCACCACCCACCGATCCACTGATTTCCAAGGCATTCAGGAAAACATGCCGCAGGAATGGATTGTCGGTCCCGCCAGCTGTGCCGACCAGGCATTCATCCCAATCCGCGGCGGGAATATCGGCAATCCGATCGACAAGGTCGATCTGCAAGGCGCTGTGATCCTGGGCGTCGGGCATGATGGTCCGTTTCTGCCTGTCGTTCAGGATATAGGGCGTAACCTAGTCGCGGAACAGCCCGGCCCAGTCGATCCACTGGAAATGCGCACTGGCCCAGCCGATCAGAACCAGGACGGCCGACAGCATTGTCGTCCACAGGAATTTCTGCATCAGCAGGGGGCGTGCCGGGGCGCCGGGCTGGTGCCCCTGCTCTGGCGCCTCGTCCCGTTTCACACCGAAGGGCAGCACCATGAACAGCACCGTCCACCAGACAGTGAAATAAATCGCAGCCCAGGTAGCCCAACCCATGGCGTTCCTCCAATCCAGTGCCCAACGCCGCTCGTGCGGCGTAGCCAAGCCTACGGCTGTAGGCGCCGGCGATTGAGGGGCGGGAAAGATTGACCCCCGGTCAAGATTTCCCGCCGCTGGTATAAGCCGTCAGACCTGCTCGATCTCGACCAGGGTGCCGAACAGGTCCTTGGGATGCAGGAACAGCACCGGCTTGCCATGGGCACCGATCTTCGGCTCCCCGTCGCCCAGGACACGCAGCCCGTCGGCCTTCAGCTTGTCACGGGCAGCGATGATGTCCTCCACCTCGTAGCAGACATGGTGGATGCCACCCGACGGGTTGTTGGACAGGAACTTGGCGATGGTGCTGCCCTCCCCGAACGGATGCAGCAACTCAATCTTGGTATTGGGCAGTTCCACGAACACCGTGGTCACCCCATGGTCGGGCAGATCCAGCGGCGCTGACACGGTGGCGCCCAGGGTCGTGCGATAGGTCTCCGCCGCCACAGCCAGATCCGGCACAACAATGGCAACATGATTCAAACGGCCGATCATCACCCACGTTCCTCTTTTATGGTTCGTTGCGGGAATAGATAGCCACGGGTGACGCGGACGTCACCCGTGACAAAACCGCACGATACCCACCCATCAGATGCGGACCAGATGGACTTCCGTCAGGGGTTTACGCCCCTGGCTGGAACTGAAGGACCGGCGGATGGCCAGACGTGCCGCCTCCTTCACCTGGGCGTCGTCCTGCTTGGCCGCGCGCGACAGGGCCTCCACTGCCCCCCGCACCCGGGCGATCAGGTCGGCCGTCTCTTCTTCCACCTCGTCCTCTTCCAGCAGACCGACGGACGTGACCTTCGGATCGGCCAGGAATTCCCCCCGCGGGGTCAGGACCAGGGTCACCATCGACACGCCGGCCTGGGCCATGCGGGCCCGGCCACGCATGGCCATGTTGGACAGCGGCACGATGCGCTTGCCGTCGATGCACAGCTTGCCCGCATGCACATGGCCAATCATGGCCGCCGGTCCCGGCCCCAGACGGATGACACCACCATCTTCGGGCACCACCACCTCCGGGACCTGACAGTCCCGGGCCAGGGCCGCATGTACAGTCAGATGCCGATGTTCACCGTGAACCGGCACGGCGATCTTGGGCCGGACCCACTGATACATCTGCACCAGTTCATCGCGGGCCGGATGGCCGGAGACATGGACGAATTCTTCGTCCGCAGTCACCACCTGGATGCCCTGACGCATCAGACCGTTCTGGATCTTGGCGATCGATTTCTCGTTGCCCGGGATTTCACGGGCAGAGAAGATGACCACGTCGTCCCGTTCCAGCACCACATCGGGATGGTCGTCATTGGCGATGCGGGCGAGGGCCGCGCGCGGCTCCCCCTGGCTGCCGGTACAGATGACGACAAGCTTCTCCCGCGGGACATAGCCCGCCTCCCGCTCCGTCAGGAAGGGCGGCAGGTCGGTCAGATAACCATTGGCCCGCGCCGCCTCGTTGATCCGCCACAGCGACCGGCCGGCCAGCGCCACCTGCCGTCCGTGCGCCTGTGCCGCCAACGCGATGGAATGCAGGCGTGCGACATTGCTGGCAAAGCAGGTGACGGCGATGCGTGTGTCCTGATAACGGCCGAACAGCTCCGTCAGGCTTTCCTTCACGGCCGCTTCCGATCCGGACCAGCCCGGCACCATGGCATTGGTGCTGTCGCAGATCATGGCCGTCACGCCTTCCCGGCCCAGCTTCTTCAGCGCCTCTTCATCGGCCAGCAGACCGATGACGGGGTCGGGGTCCAGCTTCCAGTCCCCCGTATGCAGCACCGTTCCGGCCTCGGTCCGGATGACCAGGGCGTTCGGCTCCGGGATGGAATGGGTCAGACTGATCAATTCGATATCGAAAGGACCGATCTTTGCCTTGCCACCCAGCGGGATGACGTTGATCGGCACCTTATTCTGCAGCCCCGTCTCCACCAGCTTCGCCTTCAGGAAGCTGGCCGTAAACGGCGTGCACCAGACGGGAACGCGCAGATCCTCCCACAGATGCGGGACAGCCCCCAGATGGTCTTCGTGCGCATGGGTCAGCACAATACCAACCAGATCATCGACCCGCTGCTCGATGAAGCTGGTATCGGGCAGAATAATATCCACACCGGGGGTCGTTTCGTCACCGAAACTGACGCCCAGATCCACCATCAGCCATTTTCCCTGGTGATGGTAGAGGTTCAGATTCATCCCGATCTCGCCCGACCCGCCCAGGGGAACGAAATGCAGGGCCTTCGGGTCGAAATCCTTGGTCTCCAGATGCTTTTCTTCCGTCATTCGGTCCTGAATTCAGTTGGCAGCACTGTTGCGTGTGTGGATCAACCGGAGACCCCGCAACGTCAGGTCCCCATCAATATGGTGGATCATGTCGGTGCCCTCGGCGAACAGGCGGACCAGCCCACCCGTGCCGATCACCGTCACCGGCGTCCGCCCGTCGGGCGACAATTCGGCGATGATCTTTTTCAGAATACCTTCGATCATGCCTGTATAGCCCCAGAACATGCCCGACTGCATGGCGGCAACCGTGCCGCGGCCGATGGCAACCTCCGGCTTCGCAATATCGACCTTGGGAAGCTGTGCAGCGACCCGGTGCAGCGCATCCAGCGACAGGGCCGGCCCCGGCGCGATGACGCCACCGACAAAGGCACCGCTGGCATCCACGACGTCAAAGGTCGTGCCCGTGCCGATATCAATGACGATCAGCGGTGCAGCATAGGAGGCAACGGCCGACACGGCATTGACCAGCCGATCCGCCCCCGCCTCCCGCGGGTTGGTCAATTTGACCTCCAGCCCCAGTTCGACGGCAGGATCACCGACGCGCATGGGCGTGCAGCCGAAATGATCTTCCGTCAGCTTGATCAGGGCATAGGTCTGCGACGGCACCACGCTGGACAGGATGGCGGAATTGATGTCGCCTGGCCCTAAGCCCTTCATCGACATCAAGGTCACCAGCCAAACGGCATATTCGTCCGCCGTCCGCTGGCTGTCAGTGGAGATGCGCCAATGCGCCCGCTTTTCATCCCCGTCAAAGACGGCGAAGACGACATTGGTGTTGCCGGCATCGATGGCTAACAGCATCACGAAGGCTCCCCGCCCCGAAAGAACACATCACCGGCCGTCACCCGCCGGATTGATCCGCCAACATCCACCAGTAATCCGCCCTCATCATCCAGGTCGATCAGGCGGCCGGTAAAGCTCTCATCGTGCAGACGTACCGTTACCGGCCCGCCCAACCCCTGCGCCGCATTCAACCAGGCGGCCCGCACGGGCGCGAACCCCTGGGAGAGGAAGCGGCGATACCAGGCCACAAAGGCCGCGGCATAGGCAGCAAACACCTGATCGACATCATCAGGCCCACCCCCGGCCTGAACGCAGGTGGCGGGATACATCGCCTCCGCCGGGAAATGCCGCACATTGATGCCGACCCCCAGCACCAACCATTCGACATGGCCTGCCCGATCCGCTTCGGACTCCAAAAGGATTCCTGACAGTTTGGCCCCGTCCAGCAGCACATCGTTCGGCCATTTCAGGGTGACACGCCCTGGAACCAGCGCAGACACGGCGTCACCAACGGCAACCGCCGCTACAAAAGAAATGAGGGCGGCATCGCCCGGCGGCAAGCCCGGCCGCAAAATCAGCGAGCAGGCGAGATTCCCCTCCCCCGCGCTCCAGACCCTGCCGCGACGTCCCCGCCCGGCCGTCTGTCGGCGGGCGCGCACGATCGTCCCCTCCGGGGCCCCCTGACGGGCCATCTCCTTGGCCATGTCATTGGTGCTTGCACACTCTTCCAGGTCCAGAAGATGAAAAAACGCGGGCAGCAAGGCCGCCCGCGTTTCCAAGGAGCTGTTGCTTCCGGTCAGCATGAGCCGGGAACGATACGTCACCGGGCCCCGAACAGGGCCGCAGCAGCGGCCGCAGCGCCCGACGTGATCGGCGACAGGAAGAAGATATAGACCGGGAAGACAAACAGCGCCGTGCCTGCCACCACAAAGCCGGCCGTCGGCGCCGGACGATCCAGCGGCTCCGTCACGTCATCGAAGTACATCGCCTTGATGACACGCAGATAATAGAAGCAGCTGATACCCGAGGCGATAACGCCGATGATCGACAGGCCATAGAGGCCCGACTGAATAGCCGGCAGGAACACCGACCACTTGCCGAAGAAGCCCGCCGCCGGCGGTACACCAGCCAGCGACCACATGAATACGGCCATGGCGAAGGCCATCAGCGGGTGCGTCTTGGACAGACCGGCCAGATCGGCGATCTCCTCCGCGGCGCGGCCATTCTGGCGCATGGACATGATGATGGCGAAGACGCCGACATTCATGGCCAGATAGATGGACATGTAGATCAACACGCCCCGCACGCCTTCAGCCGTACCAGCCGACAGGCCCAGCAACGCGTAGCCGATGTGACCAATGGAGCTGTAGGCCATCAGTCGCTTCATGTTCTTCTGCTGGATAGCGCCCAGGGCACCAACCAGCATGGAAGCGCCGGCGCAGAATTCGATCACCTGTTGCCACTGCCCAGCCAGGTCGCCGAACGGACCGACCAGGACGCGGATGAACAGGGTGATGGCAGCCACCTTCGGCGCCACGGCGAAGAAGCCGGTGACCGAGGTGGGCGCGCCTTCATACACGTCCGGGGTCCACATGTGGAACGGAACGGCCGAAATCTTGAACGCCAGACCAGAGGCCACGAAGACCATGCCGACGATGACACCCAGCGACGGCGCCCCTTCGGCCCCGGTCAGAACCGCGGCCAGCTTGTCGAAGCTGGTCGTCCCGGCAAAGCCGTAGACCAGCGACGAACCATAGAGCAGCAGGCCGGACGACAGGGCACCCAGCACAAAGTATTTCAGGCCGGCTTCCGTCGACTTGGCCACGTCACGCTTGAAGGAAGCGATGACATAGAGGGCAAGCGATTGCAGCTCCAACCCGACATAGAGCGAAATCAGGTCATTGGCCGACACCATGGCCAGCATGCCGACCGTCGCCAGGACGATCAGCACCGGATATTCGAACCGGGCCACCCGCTCCTTCTCCAGGTAATTGATGGAGAGGATGATGGACAGGGCCGACGCCGTCAGGATCAACAGTTTGGCGAAGGCGCCAAAACCATCGGCCACGAACAGACCATTGAAGGTGACGTTGCGCCCTTCCGGCCCCTGGAGGACCAGAAAGCCGGTGGCAATCAGCGATGCGACAGACAGCCAGGATACCGTGCGCAGCGAACCGTCGCCCCGGAAGACACCGATAAGCAACAGGGCCATGCTGGCAACGGCCAGGAAGATCTCAGGCAGGGCCGGGATCAGATCGGGATAGGTTGCCATGGCTCAGTTCTCGCTCGCCGGATGGGTCGCCGGGGTTTCGCTGGGCGCCTGTTCGGGCGCCGCCGCCGGGGTCGCCGCTGCGGTCTCGGCCTTCGTCTCGATCAGGCCGGCAGACTTCAGCGACGCCTCGTGATCCGCCAGGATCTTCGCAACGGTCGGGTTATAGACATTCTGGAAGCTGGCCGGATAGACGCCCATGATGATGACGATCGCGACCAGCGGGGCGAAGAAGGTGACTTCCTTCCAGTTCAGGTCCTGCATCGCCTTCACTTCCGGCTTTTCCAGCTTGCCAAAGAACAGCTTGCGGTACAGCAGAAGCATGTAGGCGGCACCCAGGACCAGACCGGTGGCGGACAGGAAGCCGACCCAGGTATTGACCTCGAACACGGCCAGCATCGTCAGGAATTCACCGATGAAGCCGGAAGTGCCCGGAAGACCCACCGACGCGAACATGAAAATGGCGAACACCACCGCATAGCGCGGCATGTTCTTGGCCATGCCGCCATAGGCGGCCATTTCGCGGGTGTGCAGGCGGTTATAGGCAACGCCGATACAGAGGAAGAGTGCGGCCGACACGAAAGTGTGGCTCAGCATCTGGAACATGGCGCCGTCCAGACCCTGCTGGTTGGCGGCGAAGATGCCCATGGACACGTAACCCATATGGGCCACGGAGCTGTAGGCGATCATCTTCTTCATGTCAGTCTGCGCCAGCGCCACCAGCGAGGTGTAGATGATGGCGGCAACCGACATCACGAACACCAGGTCCTGGAAGTAGAAGCTGGCTTCCGGCAGCATCTGGATATTGGCGCGGATCAGACCATAGCCACCCATCTTCAGCATCACACCGGCCAGCATGACAGAGCCGGCGGTCGGCGCCTCCACATGGGCGAAGGGCAACCAGGTGTGCGCGGGCCAGATCGGGGTCTTGACCGCAAACGCGATGAAGAACGCCAGCCACAGCCAGATCTGCATGTTACCGGCGAACGGGTAGTCCACCATCACCCGCATATCCATCGTCCCGGCCGTCAGATACATGGCCAGGATGGCCAGCAGCATCAGCACCGAACCGACAAAGGTGTAGATGAAGAACTTGTAGGAGGCGTAGACGCGGTTCGGTCCACCCCAGATACCGATCATCAGGAACATCGGCAGCAGCACCCCCTCGAAGAAGAGGTAGAACAGCACGAAGTCCAGCGCCGTGAACATGCCGACCAGCATGGTCTCAAGGACCAGCAGCGCGATCATGAATTCCTTGACGCGCTTTTCGACAGCGTCCCAGGACGCCAAAACGCAGATCGGGGTCAGCAGGGTCGAGGCCAGCACAAACCAGATGGAAATGCCGTCGATGCCCTTAAGATAGGCGATCTTGTAAGCCGGCAGCCACTGCACCTCTTCGACCAGCTGAAAGCCGGGATTGGAGGGGTCGAAGCCGGTCAGGATGAACAGCGAAACCAGAAAGGTGATGATCGACGTCCACAGCGCCACGCTCTTGGCGTTGCGCGCGACATTCTGCTCCTCCCCACGGATGAGCAGGATGAACAGCGCGCCGACAAGGGGCAGGAACGTCGTCAGCGAAAGGATCGGCACATCGGCCATTTCGAAAGACTCCCTACCTCAACGCACCAGGAAGAACCAGCCGGCCAATGCGACCACGCCGATCACCATCACGAAAGCATAGTGGTACACGTAACCGGACTGCAGGCGGCTGGTCACCACCGACAGGCCACGCGTCACCGTGGCGGCGCCATCGGGGCCAAAGCCATCGATCACACCGATATCAACGCCCTTCCACAGGCCGAAGCCAAGCTTCATGGCCGGGCGAACAAACAGGGCATTATACAGTTCGTCGAACATGTACTTGCGGAACACCAGGGCATGGATCGCCTTGAACATGCCGACAAACGTGCCCGGAAGGCTGGGAACGAACATGTAGAAGACATAGGCCAGCGCGATACCGGAAACACCCGCAACCAGCGGCGCATGCGGCACCCAGCCCGGAACATGGTGGGCAGCATCGATGATCGTGCCGTGCTCACCCGCCAGCATCGCGATGCTGTCACCCCAGAAATGATGGAGGTCGTGGCCGACGAACCAGGGATAGGCGACGTAACCTGCGAACAGCGCACCGACGGCAAGCACGAACAGCGGGATCAGCATGACGGCCGGGCTTTCATGCACATGGGCCATCACCTTCTCAGACGCGCGCGGCTTGCCATGGAAGGTCATGATCAGCAGGCGCCAGGAGTAGAAGGCCGTCATGAAGGCGGCAGCGATGCCCATCCAGAAGGCGAAGGACCCGGCAGCCGAATGCTTGGCATAGGCCACTTCCAGGATCATGTCCTTGGAGAAGTAACCGGCGAAGAACGGAATACCGGCCAGAGCGAGGTTACCGATCCACATCATCACATAGGTGGCCGGGATCAGCTTCCAGATGCCGCCCATGTTGCGCATGTCCTGTTCATCCGACATGGCGTGGATGACCGAACCGGCACCCAGGAACAGCAGTGCCTTGAAGAAGGCATGCGTCATCAGGTGGAAGATGGCGGCCGGATAGGCGCCGACGCCGATGGCGAAGAACATATAGCCCAGCTGGCTCATCGTCGAATAGGCGATGACGCGCTTGATGTCGAACTGGGTCAGGCCGATCGTGGCGGCCACGAAGGCCGTCAGGGCACCCAGGATGGTCACCACCTCCAGCGCGGCCGGGGCATATTCGAATACCGGGCTCATGCGCGACAGCATGAAGACGCCGGCGGTCACCATGGTGGCCGCGTGGATCAGGGCCGACACCGGGGTCGGGCCTTCCATGGCGTCCGGCAGCCAGGTGTGCAGGCCCAACTGGGCCGACTTGCCCATGGCGCCCACAAACAGCAGCAGGCAGGCGCAGGTCAGCGCATGCACCTGGAAGCCCAGGAAGTTGAATGTGTCGTTGGCCTTGGCAGCCGCCTGACTGAAGATGCCGTCGAATTCCACCGTGCCGAAGATGACGAACACGGCCATGATGCCCAGCGCGAAGCCGAAATCGCCCACGCGGTTGACCAGGAAGGCCTTCATCGACGCGTCGTTGGCACTCTTCTTCTCGTACCAGAAATTGATCAGCAGATAGGAGGCGACACCCACCCCTTCCCAACCGAAGAACATCTGCAACAGATTATCGGCCGTCACCAGCATCAGCATCATGAAGGTGAACAGCGACAGATAGGCCATGAAGCGCGACCGGTGCGGATCGTGGCTCATGTACCCGACCGAATAGACATGCACCATGGAAGAGACGCCGTTCACCACGACCAGCATGACGGCCGTCAGCGTGTCGATGCGCAGCGCCCACGACACTTCGAAGGTGCCGCTGTTGATCCAGGTGAACAGTTCCACCGTGCGCGCAGCCTCGTGCCCGCCGAACCCGATCTGCACGAACAGGATCACGGACAGGACGGCCGCCGTCAGCACGCCAAGGCAGGTGACGATCTGGGAACCCCGGTCAGTGATGATCCGGCCGAAGAACCCGGCGATGAAGGCGCCCAGCAGGGGCAGGAAGATGGCAGCGATTTCCATGATGCCCGCCTCAACCCTTCATCATGTTGATGTCTTCAACCGCGATCGTGCCGCGGTTGCGGAAATAGACCACCAGGATCGCCAGACCGATGGCGGCTTCCGCCGCGGCCACGGTCAGGATGAACATGGTGAAGATCTGACCCACCAGGTCGTTCAGATAGACGGAGAAGGACACCAGATTGATGTTGACCGCGAGAAGGATCATCTCGATCGACATCAGAATGACGATGACATTCTTCCGGTTCAGGAAAATCCCGAACACGCCGATGGTGAAAAGGATGGCCGACAGCGTCAGATAATGTGCCAGGCCGATTTCGCCGATTGCCATGTTAGACGCCCCCCCGCGTCGGGACCTTGCGCACCTGCACGACCTCGCTCCGCTTGCGGTCAAGCTGCTGCCCGATCTGCTGGCGACGGACACCGGGGCGCGACCGCAGGGTCAGCACAATGGCGCCAATCATCGCGACCAGCAGGATCAGGCCGGAGACCTGGAAGGCATACACATAGTCGGTATAGAGGATGTGTCCGATCGCCTCGGTATTGGTGACCTGATCCAGCGGCGGGATCGGGGCATTGTCCGCCTTGCCGCCGACCGGTCCGGCGCCCAGCTGCGTGACGGCCAGGAACACCATTTCCACCACCAGGATGGCACCGATCACCAGCCCCACCGGCAGATACTGCATGAAGCCCTGCCGCAGTTCCTGGAAATTGATGTCCAGCATCATCACCACGAACAGGAACAGCACCGCCACCGCGCCGACATAGACAATGACCAGGATCATGGCCACGAATTCAGCGCCGATCAGCACGAACAGGCCGGCGGCGTTGAAGAAGGCGAGGATCAGGAACAGAACCGAGTGCACGGGATTCTTGGCCGTGATCACCCGCACGGCAGAAGCCAGCAGGATGATGGCGAACGCATAGAATGCGACAGCGGTCAGTGTCATGTTACGCCGCCTCCGGCGCTGTGGTCATCGGGTACTGGGTCACGGAGGATACTCCGGGCGAAGGACGGGAGATGGCCGGGGACCCGGCCATCGTCGATTGCATCAACGGTAGGGCGCGTCAGCGGCCAGATTGGCCGCGATCTGCGCTTCCCAACGGTCACCGTTCGCAAGCAGCTTTTCCTTGTTATAGTAAAGCTCCTCACGGGTTTCCGTGGCGAATTCCAGGTTCGGCCCCTCGACAATGGCATCGACCGGGCAGGCCTCCTGGCACAGACCGCAATAGATGCACTTGGTCATGTCGATGTCGTAGCGCGTGGTCCGGCGGCTGCCATCCTCACGCGGTTCGGCCTCGATGGTGATGGCCAGAGCCGGGCAGATCGCCTCACACAGCTTGCAGGCGATGCAGCGTTCTTCGCCATTGGCGTAACGACGCAGCGCATGTTCGCCGCGGAAACGCGGGCTGGTCGGCCCACGCTCAAACGGATAGTTCAGGGTCACGCGCGGACGGAACATGTAGCTGAATGTCAGCGCCAGTCCCTTCACGAGCTCCACCAAGAACAGGCCGCGCGCGGTACGGTCGAGCAGGGCCATGGTTCACCTCCATCATCGGACGGACCGGGGCCCGCCCTTAAGCATCATCGGACGGTGGGGTTGAAACTTGCCCCACCCCTCACAAAATCATTTCGGCAGCAGGTCGAAATAGACGAGCACACCGGCGGTCAGCACCACCCAGATCAGGGAGAAAGGCAGGAACACCTTCCAACCCAGACGCATCAGCTGGTCATAACGGTAACGCGGCAGCGTCGCACGCACCCAGATGAAGCAGAACAACACGAAGCAGATCTTTGCGATGAACCACAGCGGCCCCGGGATCCAGTTCAACGGCGCAATATCCAGCGGCGGCAGCCAGCCACCCAGGAACAGCACCGAGGTCATGGCGCTCATCAGGATCATGTTGATATATTCGCCCAGGAAGAACAGGGCGAAGGTCATCGACGAATATTCGACGTTGAAACCGCCCGACAGTTCGGACTCACCTTCCGGCAAGTCGAAGGGCGCGCGGTTTGTCTCGGCCAGGGCCGAGATGAAGAAAATGATGAACATCGGGAACAGCGGGATGCAGAACCAGACGGTCTTCTGCGCCTCGATGATCTTCGACAGGTTAAGCGAACCGACGCACAGCAGGACGGTGATGATGACGAGGCCGATCGAGACCTCGTACGACACCATCTGCGCCGCAGCACGCAGGCCACCCAGGAAGGCGTATTTGGAGTTGGACGCCCAGCCGGCCATGATGATGCCGTAGACACCCAGCGAGGAGATGGCGAACAGGTACAGCACGCCGACATTAATGTCAGCCAGCACCAGACCCGGCCCGAAGGGGATCACGGCCCAGGCAACCAGCGCCAGCAGGAAGGTCAGCATCGGCGCGGCGACGAAGACGACCCGGTTGGCGCCGCTGGGGATCACCGTTTCCTTGGCCAGCAGCTTCAGGCCGTCGGCAAAGGGCTGCAGCAGACCGAAGGGACCGACGATGTTCGGACCCTGGCGGAGCTGCATGGCCGCCATCACCTTGCGCTCGAAATAGGTCAGCATGGCCATGCCGATCAGCAGCGGCACCGCGATCACAACGATCGAAGCGACGATGCGCACAATCAGCGGCAGTTCAGCCCACAATTCCCACATCGTCACTTACTCCGCCGCGGCGGCCGCCAGGGCCGGCTTCACAAACGCTTCCGTGCATTCGGCCATGGTCTGCGACGCACGGCTGATGGGATCTGTCATGTAGAAATTCACCACCGGCGAGACGAAATGCCCGTCACCCACCAGACCCGCACCGCCAAAGGCGCTCCAGGTACCGGCGACCAGACGGTCATTGGTGGCGAAAACCGGGTTCACCTGCGCCATGCGTTGACGAACCTGGGCCAGCGTGTCGTACGGCAGGGCATTGCCCAGTTCACCCGACAGGGCACGCACGATCTTCCAGTCCTCGCGCGCCTCACCCAGCGGGAAGGCCGCCAGCCGGGCCTGCTGCACGCGGCCTTCGGTATTGACGTAGGTGGCGTTCTTTTCCGTGTAGGCGGCACCCGGCAGGATGACGTCGGCGCGATGGGCGCCGCGATCGCCATGGTGACCCTGATAGATTACGAAGGCCTTGCCCAGCTTGGCCGTATCGATCTCATCGGCACCCAGCAGATAGACCGCCTCGATCGCACCGGACTGCGCACCGGCCAGGATACCAGCCAGATCGCGACCGCCCTGCCCCGGCAGGAAGCCGGCATCCAGCGCGCCAACGCGGCCGGCCGCCAGCTGCAGCACGTTGTAGCCGTTCCAATCGTCGCGCACGGCGCCGACAGCTTCCGCCAGCGTGCGGGTCGCCGTCTGGATGGCCGGGCCATCGCCACGGGCCAGGGCACCGGCACCGACGATGATCAGCGGGTTCTTGGCAGCCTTCAGCACCTCAACGAACGGATGCGTGCCGGCGGCCAGTTCCTTCAGGATGCTGCCGGAATTGCCCAGCCACTCCGTCGGGTAGGTCAGGTCGATATTCTGACCGATGACCGCCACCTTCTTCAGCTTGCCGGTCAGATAGGTCTTGCGGATGCGGCTATTGACCAGCGGCGCTTCCCAGCGCGGGTTGGTGCCGATCAGCAAGACGAGATCGGCATTCTCGATGCCAGCAATGCCGCTGTTGAAGATATAGCCGGCGCGGTTCGATGTATCGAACGAGCCACCATCCTGGCGGCAATCCAGGTTGGCCGACCCCAGGGCGGCCATCAGATCCTTCAGCGCAACCACGCTTTCGACATCGACCAGATCACCAGCGATGGCGGCGATCTTGTCACCCGACAGACCCGACAGCTTCGCCTTGATGGCGGCAAACGCCTCGGCCCAGGTGGCGGGCTTCAGCTTGCCATCGGCGCCACGGACGTAGGGCTTGTCCAGACGCTGGCGCTTCAGGCCGTCAATGGCATAGCGCGTCTTGTCGCTGATCCATTCCTCGTTGATATCTTCATTCAGGCGCGGCAGGACGCGCAGCACTTCGGCGCCGCGGGCATCGATGCGGATGTTGGAGCCGACGGCGTCCATCACATCAATGCTCTCGGTCTTGCGCAGTTCCCAGGGACGGGCGTTGAAGGCGTAGGGCTTGCTGGTCAGGGCACCCACGGGGCAGACATCGACCAGATTGCCCGACATTTCCGAATTCACACCGGCTTCCAGGGCCGGGGTGATTTCCAGATGCTCGCCACGGGCCAGACCGCCCAGGGCAGCGACGCCCGCAATCTCATCCACGAAGCGGATGCAGCGCGTGCACTGGATGCAACGGGTCATATAGGTCCGGATCAGCGGGCCCATATACTTGTCCGTGACGGAGCGCTTGTTCTCTTCGAACCGACCGCGGTCATAGCCATAGGAAACGGCCTGATCCTGCAGGTCGCACTCGCCACCCTGGTCGCAGATCGGGCAATCCAGCGGGTGGTTGATCAGCAGGAATTCCATTACGCCCTTGCGGGCCTTCTGCACGGCCGGGCTGTTGGTCTTCACGACCATGCCCTCGCCCACCGGCAGCGCGCAGCTGGCGGCCGGTTTGGGCATACGCTCCACCTCGACCAGACACATGCGGCAGTTGGCCGGCACGGACAGGCGCTCGTGATAGCAGAAGCGCGGCACTTCGATGCCGAGCTGCTCACAGGCCTGCAGCACCGAGGTACCGGGGGCGACTTCGATTTCGACGCCGTCGATGGTTAGCTTGGGCATGATATCCTCTCCGCCCCCGACTTACTCTGCCGCCACGCGGGCGCCACGGTCGGCGCGCGTGCGATATTCAAGGATGCGGCGTTCCACTTCCGGACGGAAATGGCGCATCAGACCCTGGATCGGCCAGGCGGCCGCATCACCCAGGGCGCAGATGGTGTGGCCTTCGATCTGCTTGGTGACATCCAGCAGCATGTCGATTTCCTCGACATGCGCCTGGCCCTTCACCAGACGTTCCATGACCCGCCACATCCAGCCCGTCCCCTCACGGCAAGGGGTGCACTGGCCGCAGCTTTCATGCATGTAGAACTTCGACAACCGCGCGATGGCCTTCACGATGTCGGTGGACTTGTCCATGACGATGACCGCAGCCGTGCCCAGGCCCGACCGGACCTCACGCAGGCTGTCGAAATCCATCAGGACCGTGTCGCAGATTTCCTTGGGCAGCAGCGGAACCGACGAACCACCGGGGATGATGGCCAGCAGATTGTCCCAACCGCCACGCACGCCGCCGCAATGCTTCTCGATCAGTTCCTTCAGCGGGATGCCCATCTCTTCTTCGACGGTCGCCGGCTGATTGACGTGACCGGAGATGCAGAACAGCTTGGTGCCGCTGTTCTTGGGACGGCCCAGATTGGCGAACCAGGAAGCCCCGCGACGCAGGATGGTCGGCACCACCGCGATGGATTCGACATTGTTCACCGTCGTCGGGCGGCTGTAGAGGCCGGCCATGGCAGGGAACGGGGGCTTGTTGCGGGGCTGGCCCTTCTTGCCCTCGATGCTTTCGATCAACGCCGTCTCTTCCCCGCAGATATAGGCGCCGGCGCCCAGATGCAGGTAGATGTCGTGATCGTAACCGGAGCCGCAGGCGTTCTTGCCGATCAGGCCCGAGGCATAGGCCTCATCGATGGCGCGCTGGACATTGGCGGCCTCGTAATAGAACTCACCACGGATATAGATGTAGGTCGCCGTCGCGCCGATGGCGAAACCGGCGATCAGGCAGCCTTCGATCAGCTTGTGCGGATCATGGCGCATGATCTCCCGGTCCTTGCAGGTACCGGGCTCGCCTTCGTCGGCATTCACGACCAGATAGACGGGGCCATTGCTGGTCTTGGGCATGAAGGACCACTTCATGCCCGTGGAGAAACCGGCGCCGCCGCGGCCGCGCAGGCCCGATTCCTTCACCAGATCAATGATCTTCTCACGGCCGAGATCCAGGATCTCCTTGGTGCCGGACCAGTCGCCACGGGCCTTGGCCCCTTCCAGGAAGGGGCTTTCGAAACCGTAGAGGTTGGTGAAGATGCGGTCTTCATCGCGAAGCATTGTTCACCCTCCCCTTCACGCCTGGCCAGCAGGCTTCACGCCCGCCTTGATGGCCGATTCTGTCAGCGTTGTCGGCCCGCCCGCGGGGCAGGCGCCGATGCGGCCGTTCTGCGGGCCGACGGTGGGCTTCTCACCCCGCGCCAGCGCATCCAGAACCTTTTCCGTCGTCTCCGCCGTCAGATCCTCATAGAAATCATCGCCGATCTGCATCATGGGCGCGTTCACACAGGCGCCAAGGCATTCCACCTCAATCACCGTGAACTGGCCGTCTTCCGTGGTCTGGCCTGCCTTGATCCCCAGCTTGGACTCACAGGCATGCAGCACCTCGTCCGACCCACGCAGCCAGCACGGCGTCGTGGTGCAGACCTGGACGAAATGCTTACCGACCGGCTTCAGATTGTACATCGTATAGAAGCTGGCCACTTCCAGCGCCCGGATGGGGGCGATGGACAGGTAATGCGCCACGTAATCAATGGCGACCTTGGGCAGCCAGCCGCCGCACTGGCGCTGGACCAGATCCAGCAGCGGCATTACCGCGCTCTGCTGCCGGCCTTCCGGATACTTGGCGATGATGCGCTTGGCCAGCTCGATATTCTCAGCCGTGAATTCGAAGCTGGTCGGCTCCGTCCCGGCGGGGCCATGGGAATGGGCGGCACTCATCGATCAATCTCTCCGAACACGATGTCCATGGAACCGATGATCGCCACGGCGTCGGCGAGCATGTGGCCCTTGGACATGAAATCCATCGCTTGCAGGTGCGAGAAGCCCGTGGGGCGGATCTTGCAGCGGTACGGGCGGTTCGTCCCGTCGGACACCAGATACACGCCCAGCTCGCCCTTCGGCGACTCCGTCGCCGTGTAGGTGTCGCCGGCGGGCACATGGTAGCCCTCCGTATAAAGCTTGAAATGGTGGATCAGGGATTCCATCGACCGCTTCATCTCGCCGCGGGTCGGCGGCGTAACCTTGCGGTCGTTGGCCTTTACCGGACCCGGCGTCTTCGACAGCTTGTCCAGCGCCTGACGGATGATGGAGATGGATTGCTTCATCTCCTCCATCCGCACCAGATAGCGGGCATAGCAGTCGCCGGTCAGGCCGACCGGGACATCGAAGTCGAATTCCTCGTAGCTGTCATAGGGCTGCGCCTTGCGCAGGTCCCAGGCCACGTTGGAACCGCGCAGCATGGGGCCGGTAAAGCCCCAGGCCAGCGCGTCCGCGGCATTGACCACACCGATATCAACCGTGCGCTGCTTGAACACGCGGTTCTCGGTCAGCAGCCCTTCCAGGTCCGCCAGGAACTTGGGGAAGGTCTCGGTATAGGCAAAGATGTCGTCCGCCAACCCGGCCGGCAGGTCCAGATTGACGCCGCCCGGACGGAAATAATTGGCGTGCAGGCGGGCACCCGACACCCGCTCATAGAACTCCATCAGCTTCTCACGCTCCTCGAAACCCCAGAGGGCGGGCGTGATGGCGCCGACGTCCAGCGCGAAGGTGGTGAGGTTCAGCAGATGGTTCAGCACGCGGGTGATTTCCGCGAACAGCACGCGGATATACTGGCCACGCTTGGGCGGGGTGATCCCCAGCAGCTTTTCGACGGCCAGCACCCAGGTGTGCTCCATCGACATCGGGGACACATAGTCCAGACGGTCGAAATAGGGCGTGGCCTGTGTGTAGGTCTTGTATTCGATCAGCTTTTCGGTACCGCGATGCAGCAGGCCGATATGCGGGTCGGCCCGCTCCACCACCTCGCCATCCATTTCCATCACCAGACGCAGCACGCCGTGGGCGGCCGGATGCTGGGGACCGAAATTCATGGTCAAGGGCTTGATCTGCACCTCCGCCGGGGTAGCGGGTGCGGTATTCAGGCTGATGCTGGTCTGGGTCGCGACGGTGGACGTAGCCATGTGCGGGGCCCCCTTAACGCTTGCCGGCGGCGGTCGGCGCCGCCAGCGGAATTACGGCCTTCTCATCACCCGGCAGCTGGATATCCGTCATGCCTTCCCACGGCGACAGGAAGTCGAAGCTGCGGAAATCCTGCGTCAGCTTCACCGGCTCGTACACGACACGCGCCTGCTCGGCGTCGTAGCGCAATTCGACAAAACCCGTCAGCGGGAAATCCTTGCGCAACGGATGCCCTTCAAAGCCGTAATCGGTGAGGATGCGGCGCAGGTCGGGATTGTCGGCAAAGAAAATGCCGTAGAGATCCCAGGCCTCCCGCTCGAACCAGCCGGCAACCGGATACAGGCTGACGATGGAAGCCACCGGCGTATCCTCGTCGGTACCGACCTTCACGCGGATACGATGGTTATGCTTCACCGACAGCAGATTGTAGACGACCTCGAACCGCTCAGCGCGGTCGGGATAATCCACGCCGGCGATATCGGCCAGCAGTTCGCAGCGGGTGGTCGAATCGTCGCGCAGGAACTGGATGCCCTTGAACAGCGCCTCGCGCGTCAGGGTCACGGCCAGTTCGCCATGGGCGATCTCGGTCTTCAGCACGGCAGCGCCCAGCGCGTTGCCGATATAATCACCGAGTTCCTTGAGGGCCTCGTCGCTCATCGTTCAAGCGTCCTCGTCCAAATACAGCGTCAGGCGCGGATCAGGCGGTTACCGCCCTTGATCTTCTTCTGCAATTGCAGAATGCCGTAAACCAGCGCCTCCGCCGTCGGTGGGCAACCGGGCACATAGATATCGACGGGCACGATGCGATCGCAGCCGCGCACCACCGAATAGGAATAGTGATAATAGCCACCACCATTGGCGCAGCTGCCCATCGAGATCACCCAGCGCGGCTCCGCCATCTGGTCATAGACCTTGCGCAGCGCCGGGGCCATCTTGTTGCACAGCGTGCCGGCAACGATCATCACGTCGGACTGGCGCGGGCTGGGACGCGGGATCACGCCGAAACGGTCCAGGTCGTAGCGCGCCATATAAGCGTGGATCATCTCCACGGCGCAGCAGGCCAGACCGAAAGTCATGGGCCACAGCGAACCGGTACGGGCCCAGTTCAGCAGGTCCTCATACTTGGCGACGATGAAGCCCTTGTCATTCAGCTCGGCCGTGACGGCGTTCAGATAGGCCTCTTGCGCCGCACCGGGCGGCAGAGGGCTCGTATTCGTGGTGATGAGGTTGCTGCTCATGGCTCTGTCGCTCCCAGGTTGGCCGGCGGGGATCACTCCCACTCCAGCGCACCCTTCTTCCACTCATAGATGAAGCCGATGGTCAGGATGCCCAGGAACACCATCATCGACCAGAAACCAAACATGCCGATATCGCCAAGGGCGACGGCCCACGGGAACAGGAAGGCCACTTCCAGGTCGAAGATGATGAACAGGATCGAGACCAGATAGAAGCGGACGTCGAACTTGCTGCGCGCGTCCTCGAACGCCTCGAAACCGCACTCGTACGCCGACAGCTTCTGGGCATCCGGCTTTTGTTTGCCGACCACCAGCGAGGCGGCGATCATGGCGCCGGCAATGACCGTGGCGATCGCCAGAAAAACCAGGATCGGCAGATACTGCAGCAGCAGCGGGTTGGACATCGGATCAGACATCGTCACACCGGTTCAGCCCGGTATCGCGCCACACAAAATCATCGGGCCGAAATCTCGGGCCGATGAGAGGACGCAACCGCGGGCGGTTCATGGACCAGGAAGGCTTCCGGGGGTACCCCGGGGCCCACGGGAATATAGGCCCCGTCCACACAGGAAGGAAAGCGAATTACGCCATTTCCAAGGCTGAGAACCATTCTCAACGCCATGGATTCACAGGGGGTTTCAGCCATTGGTGCATTGCGGCAAGGCTGCGTTGCATTGCGGAGATTACTCAATCGCACCAAGCGCATGGCGGGAAGCCAAACGCGAGAAACAGCATTCTCCGGGGTGGAGATGCCGTTGAAAATTCACAAATCCTGGTGGAGTTTTAAACTCACCGACTTTAGTCGGAATTCTTCGCAAAGGAAGAGTGGCGCGAGTGACGGGACTTGAACCCGCGGCCTCCGGCGTGACAGGCCGGCGC
>NZ_JBMDKJ010000048.1:0-31429 GCF_057809655.1 Niveispirillum sp. FG148
GGGCATCGCGCAGGGCCAGGGTCCGATAGGCCGTCAGTTCCATCACCAGCCGTTCCGGCAGCGGCTTCAACCCCTCGTCTTCCGGTTCAGGCTCCTGGCTGACGGAGCCGCCGGTATGGGCCACATGGGCGGCGGCCGGGACGCGGGCCCCCTCCGCATCGCTGCCTTCCTCGGCGGGAGAAGCTTGCGGTGGCGCCGGTTCTTCGACGCGCAGTTCATCCTCCGGCCGGACATAACCGCGTTCAACCCGCAGCAGCCCGTCCGACCCAATGCTGACATAGCAGCCGGCCCGCTCGATCTCTTCCGGATCGTAGCGCACGGGCCGCTGTTCCAGCACGGCGATCTCGCGGGAAATGGCCGTCAGCAGCTGATCCACCTCCTCGGAAATCTCGCCATCATCGTCATGCTCCTGGGCCAGCCGGTCATATTCATCCTGTAGCTCGGCGTAGCGGGCCTCCTCCTGCTCCGTGCGGGCGACCACCTCGCCCCGCAGGCGGCGCTGGCCGGCGGCATGGCCGTAGAGGAAGTCGGTATCGACCTCCATCCATTTCCAACCCTCCTCCATCACCGCCTCGGCGGCCCTGGCCAGCCTCGAAGCCGCCAACCGTTCCAGCAGCGGCACATCGCCCAGCCAGCCGCCATCGTCGGGCGTGAACAGGTCGCGCATCACCGGCCCACCGGCAGCGACATAGGCATCCAGCCCCACGAACTGCGCCCGTTTGTCATGGGCCGGGATGCTACCGGCCGTCAGCGCCCGGCGGATGTGATAGGGTTCGCGCTGCCAGGGCTGGGTCAAGGAAGCCCATACCTGTTCCTGGTGTTCATGGTTGTTGCTGACGCTGAAGGCCATCACCATTTCCAGCGTCATGCCGTCCTCGGCATAGAGATCCAGCAGCTTCGGCGACACCGAGGCTAGGCGGAGCCGCTGCTTGACCACGGCGGGTGTGATGAAGAACCGGGCGGCGATGTCCTCCTCGCTGAGGCCCTTGTCGCGCAGGGTCTGGAAGGTACGGAACTGGTCCAGCGGGTGCAGCGCCACCCGTTGCAGGTTCTCGGCCAGGCTGTCCTCCTCACCCAGCCCCCCGGTACGGATGACGCAGGGAATAGGCGCGGTGCGGGAGAGGCGCTTCTGCTTGACCAGCAGTTCCAGCGCCCGGTAGCGGCGCCCGCCCGGCGTCACCTCGTAGATCCCCGTCTCCTTGCCCTCGGCATCCAGCCGCGGGCGGACAGGCAGGCAATGCAGCAGGGTGCGGTTGGCAATGTCCTCCGCCAGGTCGGCGATGGACACACCAGCCTTGACCTTGCGGACATTGGCCTGGGACAGGACCAGCTTGTTGAAGGGAATGTCCTGGGACCGGCTCAGGACGATCTTGGCGGTGGTGGCAGCCATGGTGTTTCTCCACGACGGGCCGGTGGAAGCCTCTCTCCCACCTGGCAGCCCGTCGCCAAGCCCCCTGCCCTCCTCTGCCTCGAGACGCCCGGAGCCGCTCTCCGGCCACCGGTCAGGCCACCCGGTCCAGCAGCTTCCTGGCCCGCCCCTCCATCTCCAATCTGGCATCCTGGTGGGGTTTGTCGCGGGCCACGGCCGTAATGCCCTGCACGAAATCGAAGATGCTCGCCGGCTTGCGGCCCTCCTCGGCCAGTACCGTCTCGATGATCTTGCCCGTCTCCGCCTTGGAGAAGCCGCGCTTGCGCAGGAATTCCGACCGGTCGTCATCATCGCGGGCGACGATCTGCTCCCGCGCCGCCTTGATGCCGTTGATGAAGGGCATAGGCGAGGAGTCGGCGAAACGTGTCAGGGCCGGTGCTGCCTCATGGGCAAAGCGGGACGGGGCATATTTGGAATGCCGTATGGCAATCTCCTGGAAATCCTCGGCGCCCCAGATATTCCGATTCTGACACACAGCCCGCAGATAGAAGCTGGCCATGCCGAGGGTCTTGGCGCCCACCTCGCTGTTCCAGCAATAGAAGCCGCGGAAATAAAGATCCGGCGAACCGTCCGGCAGCCTTCCCGCCTCGATGGGGTTCAGATCGTCAACAAGGAACAGAAAGACGTCCCTGTCGGAGGCGTACAGTGTCGTCGTGTCCCGCGTAACGTCCACGCGCGGATTATAGACGCCCGTCGACCAGTCCAGCACGCCCGGCACCTTCCAACGCGTATCCCCCGTGCCGTTGCCGGCGATGCGCTGTACCGCCTCGACCAGTTCATGATCGAAGATGCGGCCATAATCGGGGCCGGTGACGGCGCGCAGTTCGGTGCGGCCGTCTTCGATTTCCAGCGTCTTGACCTGCTCGCCCCGGTGCGAGGTCAGACCGTACTGCAGATTGATCCCGGCCAGTGCCGCCGGAAGCTGCCGCAGATAGGCGGCCGGCGCGCCCACCAGGCTGGAAAGCTGACCAAAGCTCCAATGCGTGGGCGCCACGGGCTGGTCGCTGCCCGGCAGCAGCAGGGACAGTTTCTCGGGATTGTCACTCCTCGCCTCCACGCGGATGTCGGCGCTGGGCAGGGTCCGGGTCCGGCTGCGCTCGGTCCGCGACCGGACGGAAGCGTAGAGATCCGACAGGGACAGGAAACGTTGATCATCGGGCCGCGAGAACCATTCCGAGGACACGCGGCCGATCCGCTGTCCACGGGTCACGTCCACCTTGTAGCCGCCCCTCCGGTCGGGGGCAGCGTCGAGGATTTCTACTTGGGTCATGGCACATCATCTCCAGGACGGGCGCCGGAAGCCTCTCCTCCGGCTGTGGCCCGTCACCCGGAAATCCGTCCCACCTCTGACTCTCCACCCTTTCACCCCGCACACTTGTCGGTCGGTGTCGGTGGAACGAACCCGCCCCGCCACAGGCCCGAGGCCAGGAACCGGGCATTGTTCTCCCAATTGCTGAGGTCCTCCCGGCCGAAACGGCAGGCCAATGCCCAGCCGCCACGGACCATGCGCTCCGACAGGGACGTGCCGCCGACGAAGCAGTCGGACAGGTCGGCGCTGCCGGGATGAGGCCGACAAAATACAGGCGTGCCGGTCACCAGTTCCCGCAAGCCCTGGACGGCCTCCTGCCCGCAGGGCCAGGTCGTGCCTTTACGGTCGACACAGTGCTGGTCGAGCAATGGCGGCACGATGCCGGCCAGACGGTGCCGGGTACCGGCGATCTCCAGAACGCCTGCGTCAAGGACCGTCGCCGCTCCCTCCTGCTCGGTACGGCCCTTGGGCCATAGCATGAGGGCGCCCGCGCCAATCCCGATCAGGATCAGCACCGGCAACGCGATCTTGAACAGTTTCATGGCAAAGCCTCCTTCAGATCAGGATGACGGTTTCAAAACCGACCGGCTGGCCTTCTTTCCGCCTCAGGGATCGGCTCACCCGTCCCGAGCCGGCCTCTGTCTCGTCCCCTCCGACCACTCACCTCCGCCCGGATAGCAGATCCCGATATCCGCCCCGTATCAGCCTCTGGGTATGCAGGCGTAGATAGCCGGAGCGACCTGCCCAGTTCCCCCGTACCGTTGGCAGCGGTGGCAGCCATGGGGTTTTCTCCATGACGGGTGGTGAAAGCCTCGCTCCCGCCATGAAGCCCCCCGCCCTCCTCGGCCTCTTTGCCACGCGAACCGACCTCCACCTTCAGCCACGGCGCCCGGTCCAGCAGTCCATCACCCACGCCTCAGCTACAGGCGCATACTGGGCGGTTCAGATATGGATCGCATGGCCCAGCCCCTTCAGGGCGGCTTCATGGAAAGCTTCACCCAAGGTGGGATGGGCGTGGATGGTGCCGGCTATGTCCTCCAGCACCGCGCCCATCTCAACAGCCAGCCCGAAACCCGCCGCAAGTTCCGAGACGTACTGCCCAACCGCCTGGATGCCGAGGATGCGGTGATCGTCCTTTCGGGCGACGACGCGAACGAACCCGCCATACTGTCCGGCATCCACCGACAAGGTCCGGCCATTGGCCTGGAAAGGGAAGGTCGAGATGATGACATCCGCCTTGGTTGAAGCCTCTTCCGGCCCTAGGCCCACGCTGACAATTTCGGGTTCCGTAAAGCAGATGGCGGGAATGGCGGCGGGATCGAAATGGCGGCGCTTTCCAGCAATGATTTCCGCCACCATTTCCCCCTGTGCCGACGCCTTGTGCGCCAGCATCGGCTCCCCCACGAGATCACCGATGGCCCAGACGTTCCGCGTCGAGGTGGCGCAGCGATCGTCGACACGGATAAAACGGCCCTCCAGCGCCACGGCCATCTCTTCCAGGCCCCAGCCCTCCAGCGCGGGCCGGCGGCCCACCGTCACCAATATCCTGTCGGCAGCCAACGACAGGGCTTCCCCCATCGCCGTCTCGATATCCAGCCCGCTTCCGTCTTTGGAAACACCAAGCGCACGGGCTCCCAGGTGCAGCACGACCCCATGTGCAGCCAACCAGCGACGGACCGGTTCCACCAGCCTGTCGTCATAGATCGGCAGGATGCGGTCCTGCGCCTCCACGATGTTCACCTCCACGCCCAGTTTGCGTAGCGCGATGCCGAGTTCGAGCCCGATATAGCCGGCCCCGACGATGACGAGCTGGCGGGGCAGCTCCGGCAGGGACAGCACCTCGGTGGATGAGATGACAGGGCCGCCGAACGGCAAGGATGGCAATTCCACGGGCACCGATCCCGTGGCGAGAATGACATGCTCGGTCTTGATGATGAGGTTACCTGCGGTGGTGGCCACATGGCAGGTCTTGGCGTCGGAGAACCGCCCCCATCCCTGCACGACCTTGACCTTGCTGCGCCTCAACAGCCCGGCCACACCGCCATTCAACTGATCGACAATGCCATCCTTCCAGCGCACGGTTTCGGTAAAGTCGAGTTGCGGCGGCGCAGCTAGGCGGATGCCGAAACGCGCGCTTTGTGCCGCGCTGGCCATGGCCGCGTATTGTCCGGCGGCATGGATGAGCGCCTTTGAGGGAATGCAGCCCCGGATCAGACATGTGCCGCCCAGCCTGTCTGCTTCCACCAGCACCGTGTCGAGGCCCAGCTGCCCGCAGCGGACGGCCGCGACATAGCCGCCCGGTCCGCCGCCGATGACCAGCACCCTGGTCGTGAGAATGTCGGTCATGTGCGATCCATGAACAGAAGGGCCGGCCGTTCGATCAGGCGCTTCAGGCCCTGGATGAACCGAGCGGCGTCATAGCCATCAACGATGCGATGGTCGAAGGACGAGGAGACATTCATCATGCTCCGGACGGCGACACGACCCGCCCGGACCACCGGCCGCTCGACCAGCTTGTTGGGACCGATGATCGCCACCTCCGGATGGTTGATCACCGGGGTGGCCGAGATGCCGCCCAGGACACCCAGGCTGGTCAGGGTGATGGTGGAGCCTGTCAGTTCCTCCCGCTTGGCGCTGCCGTCGCGGGCGGCGGCGGTGATGCGTGCCAGCTCGCGGGCGCAATCCCACAGACCCAGCGCTTCGACATGGCGGACCACGGGCACCATCAGCCCGCCCGGGGTCTGGGTGGCGATGCCGACATGCACACCCTCATGGACACGCAGGATGCCAGCCTCGTCATCATATCGGGCGTTGATCTGCGCGAAGTCGGGCAGCAACCTCACCAGGGCCTGCATGAAGAAGGGCAGCAGGGTCAGCCGGGGCTGGTCGGCCCGGCGCGCTTCGTTTAATTCCTGGCGTAGCCCCTCCAATTCGGTGAGGTCGAATTCCTCGACATACCCGAAATGTGGGATGCGCTGCTTCGCTTCCTGCATCTTCTCGGCGATCCGGCGACGCAGGCCGATGATACTGACCTCCGTCACACCGATGAGCCCGGCCGATGCCGGTGTCGGGCTAGCACCACCTTGACGGATATAAGTATCAAGGTCCTGGGGCGTGATGCGCCCGGCAGGCCCTGTTCCCGGTACGAACTGCAGGGGGATGCCCAACTCATGGGCCCGCCGGCGCGTGGACGGTGCAGCCAGCAGCGCGGCACCAGCAGGACGGTTGGCAGCAACCGGTTCCGGATTTCCCGAAACCTGGGGCGGCGGCACCGGTGCAGGTTCCGGTACCCGTACCGGTCGGGCCGACTCCGACGCAATGATGGGTCGTGCGGCATCCACATCGCCATCGACATCCAACTCGACCAGTACCGATCCCACTGGCACGCGTTGGCCAAGTCCGCCATGCACGACCAAAACGCGCCCCGCCACTGGCGAGGTCATCTCCACCGTGGCCTTGTCAGTCATCATGTCGACCAGCATCTGATCTTCGTCGACACAATCTCCGACCCGCACATGCCAGGCAACGATCTCGGCTTCGGCTACACCCTCTCCAATGTCGGGAAGGCGGAAAAGAAATTGTCCCATGATCAGGCCTCCAGTACGCGCCGCATGGCAGCGATCACCCGGGCCGGCCCAGGGAAGTAGTCCCATTCGAAAGCATGCGGATAGGGCGTGTCCCACCCGGCCACACGCTGGATGGGTGCTTGCAGGTGGTAGAAGCACCGTTCCTGCACCAGGGCCGACAGTTCGGCCCCAAAACCGGCATAACGCGATGCCTCGTGCACGATGACCAGCCGACCAGTCTTGCGCACCGATGCGACGATGCTGTCGATGTCGAGCGGTACGATGCTGCGCAGGTCGATCAATTCAGCGTCGATGCCGCTCTCCGTGATGGCGGATAGCGCCACATGCACCATGGTGCCGTATGCCAGCACGGTAACGTCCGAACCGGCGCGGATCGTCGCCGCCTTGCCCAGCGGGATGGTGTAGTGGCCCTCCGGCACCTCGCTGGCGGGATGCTTCGACCAGGGCTGGACCGGCTGGTCGTGACGTCCGTCGAACGGGCCGTTATAGATGCGCTTGGGTTCCAGGAAGATCACCGGATCATCGTCCTCGATGGCGGCGATCAGCAATCCCTTGGCATCGTGGGGCGTGGAGGGGATGACGGTCTTCAGGCCGGAAACATGGGCGAAGATCGCTTCGGGGCTGGAACTGTGGGTCTGCCCGCCGAAGATGCCACCGCCATAGGGGGAGCGCACGGTGATGGGTGACCAGAATTCCCCGCCGGACCGGTATCGCAGCCGCGCCGCCTCCGACACAAGCTGATCATAGGCCGGCAAGATGTAGTCGGCGAACTGGATTTCCACGACGGGCCGTAGGCCGTAAGCGCCCATGCCGATGGCCGTGGCGACGATGCCGCCCTCAGATATGGGTGCATCGAAGCAGCGGGTCAGGCCGTGCTTGGCCATCAGCCCGTCGGTGGCGCGGAACACGCCGCCGAAATAGCCCACATCCTCGCCGAAGATCAGCACGTCCGGATCGCGGGCCAGCATGGTGTCGAGGGCGGAGTTGATCGCCTGGATCATGTTCATCACAGCCATGGTCAGACCCCCAGTTCCTGCCGCTGCTCGATGAGCCGCCAGTCGGGCGCCTTGTAGACACCTTCGAACATTTCCCGCTTGCTGGGCGGGTTGACACCCAGCGTGCCCACCGCCTCGCCGGCCTTGGCGGCGGCACGCACCACCTCCTTCAATTCCGTCTCCAGGACCGCGTGCCGGGCATCGGACCATTCGCCAAGGCCGATCAGATGTTCCTTCAGTCGGGTGATCGGATCGCCCAGTGGCCAATGGGCCGCCTCGTCGGGCGGCCGGTACTTGGTCGGGTCATCGCTGGTGGAATGGCCGGCGGCGCGATAGGTCACGAACTCGATCAGCGTGGCGCCGTGGTTGCCGCGCGCCCGCTCCGCCGCCCATTGCGTCGCCGCATAGACGGCCAGGAAATCATTGCCGTCGACCCGCAGGCCCGGCAGGCCATAGCCCAGGGCGCGGGCGGCGAATGTCGTCTCCTCGCCGCCAGCAATCCCCTGGAAGGTGGAGATCGCCCATTGATTGTTGGTGACACAGAGGATGACGGGGGCGTGATAGACGGCGGCAAAGGTCAGCGCTTCATGGAAATCGCCCTCCGCCGTGGTGCCCTCGCCAATGTAGGAGATGGCAATCCTGTCGTCCCCCTTATAGGCCGACGCCATCGCCCAGCCCACGGCATGGCCGAAACGGCTGCCGACATTGCCAGATAGTGAATAGAAGCCGTAGGCCCTTGCCGAATAAAGGATGGGGAGTTGCCGCCCCTTCAGCGGATCGGCGGCATTGGAGAATATCTGGTTGACCAGGTCGATCAGCGGATATTCCCGCGCCATCAAGTAGCTGAGGATGCGGTACGTGGGAAAGCACATGTCGTCCCGGCCCAGCGCCATGGACGGTGCCGCCCCCAGCGCCTCCTCCCCCGTCGATTTCATGAAAAACGAGGTCTTGCCCTGGCGATGCGCCTGGAACATGCGCTCATCGAACTGTCGGGTCAGCAGCATGACCCGCAGGCCCCGGCGCAGGGTTTCCGGATCAAGGCGGGGGTCCCAGGACCCGACGGCCCGACCCGCATCATCCAGGACGCGCACCAGCCCGAACGGCATGTCCCGTATCTCCGCCTCCCCGGCCAGGACATCCGGTCGGCGGGTTTCGCCGGCGCCGGGCAGCGACAGGTTGCTGAAATCCGGTCGGTCGCCCGGCCGAGCGCGCGGTACGGGCACATGCAGCTTCAACGGCGGCCGGTTCGGCGCTTCCGCATGATGCACATGCCCGTCGGCCGCCCCGGCCGAAGGAGGAGAGGCAATCATATTCGTATATTCTCCGATTTTAATCGATCTTATGCGATTGACATGCATAAATCTTCGATGATTCATGATGGATGTCAAGAACGGATGCATGCTGTGAAAGCGAAAGCCGGGCGGCGTCGCAGGACAAGGGAGAATGTGGGATGCAGATGAACAGGGTAGTGGTGACGGCCGGTGCTTCCGGCATCGGCCTGGCGACGGTGCGGCGTTTCCGTGCCGCCGGTGCGCGTGTTGCGATCTGCGATATCAGCCAGACTGCAATCGATGGGGCCATCGCGGAATGTCCCGATCTTGTCGGGCGCGTGGTCGATGTTGCCGACGAAAGCCAGGTGATGGCCTTCTTCGCGGAGGTCGAGCAATTGTTCGGTGGCATCGACACGGTCGTCAACAATGCGGGCATCGCCGGCGCACAGGCTGCGATAGAGGAGACGGAAGCCGAGGCCTGGAAACGGTCGTTCGACGTGAACGTCCATGGGGCCTTCTATCTGATCAAGGCCGTCACCCCCTTCATGCGGCAACGGGGAGCCGGCGCCATCGTCAATATCTCCACAGGCTCGGTGACGACGCTACCGCGCGGCCGGGCCGACTACATCGCCTCGAAATGGGCGCTGGAGGGGTTGACGCGGGCCGCCGCCCGGGAACTGGGGCCGGCCGGCATCCGGGTCAACGCCATCCGCCCGGGCTTCGTGGACAGCGCGCGCATGCGCGGCATTCTGACGGCGAAGGGGCAGGCGGAAGGCAAGACGCTCCAGGAGGTGGAAGCCGTCTTCCTGGACTATATCTCCATGCGGACCAAGGTCCAACCCGACGAGATCGGCGACATGGCCGTGTTCCTCGGCTCGCCGGCGGCACGGCATGTGACCGGACAGATCATTTCCGTCGATGGCAATATCGAGTGGGAGGCATGATGTACGGCAAGTCCACGCGCGGGCGTCTCTTCCGGCTCGGCCCGCACCGCCCCCTGCTGGCGAACGACGTCTTCATCGCCCCCGGCACCCATATCGTCGGCGATGTCGAAATCGGTGCCGAGGCCAGCATCTGGTTCAACTGCGCGATACGCGGGGATGTGGCACCGATCCGCATCGGCGCGCGCAGCAACATCCAGGACGGGTCCGTGATCCATGCCGATCCCGGACAACCGACCAGCATCGGGTCCGATGTCCTGGTCGGCCACATGGCGCTCATCCATGGATGCACCATCCAGGACCGCGGCTTCGTCGGCATGGGGGCCATCGTAATGTCGGGCGCGGTGATCGAAAGCGACGGCATGCTGGCGGCCGGTGCCATGCTGACCGGGGGAAAGACAATCCTGTCGGGCCAGCTCTGGTCCGGCCGGCCGGCGAAATACCTGCGGGACCTGAATGAGGAGGAGATCGCGGGCCTGCGCGAGGGCAGCGCCCACTACCACCGCAATGCCCGCCATTTCCGGGAGAACATGTATCTGGCGTCGTAGTCCACGGCGGCAGGCCCTGGCTGCATCGTGGCAGCCAGGGCCTCGCTTGGTCCCCCGATTCCGTTTACAGCACCGGTTCCGCACCGAAAATATGGGCGACCATGTCGGGCGAATAGTTCTGCCAATAGGCGCTGTCCAGATATTGCCGGATGCGGAACACCTTGCCCGCCCTCAGGAAGAATATCTTCAGGACGCGCGTGCTGAACAGAATGTCGGGCCTGATGATCGAGGTGCCGCTCAGCGTTTCCTCGATGACCACGCGGTTTTCCTCCGCCGTAATGCTGGTGACCTCGCGCTTCAACCCGCCAGGGAAGATATCCGCCTCCCGCAAGCACGCCGTCGCCACCTCTTCCCTTCCATGCAGCGACCGCCCCAGGATCGGGGTGTTCACCAGATCGACCTCGTTCGACACCATCACGTTGTCGGACAGGGCGTCGAGCATGTGGGGTGTGCCCCACCCATCGATCATGCCTGACACCAGTGCCTTGTTCGCTGCGGTCTCGTCCGTGGCCGCGAAGGAGCTGGGCTGTCCCAGGTCCATGGCCGGCGTGCGGAACAGCCAACTCGCCCCCCAGGCGAAATTGGCCGCGGCATCGTTGCCGGCGCGGCCGTTAAGGAACGCCTTGGTGAATTCCGCGATCTGCGACCCGAAGGAAACCAGATAGGCCGTGTCGGTATATTCGCGGACCGCGATGACCTTGCCATTCCTGAAATCGAAGATCTTGACGCTATGGAAATTATGCTCGGTGTCCCGCCGAAAGATGTTGCGACCCCCATGCGTCAGGTACTCGCAGACCACGCGGTCACCTTCGGCAGTGATGCTTTTCAGCGCCCGCGTGTTGCCGTCGGGATAGACGGCCTTCAGCGCCTCGCCGGTCAGCCGGTTCTGCTCCAGGAACGACATGCCCGTCCGGCGGTCGGTCTTCTCCTCGCCCGGCGCCATCTGTCCACGAATGGGCGCCACTTGGTAATCGACCATGTGCCCGAACTGGTAGTCGGGTTCGTAGAACCCGTAGGCCGTCTCGCAGAACAGGTCGTCCATCAGCAGCCGGGCAATGTGCTTGTTCTCTTCCACTGCCATATCTGTCTTTCTCCCTGGCATTGCCGTGTTCATTCACCGTCGAGTGCCAGCGGCCACCTGTAATGGCCGCTGGCATTGTCGCCGGGTCACATCCCCGCCGAAAACCCTTCATCGATGAGGACGGTCGATCCGTGCATCGCCCGCGCCTCGTCGCTGAGCAGATAAAGGGCCAAGCTGGCGATGTCGTCGGGATCGGAATAGACATTGCCGCTGGGTGTGCGCGCGGTCATGGCATCCAGCATCGGCTTGAACGACGGGTCGGTACGGATGTTCTGGTTGATCGGCGTGGCGGTGTTCCCCGGCGCGATGGCGTTGATGTTGATGCCAGCCGGCGCCAGTTCCAGCGCCAATGCCCGCGTCATCATCGACACGCCCGCCTTCGTCGCGCAATAGAGCGAGTAGCCGGTCACGCCTAGCAGGGCCGCCACCGACGCAATGTTCACGATCTTGCCATACCCTTGCGCCTTCATGTGAGGGGCAGCAGCATTGATGGCATTGAACGGCCCCTTCAGGTTGATATCGATGATGCGGGCCACATCGGCTTCCGCCGCCTCGCCGATGGGCGTGGGGAAGAATACGCCCGCACAATTGACCAGGATATCAAGGCGACCTTCGGCCTCGATGATGTGGTCGATCACCGCCGCGATCTCAGCCGCGTTGCGGACGTCCGCCGCGTGGCCTGCCGCCCGGCCGCCCGCCGCAATGATGCGATCGGCTACCTGCTGTGCCTTGGCGCGGTCGCTGCTGGCCACCAGCGCCACGCCGGCCCCTTCCGCCGCCAAGCGCTCGCCGATGCGCGCACCGATACCCTGCGACCCACCCGTTACCAATGCGATCTTTCCTGCAAACCTCACCACACCCTCCCATTCATATCAGCGGATATAATGGTAGATGATAGCGAGATTCCGGGATAAAACCAGATGAATCATCGAAGATTCTGCAGTTCAGTCTCATGCTGGGCCGAAGCAGGGTTGACGCCCGGGTCATGATATACGAAGATATTGGCATATAAGCCGAACATCGCTGCTTATATCGCGCCTAATACCGAATATATAGCGCAACCCGCTGCCGCCGGAATCGGTCGGATGAGCGCATCATCTCGAAAACCACACATCGCAGGAGGATTCAAGGCTATGGATCGACGGACATTTCTCGCCACGTCAGGAACCGCCCTGGCAGCCATCGCACCTGCGGCGGCGATGGCGCAATCCCAGGGAAAGGGCGAGGGCGGCGACCGCATCTTCGTCCTGATCGAAATCCAGGCCGTGCCCGGCATGGAGGACAAGATTCGTCAGACCTTCGTCCACACGATCCAGACTTCGCACAAGCCGGGCATTCTCAGCGCGCAGATCTTCGAACATTTCGGCGAGCCTGGCCGGTTCTATAGCTTGCAGGAATGGGAGAGCGAAGCGGCCTTCCGCGAACACATGAGCGGCAGCCGCGAAGGACTGGACAGCCATATGCCGATGCTCAAGGGCCACCCGTCGCTGACCATCCTGAAGCATCTGGGCTGAAGTCCACACATCCCGGGTCAGGGCCAGCCTGACCCGGGATGTGTGCGAAACCCGTCACGCACCACTGGAGGACCGGCGCTTGCGGCGGCCCTTGACCATCTTGGCCTCGGCGTCCCGAACCAGCCCGATCGACCATTCCGCGTGGAAGCGCATAATCACCGCCGCTGCGGCACCGTCGCCCGCCAGCACCGCCTCATGCATGCGCCGGTAGTTGCCGACATACCCGTCGATATTGCTCTGCACGTCGATCAGGTCGGCCAAGTAGCGGTCCCAATAAGGGGTGCCCAGCCGTTCCAGCGCCATGCTGACATAGGGATTGCCGCCGATTTCGTTGGCCGCGAAGTGCCAGGCATTGAGCCGCAGCAGTAGCTCGATCGGCGGCACGTTCCCCGCCCCCTCGCGGATCAGATTGAACCGTTCGATCAGCGGTGCCGGATCGGCACCCTCCGCGATGGCCCTGGCAGCCAGACTGACCCCGACGCTGCTGATGGACTCCAGCACCCGCCACAGGTCGCAGACCTCTTCCGGCGTCATCGGCCGGATGATGGCGCCCCGATCGGGTAGCAGCTCCAGCACCCCGCGCCCGGAAAGAACGCTCAGCGCCTCGCGCACCGGCGCGGCACTCAGCTGTAGGGCAGCGGCGATCCGCGCAGCATTCACCCGTCCGCCGGGCACCAGACGCCCGGCATCCATTTCAGCCAGGATGTGGTCGAGGACACGCTCGGTGGCCGGAATCCGCCGCTCACCATCGCGGGAAGCCTCCCCGCCCTCGGCTTTCTCACCGGCTTTTGACAGCACCATGTTCCCTTGCCTCCCCTGCATTCATGGCCGGCGCACTAAAGCACTTATCTGCGAAGTTGTGAAGCCGGACGCCCAAATTAGGACTTGACTGACCCAAAATCATCGAACATTCTCGATATTAACAGCGATCAATCCTCACAAAAAGCACTTTTCTCCGACGATCATAACAGGGAGATCGGACGGGGAAGGCAGATGGGGCGCTGTCGGGCAGGCCGCCGGACCGGTCGCTCAATCGAAGAAAGCAGGGAGCCGGGCGGACGCCCGCAATTCCAAGGCCAGAAGGGTAAATGGCATGAACAGGCAATTGTTGGCTTTTGCCTTGGCGGGATCGTCCGCCTTGGCGTTCACGGCCTCCGCGGCCGCCCAGAACAGTTCAATCGCGAGCCAGCCGGGGACCGACAGCAGCATCGTGCTGGAGGAGATCGTCGTCACCGCGACGAAGCGGCTGGAGCGTCTTCAGGATGTTCCCTTCGCCATCTCGGCGGTGACGGCCGATACGCTGACCCGGCAGGGCGAGGTCAAGCTGGCCGATATCAGTGCGCGCGTGCCCGGATTGCAGATCAGCGACCAGTCGGTCACCAGCAAGCAATCCTCCATTGTCATCCGCGGCCTGTCCGGTGCCGGCAACGGCAACCCGACGGCCGCGATCTATCTGGACGATGCGCCGCTGAATGCCAGCACCTATTTCGGCAATGGCATCGGCGTGCCGGACCTTGATCCCGGCGACCTGGCCCGCATCGAAGTCCTGAAGGGACCGCAGGGCACGCTCTATGGCGCTACCAGCCTAGGCGGCCTAGTGAAATACATCACCCGCGCCCCGGACTATGATGAATATTCTGCCCGCGTGGAGGCAAGCGCCACCAGCGTCGAGGAAGGCGAATGGGGCTATGCGTTGCGTGGCCGCATCAACGCCCCACTGGCCGATAACGCGGCCATCACCGCCAGCGGCTTCCGGCGGTGGGATGCGGGCTATATCGACGATCCCAGCCGGGGCCGCTCCAACATCAATGGCGGCGACCAGTATGGCGGCCGCCTGGCCCTGGGCATGGAGCCGGCGGAGAATGTGCAGGTCACTATCGCCGCCATCCACCAACGCCAGAAGACGGACGGCTCGGGCACGATCTATATCAATCTCGCCACCGGCCTGCCCGTCGGGGGCGACCTGGAGCAGAACATCATTCCCGGCGGCGGGAGCAGCGATGCACGCTCGACCATCGTGACCGGCGTGGCGAAGATCGATTTCGACGATTTCAGTGTCACCTCCGCCAGCAGCTATATTTCCCGCCAGTTCAATTTCGCCAGCGACCTGTCCAACCTGCTGGGTCCGGCCCTGCCGGCCGGCACCGGCGGACTGTATCGGTCGCAGACGCGCAACGAGAAGGCGACACAGGAATTGCGGGTCAGTTCCAGCTCGGGAACGGACTTCATCGGCTGGCAGGCGGGTCTCTTCTACACGTCGGAGGACAATGAGCTTCACCAGAATATCGATCTGGTGCTGCCCGCCACGGGCGCTTCCATCCCTGTCCAGCCCGTCATCACGAAGATCGACCTGCCGTCGGACTACAAGGAGATTGCAGGTTCGGGCACGGTGACCCTGCGCTTCACACCGGAGTTCGATGTCGAAGGCGGTGCCCGCTACAGCCACAACAAGCAGAATTCCGTGCAGACAGTACAGCGCGGTACGACGATCTCCGCCATTCCGGGAGACTCTTCGGAAGGCAAAACGACCTTCTCGTTGAACGCGCGCTACCGTCCGTCGCGCGACCTGACGCTTTATTCGCGCATCGCCAGCGGCTTCCGCCCCGGCGGACCCAATGTTGGCCAATCGGGCGACAAGGCGACCTATGGATCGGACAGCGTCATCAGCTACGAGGCTGGCGCCAAAGGCGCCACGCTGGACGGGCTGCTCACCTTCGATCTGTCGGCCTTCTATGTCGACTGGTCGAACATCCAGCTGCTGGGCAACGACCCCGTGACGGGCATCCAATATTTCAGCAATGCCGGCAAGGCCCGCAGCAAGGGGCTGGAGGGCGCCATCGTGCTGACGCCAGTGGAAGGCCTCAGCATCGACGCCAACCTCGCCTATACGGATGCCTACCTCATCGATCCGTTCACATTGGTCGGCACCTATGCGCTGGCCCATTCGCCGCTGCCCTTCTCGCCCAAATGGGCCTGGCATGCGGGTGCCGAATACGGGTTCGACCTTGATGCCGACTGGCGGGCGCGGGCCGGCGCCGCCTTTCGCCACGTCGGCAAGCGCGCCAGTTTCTACGAGACGACGGCCGCCATCCCGCGGGTGATGCTGCCCTCCTACGACAGTGTGGATTTCACCCTGGGCGTGGAGAAGGAGACGGTCGAGGTGAACCTCTTTCTGCGCAATGCCTTCGACAAGCGGGCCATCGTCAGCACAGGCCAAGCGTTCAGGACCCTAAGGCTCGCGGCGGTCAACCAGCCGCGCACCTTCGGCATCTCGGTCACAGGCAAATTCTAAAGCAGCGCCTGCCGGATCACCACGGCCAAGGCGCACCAAAAACGAACAGGGACAAAAGAGGGCAGCACGATGAAGAAGAATATGATCAGGCCGGCTGGCATCCTGCTGACGGCAACGATGCTGACGCCATGGCCGGCGTCGGCCCAGTCGACGGGATCCGCGACGCCACAGGCCGAAAGCGCCAGCCAGGAATTGCTGGGCGAGATCGTGGTGACGGCACAGAAACGTGCGGAAGTGCTGCGCAGTGTGCCGCTCGCCATCTCCGCCATTTCCAGCGAGGGGCTGGAGACACGCGGCATCGCCACCATCAACGACCTGGGCCGCCAGGCGCCCGGCCTATCGATGGCGGAACGGCAGAACCATGTTCCCAACGTGGTTCTGCGCGGCGTGGGCTCCTACGGCTTCGTCGAGGGTGTGGGCTTCTATGTCGATGACGTCCAGAACTACACCGACAAGACCATGCGCCTGGAAGACCTGGAGCGGGTCGAAATCCTGAAGGGACCGCAAGGCACCCTGTTCGGCGGCAGCAGCCTGGGCGGTGCCGTCCGCTACATCTCCAAACGCCCGACCTTCGACACGTCCATGGAGTTCAAGGGCGATCTTTCCCTCTCCAACTCCTACCAGAGCGCCTACGCCAACGCGAATGCGCCCGTCAGCGACGTCGTGGCGATGCGCGTTTCGGGTTACCGGACGCATGACGAGGGCTTCAACAAGGACGACAACCTGAAGAGCTCGACCAGCGAGATGCGAGAATACGGGCTGCGCGGCCAGGTGCTGTACGAACCCAGCGAGGATTTCTCGGCCCTGCTGACCGCGCGCTACCGGAACTTCGACGGGGCCTATGCCGGCTATTCCCGGCAGAACAGCATCGACGAGGTCCACACCCACACGTCGTTGTCTTTCAAGCCCAACTACAAGACGGAGACCTACGGGTTCGTGGGCCAGGTCAACTATGATTTCGGCGCTGCGGAGCTGACCTCGCTCAGTTCCTATACGCACCAGAAGACCGACTACATCGTTGATGGCGACTATACGGCCACCCCTGCCGTGAAGGGCCAGGCCGATGGCCGTCCGGGTGAGGTCCTTACCCAGGAACTGCGCCTGACATCGGAGAAGGGGGAGCGCTTCGACTGGATCGGCGGCCTCTATGCCTCGCTGCGCCGCAATGTCGGCAATCAGGTCTCGCCGCTTTCCATCACCGCCGGGCCGGCCTTCATCAATCCCTACACCGACCAGTCGAGCCGGCATGTCGACTATGCCGGCTTCGGCAGCGCCAACCTCTATATGGGTGATTTCACCCTGACAGGCGGCGCCCGCCTGATGCGCACCATCTACAAACAGCATTCCCTGGTCGTGAAGGGCGCCCCGGTGACCGCCGGCAGCCGCCTGACCGTGGCGGATACCGTGGTGCTGCCCAAGGCCTCGCTCTCCTACACGACCGAGGGCAACACGCTGCTATACGCCACGGTCGCGCAAGGGTACGAGCCGGGCAAGGTCGATGCCTCCGAACGCCCGCCCGTGCCGTACAAGCCTGAGACCGACTGGACCTACGAACTGGGCGTCAAGGGCGACCTGGGCCGGGATTTCTATTACGAGCTTTCCGCCTTCTATATCGACAGCAGCGACCGCCAGGGCGAAAGCATCATCTTCACGCCCGGCGCCACGGTGGCCAGCAAGCGCATCACCAATATCGGCCCCGCTCGCAGCCTGGGGGCAGAGGCCGTAGCACGCTGGCAGCCCGTGGAAGATCTCAACCTGGAGGCCTCGCTTTCCTACCTGGATGCGGAATGGACCAGGAACGCCACCTTCAATCGTGTCGCGCTGAAAGGCCGGCAAATCCCCAACGCGTCGCGCTGGAGCGCCAATGTCGCCGCCACCTATTCGGTGCCGGTGTCGGAAGAGCTTGAACTGGGACTGCATGCCGACGCGGCCTACAAGGGCAGCTTCCCGTGGCAGTTGACCTATGATCCGGTCTCCAACCGCAATCCCGGATATTGGCTGGTCAATGCCCGTGTCTCGTTAGGCACGATCTCCGATGCGTGGGAGCTTTCCGCGCGCGTCGATAACGTCTTCAACGAGCACTACTTCACCGAATTCTTCCCGCAGCAGCTGGGAGCACAGGCCGCCGACGGCAGCTGCGTGGGATGCCATCTCGCCGCGACGGGGGGCTTGCGCCGTGTCGTCGTCTCGATGGGCCTGAAGTTCTGACGTCTCCCTCCCTGGAGCCGTCCCCCGGGGCGGCTCCTCTTTTTTCAAAGCCAAGGACGGGTACAATGACCATCGCCTTCGATGTCATCGATGTGCATCAGCACCTGGAATGCGGGCTGGGATTGAAAGGCGCGCTGGATTTCGGCGGCACCGCCGCTCCCGCCGTGGAAGAGGACGAGCCTGAGTTCAAGCTGCGCATGTCGGTGATGGCATCGGGCAACATGAGTTCGGCGGTCATCATCGCCGGGAACATGTATCTGCGGCCCAACGGCCTGGCTGACACGGCCGCAGTCAACAACCAGATCGCCGCCTATCGCGACCGCGCCCCCGGCCGGCTGCACGGTGTGGGGCTGGTGGAGCCGATCTACGGCCCCGCCGGCTATGCCGAGGTCAGGCGCTGCAAGGAGGAACTGGGCCTCATCGGCATCGGCTTCCATAACGGCATGCAATGCGTGCCCATCGACAGCCCGTTGATGTTCAAGCTGATCGAGAAGATCGGCGAGGCGGGGATGGTGCCCTTCATCCATTCGCTGGGCAACGAGATGGAGTCCATCTGGCAGGTGGACCTGCTGGCTAAGTCCTTCCCGGACCTGCCCATGATCATCCTGGATGTCTTCCACGACATCGCCCAGGTCAAGTCGCTGCCCGACATCGCCGAACGCCGGCCCAATCTCTATTTCGACCTGTCCATGTCGATCAGCTTCGACTTCATGGGCAAGCCGCAGGTGCGCAGAGTGGGTGCCGACCGTTTCGTCTTCGGTTCCAATTTCTATTCCCTGCCCGTCATGACCAGGCCGATCGGCCGCCCGTTGGAACAGATCCTGGAGTCCGACCTGTCAGACGTTGAGAAGGCGGCGATCCTGGGCGGGAACGCCAGGCGCATCCTGGGTCTTTGACAGGCCGGAGCGTTCACCCGAACCTTTCTTTCAAGGAAACAGAAATGGCTCAGCAAGAGCAGCAGGCCGGGGCCGCGGCACCGGCGGGCGACTGGACTTGGCGGTCGGAATCCTACGCGTGGTGGGTCGTGGTGGTGCTGACCGTGGGCATGGCGCTGTCCGTCATCGACCGGCTGATCCTGGCAATGCTGGTGGAGCCGATCAAGGCCGACCTTGCCATCAACGACACCCAGATCAGCCTGCTGCACGGTCTGGCCTTCACCCTGCTCTACGTCGTCATGGGTGTGCCGCTGGGCTGGCTGGTCGACCGCTGGAGCCGCCGAGCCATCGCGGGGCTCAGCGTCCTGGGTTGGAGCATCGCCACCAGCCTCTGCGGCCTGGCCGGCAATTTCAGCCAGTTGTTCCTGGCCAGGGTCGGTGTGGGCGTGGGCGAGGCTGGCATGTCGCCGGCCGCCTTCTCGCTGATCAGCGATTATCTCGCCCCCGAACGCCGTGCCCGCGGCCTGCTCGCCCTGACGCTGGGCGCCTCGCTGGGCGGTGGCCTGGCCCTGGTCTTCGGCGGCGGGCTCCTGCACCTGCTGGGGGATAGGGGCGCGATCGACCTGCCCGTGCTCGGGTCGGTCCGGAACTGGCAGGTGGTGTTCCTGGCCCTGGGCCTGCTGGGCATCGTCTATTCGCTGGTCTTCCTGACCGTGCGGGAGCCGGTGCGGCAGGAGCGCCTGGCCACCCGCAAGCTGACGACGCGGGACACCAGTACCTATATCTGGTCGCGCCGCTCGGTCCTGCTCTATCATTTCTTCGGCGTCGGGACCTCGGCACTGGTCCTCATGGCGATGAACCTGTGGGTTCCCAGTTTCCTTATCCGTACCCTGGGCTGGGAGCGGGTGACGGTCGGGGTCAGCTATGGCGCCTGCCTGCTGTCGGCCAGCATCACCGGCATCTTCATCGCCGGCAGCGTGACCTCCCGCCTACTGAAGGCCGGCCGGCGCGATGCCGCCCTGAAGGTCGCCTTCTGGTCGGTCATCGCCGCCATGCCGCCCCTGCTGGCCGCCCCCTTCATGACCTCGCCCTTCCTGGTGCTGCCGCTGCTGTTCGTCGGCCTGATCTGCGTGACCATGCCGGCGGCATTGGGGCCCGTGTTCCTGCAGGGCGTGTGCGCGAACGAGGTGCGGGGCCAGGTGATCGCCGTCTATCTGCTGATCGTGGCCCTGATCGGCAATGTCGTCGGCCCCCTGACGGTGGCCAGCATCACCGACTATATCGTGCGCGATCCGGCCAAGATCTACATCTCCCTGTTCATCGTCGTCCTGGTGTTCCTGCCCCTGTCGGCAATCACCCTGGCGCGCGCCGGCCGGAGCTATGCCCGCCTGTCCGGCGCCTCCGACCTGTCCTCCATTCAAAGCGGAGCCGAATGATGAGTGCCGAACTGAACAAGCGCATCGTCAAGCTGATGCTGGAAGACCTGTTCTGCGAAGCGGCCTACCCGTATTACGGCGAGGTGTCCCACTTCGAAGGCCACATGATCGACTATTCGATCTCGCCCCTGCATGGCAAGGCGGCGGCCAAGGCCAGCAAGGACGGGACCGCCCCGCACCAGACCGCCGACCTGCGCACCCTGCAGCGGCGTGCCGAGAAAGGCATCGTGATGATCTATCCCGACGGCAATTGCCGGGCGGTCAAGAGCATCACGGCCGAAGGCAACCGGGTCGTGGCGGAATATTTCGTGCATGGCGGTCGCACGCTGTTCCGCCAGGACCGGGAGCATAATTTCCATTGCGTCAAGGTCTTTGAATTCGACAAGGAATGGGTCGTCAACCTGCGCGAATATATCGACTCCGCCTATATGGCCGATTTCGCCGGGCAGATGCATGAGGCGTTCGGCGCACGGATCAAGGAAGGCGCCACGGCCGGCGCCGACGACAGCCTTGCCGCCGAACGCTATTCCTGGGGCGCCAGCTGGCTGCTCAAGACCCCCTGGGCCGATATCGGCCAGGACCGGATCAAGGTTGCCCCGGCGGAAGTGGAAGAGAACAAGCGGGCCGCCCGGACGCTGGTCGAGCAATGGGGCAGCCCGGCCATGTACGACCTGCTGGCCGACCATGTGCTGTTCTCCAACGAAATCGACTTGGAAACCATGCCCGTGCTGGGCCGGATGCTACAGGACAAGCAGAGCCTGACGGGCCTGTGCGAGCGCACGCGCAAGGCCTTCCCCGGCGGGTTGAAACGGGAAATCCGCAAGATCACGGCCGAGGAAAACCGCGTCTGTGTCGAGGATACGATCAGCGGCCGTTCCATCGTCCGTCCCGATCAGGAATTCTCCATGCGAACGCTCAAGATCTGCGTGCTGCGCCACGGCAAGGTCTTCCGCATCCGCCAGTATATCGACAGCGGATACTGCCGCGCCTTTTCCCCGGACCTGATCGGATACCTGTTCGGCGCGCAGGAAACCCTGCCCGCCGCGTAGGTCAGGCCCGAGCCGGCATTGAGCCCCGACGCATCCTGTCGCCATCGCGCGCCGGGGCTTGGCGACGCTCGACCTGACCTACGGAAAATCACAAGCCTTCCACGAGGATGAAATGCGGAAATCGGACAAAGTCATCATCACCTGCGCCATCACCGGTTCCATCCATACGCCGAGCATGTCGCCCTATCTGCCGGTTACCGCCGACGAAATCACCGAGCAGTCGATCGGGGCGGCGGAGGCCGGCGCCGCCATCCTGCATCTGCATGCCCGCGATCCAAACACGGGCCGTCCCAGCCAGGACCCCGACCTGTTCATGGATTTCCTGCCGCGCATCAAGCAGGCGACGGGTGCCGTCCTCAACATCACGACGGGCGGCGGGCTGGGCATGACGCTGGAACAGCGCATGGCGCCCGCCAAACGCATCCGTGCCGAAGTGGCCAGCCTCAACATGGGCTCGATGAATTTCGGCGCCTGGGAACTGGCCGGCCGCCGGCAGGAATGGAAGCATGACTGGGAGCCGCAATACCTGGCCCAGACCTACGACCTGATCTATCCCAACACCTTCCAGATGATCGACAAGGTCATTACGGAGCTGGGCGACGCGAACGGCACGAAGTTCGAGTTCGAGTGCTACGACGTGGGCCATCTCTACAACCTGGCCTATTTCGTCGAGAAGGGCCGTGTGAAGCCGCCCTTCCTCGTCCAATGCATCCTGGGCATCCGTGGCGGCATCGGCGCCGACCTGGAAAACCTGCAGCATATGGTGCGCATCGCCGACAAGCTGTTCGGGGACGATTACTACCTTTCCTGTATCGCCACGGGCCGGGCGCAGATGCCTTTCCTCACCCAGTCCGCCCTGCTGGGCGGCAATGTGCGGGTGGGGCTGGAGGACAGCCTCTATATCGGCCGCGGCCAATTGGCCCGCAACAGCGCCGAACAGGTCCACAAGGTCCGCCGCATCATCGAGGAACTGGGCCTGGCCATCGCCACCCCCGACGAAGCGCGGCAGATGCTGGACCTGAAGGGCGGCGACACGGTCGCCTGCTGACGCGCACCCCCACGGCATCTCCCGGCATTTTCATTTCGAGGAAACCAAATGCGGCTTGCAACCGATACGGGCGGCACCTTCACCGACCTTGTGGTCGAACATGATGATGGGCTGATCGCGCTGTTCAAGGCCTCCACCGTGCCCAGCGACCCCGTCCGGGGCGTGCTGGATGCGCTGGCCCTGGCGGCCGACGCGCAGGGCGAAAGCCTGGCCCAATTCCTGGGCCGCGCCGACATGTTCATCCATGGCACGACCCACGCCATCAACGCCATCATCACCGGCAACACGGCGAAGACGGCACTGTTCGTCACGCAAGGCCATCGGGACATCCTGACCCTGCGCGAAGGTGGCCGCGCCGAACCCTTCAACCATGATGATCCCTATCCCAGGCCCTATATCCCCCGCGCCCTGACCTTCGCCATTCCCGAACGCCTGCTCCATGATGGCTCGGTCCATCGGCCGCTTGATGAGGAGGCGGTGCTGGCCGCCATCGGGCGGCTGAAGGAAGAAGGCGTGCAGGCAGTGGCCGTCTGCCTGCTTTGGTCGATCGTCAATCCGGCGCATGAGCTGCGCGTCGGCGCGCTTTTGGCCGAACATGCGCCCGACATCCAGGTGACGCTGTCGCATCAGCTGAACCCAACGCCGCGCGAATATCGCCGCGCCTGCTCCGCCGCCATCGATGCCAGCCTGAAGCCGCTGATGACCCGTTACATTGCAGGCCTGAAGGGTCGGCTGGCCGATGCGGGCTTCCAGGGGCGCGTGCTGGTCCTGACCTCGCGCGGCGGGATGCTGGATGCTGACGAGGTCGCCCGCACGCCCGTCCAGGTGATCAATTCCGGCCCGTCCGTGGCGCCGGTGGCGGGGCGCCATTATGCCCTGGCCGAAGGTGCGGCCACGGCCATCGTCGCCGATACCGGCGGCACCACCTATGATGTCGGGCTGATCCGCCAGGGCGAGATCCCGGTGACGCGGGAGATGTGGATCGGCAAGCCCATGAACGGGCATCTGGTCGGCTTTCCCGCCGTGGACATGAAAAGCGTGGGGGCCGGCGGCGGATCGATCGCCTGGGTCGACGCGGGCGGCATGCTGCATGTTGGCCCGCAAAGTGCGGGCGCTCAGCCGGGTCCCGCCTGCTATGGGCGGGGCGGGACCAAGGCCACGGTCTCCGATGCCGCCCTGGTTCTGGGCTTCATCGATCCGGACTTCTTCCTGGGCGGTTCCATCAAACTTGATCTGACCGCCGCACGCGACGCCATCACCCGCGACGTGGCCGGACCGCTCGGCTTCGACGTGGAACAGGCTGCTGCCGCTATCATCGAGTTGGTCACCGAAAACATGGTGCAGGCCATTGTCGATATCACGGTGGCCCAGGGCGTGGACCCGGCCGATGCCGTCCTGATCGGCGGCGGCGGTGCCGCCGGCCTGAACTCACTCTACATCGCCCGGCGGCTGGGCGTGGACAGGCTGCTGGTGCCGGAAACGGGTGCCACGCTGAGTGCCGCCGGCGCCCTGCTCTCCGACCTGACCGCCCAATATGCGGAGGTCGCCTTCGCCAGCACGCGCGGCGATGACTGGAGCGGCGTCAATGCCGCCCTGTCGCGCCTGCGCCGGCAATGCCAGGCCTTTGCCGATGGTCCGGGGGCGGGGGCGGTGGAAGCCCGGATATCCGCCGTCGCCGAAGCACGGTACGAGAACCAGGTCTGGGAGATCGACATCCCCATCGATATTGACGGCATCCACGACCGCGCCGGCATCGACCGGTTCCGTCGCCTGTTCGACGCGCAGCACAAGACGCTGTTCACCGTCGATGATCCATCGTCGCATGTAGAGATCGTGGCGCTCAGGGCCGACATAAGCTGCCGGCTGACCGCGCGCAACGCCTTCCGGTTGCCACCCGTCGGCGGGCAAGTCGAACGGGGCAGCCGCCGCGTCACCTTCCCCGGCCATGGCCCGGTCGCCACACCCGTCCGGCGGCTCGACGCCCTGCCGGAGGGAAGGGAGTACCAGGGGCCTGCGATCCTGGAATCCCCCTTCACGACGGTCGTTATCGACCCCGCCGCCCGCTATGTCCGTCAACCTTCCGGCAGCCTGGTGATCCATCCATGACCGACACGATCCGCTTCGATGGCGCCCGCCTGGCCATCCTCGCCAACCGCCTCTCCGGCATCGCCCGCAAGATGTCGAACACCCTGCTGCGCACGGGCCGGTCGGGTGTGCTCAACCGCGCCAAGGACTTTTCCTGTTGCATCGTCACGGCGTCGGGCGACCTGCTGACCACGGCCGACAGCCTGCCCATCCATGTCCTGTCCGGCCCTGACCTGATGGCCCGGTCGATGACCGCCTTCCACCCGATCCTGCGCCGGGGCGATGCCTTCATCCACAACTCGCCCTATCACGGCTGTTCCCACGCGGCCGACCAGACCATCCTGGTTCCCGTGATCGATGATGACGGCGTCCATCGCTTCACCGTCGTTGCCAAGGCCCACCAGGCCGATATCGGCAATTCGGTGCCCACGACCTATATGGGCGATGCGCGGGACGTCTATCATGAAGGGGCGCTGATCTTCCCCTGCGTTTCCATCCAGCGCGACTATGCCGACATCGCCGATGTGCTGCGCATGTGCGAGATGCGCATCCGCGTGCCCCAGCAATGGCGCGGCGACTATCTTGCGGCCCTGGGTGCCGCTCGCATCGGCGAGCGGGAACTGCTGGCGCTGGGTGCGTCCATGGGCTGGGACGAGCTGGCGGCCTTCGCGGCAGCCTGGTTCGACTATTCGGAAAGCCGCATGGTCGCCGCCATCCGGGCATTGCCGGCCGGCCATGTCAGTGCCCAATCGACCCACGACCCGTTCCCCGGCACACCGGCCGAGGGCGTGACGATCCGGTCCATGATCACCGTCGATCCCGCCGCTGCCCGCATCACCGTCGATCTGACCGACAACCCGGATTGCATGCCCTGCGGGCTCAACCTTTCCGAGGCCTGCGCGCGGACGGCGGCCCTGATCGGCGTCTTCAATTCCGTCGACCACCAGGTGCCCAAGAATGCCGGCGCCTTCCGGCGCATCGATGTCCGGCTGCGGGAAAACTGCATCGTGGGCATCCCGCGCCACCCGACAAGCTGTTCCGCCGCCACCACCAACATCGCCGACCGCGTCGCCAACGCCACCCAGCATGCTTTCGCGGAACTGGTGGAGGGTGCCGGCCTGGCCGAGGTGGGGGCCGTCATCGCGCCCTCCACGGGCGTGGTCTCGGGCCGCGACCCGCGCACGGGCCTGGATTATGTCAACCAGCTGTTCCTGGGCATGACCGGCGGGGCCGCGGGGCCCAGGGGCGATGCCTGGCTGACCACCGCGCATGTCGGCAATGCCGGCCTCTCCTGCGTCGACGGGGTCGAACTGGACGAGCTTTATCACCCGATCGTGGTGGAGCGGCGTGAACTGATCCCCGATACGGAAGGGGCCGGGCGCCATGTCGGCGCGCAGGCCATCCTGGTCGAATATGGCCCGACCCGTGCCGCCATGGAGATCGGCTATGTCGCCGACGGCCACCACAACCCGCCGCTGGGTGCGCGCGGCGGGCTGCCCGGCGGCCGTGCCGACCAACGGTTGCGCCGGCGCGACGGCACGGAGGAACAGCTCGCCCCCTGCGCCATGGTCCGGCTGGAGCCGGGGGAAATCATCGTGTCGGTCGGCACGGGCGGCGGCGGCTACGGCCCACCCCGGGAACGCGATCCGGACGCCGTGGCCCTGATGGTCCGGGAAGGACTGCTGACCACCGAACGCGCACTGGATGTCTATGGCATCGCCATCGAGAACGGAAAGGCGCTCCGCCGGGATGCGATGGCGTGAACAGCAAAGCCCCCCTCAAATTCGATATCCTGCCCAGCAGCAGCCCAATCGCCGCGGCCAAACGCACGGCCCTGCTGGAAAATCCCGGCTTCGGGCGGGTTTTCACCGACCATATGGCGATGATCCGCTATGTGGAAGGTCCCGGTTGGCACAATGCGGAGGTGAAGGCCCGCACGCCTCTCACCCTCGATCCCGCCTGTTCCGTACTGCACTATGCACAGGAAATCTTCGAAGGGTTGAAGGCATACAGGACCGACGGTGACGGGATCACCCTTTTCCGGCCGGAGGCGAACGCGGCGCGATTCAACCGCTCCGCCGCGCGCATGGCGATGCCCCTGTTGCCGGAAAGCCTGTTCATTGAGGCGATCGAGCAACTGGTGAAGATCGACCGGGACTGGATTCCCGGCGGTGAAGGCAGCCTCTATCTGCGACCGTTCATGTTCGCCAGCGAGACGTTCCTGGGCGTGAAGCCTTCTTCCGAATACCTGTTCCTGGTCATCGCGTCGGCCGTCGGCCCCTATTTCAAGGCCGGGAAGGAAGCGGTGACCGTCTGGGTCTCCACGGACTTCTCGCGCGCCGCCCCCGGCGGGACCGGCGCCGCCAAGTGCGGCGGCAATTATGCGGCAAGCCTGCTGGCCCAGGCACAGGCCAGCGCCCATGGCTGCGACCAGGTGGTCTTCCTGGATGCGGCCGAGCGGCGCCATGTCGAGGAACTGGGCGGCATGAACATCTTCTTCGTGTTCGATGACGGCTCCCTGCTGACGCCACCGCTTGGCACCATCCTGCCGGGCATCACCCGGGATTCGATCATCACACTGGCACGCGACCAGGGGATCACGGTCCGGGAGGAACAGTATGATTTCCAGCAGTGGCAACGCGATGCAGCCAGCGGGCGGCTGCGGGAAGCTTTCGCTTGCGGAACCGCGGCTGTCGTCACGCCCATCGGCCAGGTCCGCAGCGAAGCCGGCAACTTCACCATTGGTACCAACGGCTCTTATCCGGTGACGCGGGAACTGCGCCGGCAACTCACCGGCATCCAGCGCGGCACCCTCCTGGACAAGCGAGGCTGGGTGCACAGGATTCCCTGACGAGGCATCGGTTGGACATGAATGATTGGACGGTGACATGAACAAGCTTTACCCGACCGCCGCGGCGGCCCTTGACGGGCTTCTGCGCGACGGTCTGCTGATTGCCTGCGGCGGCTTCGGCCTTTGCGGCATCCCCGAGCGCCTGCTCGATGCCGTGCGCGACAGTGGCGCCACCGGCCTCACCTTCGCCAGCAACAATGCCGGCATCGACAATGAGGGCATCGGCAAGCTGTTGCGCAGCCGGCAGGTGCGGAAGATGATCGCCTCCTATGTCGGCGAGAACAAGGAGTTCGAGCGGCAATATCTGTCGGGCGAGCTTGAGGTCGAATTCTGTCCCCAGGGAACGCTGGCGGAGCGGATGCGGGCCGGCGGTGCCGGCATTCCCGGCTTCTACACGAAGACCGGCGTCGGCACCCTGGTCGCCGAGGGCAAGGAGGTGAAGGCCTTCGCCGGCCAGGAATATATCCTGGAGCAGGGCATCTTCGCCGATATCAGCCTGGTGAAGGCCTGGAAGGCGGACATGACGGGCAATGCGATCTTCCGCAAGACCGCCCGCAACTTCAATGTCCCTGCCGCTACCTGCGGCAAGGTCTGCGTGATCGAGGTGGAGGAGGTGGTGCCGGCGGGATCGCTCGACCCCGACGCCATCCACCTGCCCGGCGTCTATGTCCAGCGCATGGTCGTCGGCGCGCCCTACGACAAGAAGATCGAGTTCCGCACCGTGCGTGAGAGGGAGGCCGCCTGATGCCCTGGACCAGAGATGAAATGGCCGCCCGCGCCGCGCGGGAATTGCAGGATGGCTTCTATGTCAATCTCGGCATCGGCATTCCCACGCTGGTGGCCAACCATGTGCCCCGCGACATCACGGTCACCTTGCAGTCGGAGAACGGCATGCTGGGCATCGGGCCCTTCCCCTATGCCGATGACATCGACCCCGACCTGATCAATGCCGGCAAGCAGACGATCAGCGAGCTGCCCCACTCAGCCTATTTCGACAGCGCGCAGAGCTTCGCCATGATCCGCGGCGGTCATATCGATGTCGCCGTGCTGGGCGCGATGGAAGTGGCGGAGAATGGCGACATCGCCAATTGGATGATTCCTGGCAGGATGGTCAAGGGTATGGGCGGCGCCATGGACCTAGTCGCTGGCGTCAAGAGGATCATCGTCATCATGGAGCATAATGCCAAGGACGGCGGCGCGAAATTCATCCCCGCCTGCACCCTGCCGCTGACCGGCCGGAATGTGGTCGACATGATCGTCACCGACCTTGCCGTCTTCCAGCGGCCCGACCACCGCTCGCCCTTCCACCTGCTCGAACTGGCGACAGGGGTTACGGTTGAGGATGTGCGGGCACGGACGACGGGGCATTTCCTGATGCCGGGATCATCAGCCGTTTAGCACCGGCAACGCAGTCTTGATCAGCTTCATGGCAAAGCCCCCCTCTCGTCAGGGGTTCCAAACCGAAGGTCGGGTACTCTCCTACCCTGGCTCCCGTCGCTACACCCATCGGCCTCCGCCTCTCGCCCGAAGCCGATCACACCAACAGTTCCCTGTACCCGTCCTGCACAAGCCGCGTCCCGTCCCGTACCAGCCGCTGAACCCGCAGACGCAGGTGATCCGACGCCCGCGACCATTCCGCGGCGGTACGCTTTTCCCCGAACAGGACAGCGGCAATTTCCCGGTGACTTGCCCCGGCAGCGACGGCATCGACCGTCCGCAGCTTATCGATCCAGCGTCCGGCCTGCGGCTCCGGCGGATACAGGCTACGCGGTAGCCGACCCAGCCGGTGGCACAAACATAACCGCCTCAGGGCAAGAACCTTCTGCTCCATATCACGCATCCCGTTAAGCGTGCAGCGGAACTGGACCGGCCCCTCTAGCACGCTGCCTTCAGTCACCTGAAGCTGCAGATGCCGGCTGCCATCGGTCAGCAGCAGATGCTCCCCACCCTGGGGTGGCCTGACGATGGTTGCGATATCCCTGACGGCGGCCAGATCGAACAGGTCGTCCCGTCTTGTGGTCCTATCCGGTGGTTCGGCGACAACGTTGATCACCGACGAACAGGCGTCGGGGTGCCAATAGACCTTTGGATCACCCGTTACGTCGGCGAAACATCACCCCCCAGAGGCATTCGGGTGCATCAGAATGCAGTTGCATCACCACCCGATCAACGCAGGTTAGAAGAGTGCTGGATTTCAGGGCTGCCCTGAAATCGGTATTCCGCCGCAGCCGCTGCCAAGCCCAGCCGGTCCGATCCAGGTTCCGCAAAGGGGAATAGCCGCCCGCATCTTGCCAGTCTGGCACGGACAAAACGGCGTCGATAAGGCTCTTGTTCTGCATGGGTATGCCACCTCCCATCAGGTCACGCCGGACATGGATACGGCGACCGACAAATCGCCACCATCCGGAACGCTGGCGGCATCAATTATTATCGATAGATGATACCCAGGGAACTTTCGGGCGAACACCATAGCTGTCGAGGCAGCGCCAAATTATTCAGCCCAAATGTGGAGATTTTAAATTTAAATTAGATCTAAAATAAAATACCCCTAAATAGTTCATGGCTCCCCATATCATACGCATTCTGGCCGTATTGCACTCTCCGCACCGCATATCATTTCTGAATTTAATACAAAATACATCAACGGAAACTCAGACACAGATGACCGCTTGTCAGTACAAGAGGGTTCTCATGAATAATTACAGCTTCATTGATTTCCTGACTGACACATTACCAACAGGCATCATCTCCCTGCGCTGCATCCGACGCGATGGCTTCGCCTTTGGGCGATATCTCCTTGACGAGTGCCCCGGCGCAAGGCTCGGCTCACCCCACCTCACTCTGGTGCAGCACGAGGGGGAGCCGTTTACCTTGCATTGGCAACCCTTGGATCACCGTTATCCCACCCGCCATCACGCCCAACGAGGACAAATCCATCTTTCGCCACCGGATTGCATTTTCAATGTCGCCTGGCCGGGCCGACAGCAAGTTTTTCTTGTGGCCATGGGCGTGGATTTCGTCACCAGATCGGTCGCACTCGACGGCCCCGACAAGTTGGCCGGCATGCAGGCCCTCCTTGATATAAGGGATATGGGCATCGCCAACATTCTGGATATTCTCAAGGAAGCACTGGGGCAATCGGAGCAAGGCGCGTCTCTGACCTTTGCCTGCGCCCTATTGGCGAGCCGCCTGTGCGAAACATTCGGCGGCAAACCGTCGCGGCCCACCATCAGCGGCGGGCTTGGCATTTCACGGCAGCGTCGGGTGCTTTCCTATATTGAGGCGCATCTGCACGAAGAGCTGACGTTGGAGCGTCTGGCCGCTGAGGTCGACTTGAGCCCGAACCAATTCGGTCGGGCGTTCCGAACTAGCCTGGATGCATCGCCTTTACGTTATGTGGCACAGCGTCGGATCCATCGGGCAAAGGCGATGCTGCTCGATCCTGGTAAATCCATCACCGATATCGCCATGGCACTGGGCTTCGCCACGCCCAGCCACTTCACGGACAGCTTTCACAAGGCTACCGGGGTGACGCCATCGCAGTGGCGGCGGGACCGCCGGTAACCTGCTCCATGCTGGCAATCCGCTGTTAATGGTTCCCGACGTATGGGACGGTTGGCCCCTGTAGACCACCAATTGGCCAGCCGCGCCCAATCATGCCGCCGATGCTGCCAGACCATAAGCCCATGGCCGCAAGGCCAGCTTCTGGAGCCTCACCAAGTGAGCGGCAAGGGCGTCACCTACGCTCATTTTCACTCTCCGCTGTTACCTATATGTTACCTGCGGGGTGCGTGGTAGGGTGGCCCTGAAACGACAAAAGCCGTTGATCCTTGTTCGGGATCAACGGCTTAGCCATGGATGCGGGGGCAGGATTTGAACCTGCGGCCTTCAGGTTATGAGCCTGACGAGC
>NZ_JBMDKJ010000049.1:0-26797 GCF_057809655.1 Niveispirillum sp. FG148
ATAACACCGGCACCATCAACGGCAACATCACCAACCTGTCCGGCAACGCCCTGGTCATCAATGGCGGCACGGGTTCCGTCACGGGCAGCTTCACCGGCGGCACCATCAGCAGCACGGGCGCCAATGTCGTGCTGTCGTCGGGCAATATCCTGCTGGGCGATGCGGTCAATGTCGGCACCAACGCCCTGGTCAATGGCGGCGCGTCGGTGAAGCTGTCGGGTGCTGTGTCGGTCACCGGCAATTACAGCCAGGCCAGCGGCGTTCTGGATGTCGGCAGCAATATCCTGGCGGTCAGCGGGGCGGCCAAGATCACCGGCGGCACCATCGCCGCCAACCTGTCGGCCACGGGCAATTATCTGGTCGGCAGCGGCGGCACGCTGGTGGCTGGCGGCGCCGGGTCCAGCTACAGCGGTGCCAGCATCGTTGTCGGCGGCCTGACGGGCCTGGGCGCCAGCAGCACCGTGTCGGGCAACAGCCTGCTGATGTCCTTCACCAACAACTATGTCGGTGGCAGCCTGGCCGCCATCAACAATACCGCCAGCCTGAGTGCGGCCACGGCCGTCTATATCGCCGCCACAGGTAATCTGGGGGCGCTGAACAATAGCGGCACCATCAACGGCAACATCACCAACCTGTCGAACAAGGCGCTGGTGATCAATGGTGGCAGCGGTTCCGTCACGGGCAGCTTCACCGGCGGCACGATCAGCAGCACGGGCGCCAATGTCGTCCTGGCTTCGGGCAACATCCTGCTGGCCGACGCCGTCAATGTCGGCAGCAACGCCCTGGTCAATAGCGGGGCCTCGGTCCGCCTGACCGGCCCGCTGTCCGTCACCGGCAATTACAGCCAGACGGCAGGTCGCCTGGACGTCAACGGCAATATCCTGTCGGTCAGCGGGGCGGCCAGCATCACCGGCGGTACGGTGGCGACCAGCCTGTCGGCCACCGGCAACTATCTGGCCGGGTCGCAACAGACCTTGGTGGCCGGCGGAACCGGGTCCAACTATACCGGTGTCGCCGTCAGCAACAGCCTGACCGGGCTGATCGCCAATGGCGCCACGTCGGGCACCAATCTGGTCTTGGGCTTTGCCAACAATTATGTCGGCGGCGCGCTGGACAACCTGACCAACAGCGGCAGCCTGAGTGCTGCGACCGCGCTTTACATCGCCAGCACCGGCAGCCTGGGCACGCTCAGCAACAGCGGCACCATCGCCGGCAACATCACCAACCTGTCGTCGCGCGATCTGCTGATCGTCGGCGGGTCGTCGGCAACGCCGGGCGTGTTGACGGGCCTGAACGGCTCTGTCGGGCGGATCACCAACCGCCTGTCGGATGTGCGCTTCGTGTCCGGCACCACCCAGTTGAACAGCGCCATCGATGTCGGCACCCACAATGTGGTCAATGCCGGGGCGACGCTGCTGGTCAACAGCGCCATCAGCATCACCGGCAGCTTCACGCAGAGCGCCGGTTCGCTGGTGTTCGGCATCGGCTCCGACAATGCCTATGGTTCCTTGCAGGTCAGTGGCACCTCTGCCCTGACCGCGGGCACAGTGACGCTGACGCCGGTGGCCGGTGCCGCCTTCACGTCGGGCGCGTCCTACACGATCGTGCGGTCGGGCGGCACCATCACCCTGGGCAACCTGATCTTCACGGCGGGTGGCTTCAATATCAGCCCCTCGGTCGTCTCCGCCGGCGGCTTCAACGACCTGATCGTCAAGCTGCAGTCCAACTTCACCGAAGTCGGTGTCGATACCGGTGGTGCCGCCGTCGGTACCGGCGCAGCACTGGACAAGATCGCGGCCATTGCCACCTCGACCAGCCCATCGGCCGCTGCCGTGCAGACCCAGGTGCTGACGCCGCTGTCGCAATTGTCGGAAGCCGAACAGCAGACCGCCATCACGCAGCTGTCGCCCAACCAGTTGACGCCGCAGCTGTCCGTGGTGCTGCCGGCCCCGGCATCGGCCGCCGTCGCCCAGCACCAGCAGCTGGCATCCAACGCCCTGCTCACCGGCGAACGCGGTCTGGCCGCCGGTTCGTCCAGCGAAAAGGGCGCCATCTGGGGCGAATTGCTGGGCAATAACGTGCGTCGTGATACGACCACGTCGGCCGCCGGCTACAAGGGCAACAGCGGTGGCCTGCTGACCGGCGTTGACTGGTTCGCCACGGAGGATCTGGCGGTCGGCATGGCCTTCAGCTGGATGCGCAGCAATACCGACGGCCGCGGGCCGATGACGGGCAGCTCCACCAAGATCAACTCCTACCAGCTGACATCCTATGCCAGCTGGCGGCCGGAATGGGCGGACAGCCGCCTGACGGTCGGCGGTCAGCTGGGCGCGGGCTACAACGACTTCAACCAGAAGCGCTATATCCTGTTCCTGAAGCGCGAAGCCCGGGCGAATTATGGCGGCGAGCAGTATCTGGGCAAGGCCGAGATCGGCTATGACATGTTCCGTCAGGGCGATACGGTGGTCACGCCGAAGCTGAGCCTGCGGGCCGTGCGGCTGGTCAACCACTCCTATGACGAAACCGGCGCCGATGTCGTCAACCTGAAAGTCGGCAGCGTGCGGACGGATGCGGTGACCCAGGAACTGGGCGTGCAGGCCAAGACGACGTTCGGCAGCTTCCTGGGGCCGACGACCATCGATCTGGATGCCGGCTGGGTGCATGATTACCTGCACGGGCCGATCGCCACGACGGGCGTCCTGGCCGGCGTGACCTTCTCCAGCACCACCGAACGGCCGGCCGCCGACGGCGTGATCGTGCGGCTGGGCGCTACCGTTGCCCATAGCGACAGCGTCGACTTCCGGATCGAATATGGCGGGGAACTGCGCAGCAAGTATCTGAGCAACACGGTACTGGTACGGACGACCTTCCGCTTCTGATCCGGGTATCGGGACGAATGGCGCCGATGAAAGTGAACGAAGCCGCGGACCTGCCGATGCCCCATCGGCAGGTCCGTCGCCATGTCCGCGGCGTCCCGCCTATACCGATGCACTTGCCATATCGGCACAGTCGATGCAGCTGATGCCTGGAAACGTGGCTATACTCCCGGAAATATCGCACACTGGACGGAAACGATGGTGGAATTGAACCCCTCTCACCGGAAACTGGTCTTGACCGTTCTGGGCATGGCGGCCGTCATCGGCGCGGCCGTCCTGTTGTCGGTCGCGGCCGGCCGGGGGCGCAAGCCGGCTGCACCGGCGACCGCACCCGCGGCTGAACAGCCCGCCAGTCAGGAGGCCGGTCCCCTGTGGGCCAAGGCCTGTGCCAAGAACCAGGACGGTGCCGACACCTGCTACGTCGAACAGTTCGTCATCACCCAGCCGCAGAATGCCGTGCTGCTGCATGTGCGCATCGGCTATATCGGACCGCAGGGCATGCCGCGCCTGATCGTGGCAGCCCCGCCGGGTGTGTGGCTGCCGGGCGGCGTGACGCTGACACTGGACAAAAACAAGCCGATCTCGCTACCGTTCAACTCCTGTGACGGGGGCAGCTGCCTTGCCGCTGTGGAGATGGACCAGGATGCGCTCAAGCAATTCACGGCCGGCACCGTCCTGATGGCCCATTATGTTCTTGCCAATAACAGCCCGGTTGATGTCCCCGTCCGGATGACGGGCCTTTCCGACGCGCTGAAGACCGTTTCCGCCAAATAGGCTGCCTGTCCCATGAACAATACGCCCCCTCCGCAGCAGCAGATATCGATGGAACAGGCGCTGGCCCAGGCGCATGCGCACTGGAATGCCGGACAGGCTGATCAGGCCGAGCGGCTGTGCCAGCATGTCCTGGCCATCTGGCCGGGCCAGTCGGATGCCAGCCACCTGATGGGGCTGATGGCCCATGCCTATGGCAATCTGCCCGTCGCCATCGACCATCTGCAGCGCGCCTGTCAGGCACCGCGTGTGCCGGCCACCTATCTCAGCAATCTGGCGGAGATGTGCCGGCAGGCGGGACGGCTGGTCGAGGCCGAAGCGGCCGGGCGCCGGGCCATCGCCATCGACCACACGCTGGTCGCCGGATGGAACAATCTGGGCATCATCCTGCAGGAGGCCGGAAAGCTTGAGGAAAGCCTGACCTGCTTGGAACAGGTGGTGATGCTGAAGCCCGATTATGCCGAGGCGCAGAATAACCTGGGCAACACGTTGAAGCGTCTGGGCCGCCTGGATGATGCCCGCCGGCATTACGAGGCGGCGCTGCGGCTGGTCCCCACCTATGCCGAAGCGTTGAGCAACCTGTCCAACCTGCTGACCGACATGGGCCAGCATGATCAGGCCGTTCTCAGCGCGCGGCAGGCGATCGAGATCAATCCCCGGCTGGCCGACGCCTATATCAATGCCGCCGCCGCGGAGCAGTCGCGCGGCAACGACGAGGAAACACTGCGCTGGATCGACAAGCTGCTGTCCTTTCAGCCGCAGCATGTCGGCGCCCTGGTCGTGCGCAGCGTGCCCCTGCGCCGCCTGGACCGGCTGGAGGAGGCGCTGGATACAGCCCGCCGCGCCGCAACCTTTGCGCCCGACAATGGCGAGGCGCTGGTGGCGCTGGGCGAGGCGTTGCAGGCGCTGGGCCGGACAAACGACGCCCTGGCCGCCTATGAGAAGGCGACGAAGCTGCCGGGACTGGCGCTGGAAAAGGCACTGGTCAATCGCGGCATCTGCCTGATGGAAATCGGGGACCGCGAAGGCGCCCGCGCAGCGTTCGAACAGGTGATTTCCAGTTTCCCGCGGTCGGTGTCGGCCTGGTTCAACCTGGCCGATCTGGTCACCTTCAAAGCCGGTGATCCGGCCATTGCCAGCATGGAGGCCCTGCTGGCCCCCGGCGGCATCGAGGTGCCGGGCGACCGCATCGCAATGCATTTCGCCCTGGGCAAGGTCCTGCTGGATACCGGCGAGATCGACCGCGCCTTCCGCTATCTCGCCGAGGGCAACCGGCTGAAACGCGCGACCATCAATTACAACGCGGATGACACCAGCCGCTGGATGCAGGCCATCGCCGCCGCCTTCCCGGCCGCCGCCTTCGATCCGGCCGGTATGGCCGAGGCCGGGGCGGATGCCGACCTGCCGGTCTTCGTGGTGGGCATGCCGCGGTCGGGCACCACGCTGGTGGAACAGGTGCTGGCCACCCACAGCCAGGTGCAGGGCGGGGGCGAACTGTCCGCCTTGAGCCAGATTGTCGGGCGCATGGGCCCCTATCCGGCCATCATGGACCGCATCGGCCCCGCCGAACTGGCCGATATCAGCCGCCAATATCTGGGCAAGATCCGGCCGCAGGCCAATGGCCGGCGGCGGTTCGTGGACAAGATGCCGTCCAACTTCCTGTATGCCGGCCTGATCGCCAAGGCGATGCCCCAGGCCCGCATCATCCATGTCCGCCGCAACCCGGCCGATACGTGCCTGTCCTGCTATACCAAGCTGTTCACCCGCGAACAGCAGTTCGCCTATGACCTGACCGAGTTGGGCCGCTTCCATGAGGATTATGAGAGGCTGATGGCGCATTGGCGCGCCGTCCTGCCGCCCGACCGGTTCCTGGAAATCGATTACGAGGAACTGGTCAGCGATTTCGAGACGCAGGCCCGCCGGCTGATCGCCTTCCTGGGGCTGGAATGGGAACCGGCCTGCCTGGAATTCCACAAGACCCGCCGCATCATCCGCACGGCCAGCGTCAACCAGGCGCGCGAGCCGATCTTCACCGGCAGCGTCGGCCGGGCCCAGCGGTTTGCGCCCTATCTGGCGCCGCTGCTGGCGGCACTGGGCGTGCGTGAGCCGGCGGCAGCGGCAGAGCCCGTCGCCGAGACCCCCGCCAAGCCCCGGCGCGCGCGCGCCAAGCCGAAGACCGACGCCGCACCGGAGGCATGAGGCGGCGCGGGGACTGGTTTTATCGGATGATGGCCGGCCTGATTGCGACCGGCATGCAGCAGAGATTATGCGATGGACCTTAAAGAGATCGAACAGAAGGCCCCGGCATTGCTGGCCGCCGGGTGCGGGGCGGAAGTGGAAGCGATGGTCGTGCCGCTTCTGTCCGGTGGCGGCGGCCCCGCCCCGCTCTGGGCCTTTCTGGCCCAGGCGCTGCGCGTACAGTGCCGCATCGCCGAGGCGGCACGGGTGCAGGAAATGCTGGTCGATGCCCTGCCCGGTCATGTATCCACCCGCTTCGATCTGGCGGAATCGCTGCTGGCGCTGGGGGAATATGAACGCGGCTGGCGCGAATACAGCTATCGCTACAGCCTGAACCACACCTATCGCATCGAGCGCAAGGTGCAGCTTCCCCGCTGGGACGGGCGGCCCATCCCCGGCAAGGTGCTGCTGATCCATGACGAACAGGGATATGGCGACACGTTCCAGTTCATGCGCATGGTGCCCTGGGCCAAGGCCCGCAGCGGCGCCCAGGTGATCCTGGAGGTCAATCACGAGACCCACAGTCTGGCAACCCGCATGGGCGGCTTCGACGCCCTGACCCTGCGCGGCGAGTTGCCGCCGGCCTTTGACCTGCATTGCGAGATGATGAGCCTGCCCATGGTGATGGGCCTGAAAATGTCGGATCTGCCGGGCAAAATCCCCTATCTGTCGCCCGATCCGGTCCGCGTGCAGCATTGGCGCCAGCGTCTGGCCGGGGTCGGGGGGCTGAAAGTTGCGGTGGTCTGGGCTGGACGGCCCACCCATTTCAACGATGCCAACCGGTCGATGACCCTGGCCTCCCTGGCACCGCTGGCCCAGGAGGGGGTGACCTTCCTGTCCATCCAGAAGGGGCCGAGCGAGGGGGATGTGGCCAATCCGCCGCCCGGCATGAATATTATCGGCCTGAGCAGCGAGATCCGGGATTTCGAGGATACGGCCGCCATCCTGACCGTCGCCGACCTGCTGATCTCCGTCGACAGTTCGCCCGTGCATCTGGCGGGCGCCCTGGGCCGGCCGGCCTGGGTGATGCTGCCCTTCCTGCCCGACTGGCGCTGGCTGCTGAACCGGGAGGATACGCCCTGGTACCCGTCGGTGCGCCTGTTCCGCCAGCCCGCCTGGGGCGACTGGCCGGGGCTGGTACGCAAGGTGGCCGGGGCGCTGGCCGAATTGCGCGCCGCGGGACCGGGGAAGCGGCCGGCATGAAAGGATGGGCCAACCGGCTGGTCCTGATGGCTCTGTTGGCCCTGTGGCTGCCCGGTTGTGCCCTGCAGGAACGCCAGGAACTGGCGCCGGCCCTGGTGGCGGCCGCCGGCTGGCGCTGGCAGAGCCTTCCGGCCGGACCCTTCGACCTGACCGCTGCCAGCCGTCCGGCACGGGTGGGGGCGGATGCCGCCGCGCCGCTGGTGGTTTATATCGAAGGGGACGGGCTGGCCTATCTCAACCCCACGCGGCCCGCGCAGGACCCCACACCGGTCGACCCGCTGGCGCTGCGGCTGGCACTGGCCCATCCGGGCAACGGACCGGTCGCCTGGCTGGCCAGGCCCTGCCAATATGCGCCCCGGCAGCGTGGCTGCGACCCCGCCTATTGGACCGGTGCGCGATGGGCGCCGGAGGTGGTGGACAGTGCGGGGCTGGCGCTGGACCGGCTGAAGCAGGACAGCGGGGCGGATCGGCTGCTGCTGGTCGGCTATTCCGGGGGCGGTGCGCTGGCGGCCCTGCTGGCGGCGGGACGGTCCGACGTGTCGGGGCTGGTCACCATTGCCGCCAATCTGGATCTGGACAGCTGGGTGCGGGACCATCAGCTGTCGCCGCTGAGCCGGTCGCTGAACCCAGCGGACAGGGCCCCTTCCCTGGGTACCGTGCCGCAGGTCCATATCAGGGGTGGGCGCGATGCCATTGTCGGCGGGGATGTGCTGCGGGCCTTCATGGCGCGGCTGCCGCCATCGACGCCGGCGCGGCTGCTGGAAATCCCGGATCAGGATCATGAATGCTGCTGGGCCGACCTGTGGCCGACGCTGAGCCGCGGGGCGGAATTCCAGACCCTGCCGGGCTGGCTGCCCCGACCCTGACCGGCGGCGTCACGCCGGGCGGCCGTCATCCTCCCGGCACAGGGCGGCGAAGCCCAGGGCCATGAAGGGCACCAGGTCGAACAGCACGCGCGTTTCCGACAGGACGCCAACGATCGGCAAGGACAGGACGATCAGGCCATGGGCCAGTCCCAGGCTGAGATAAGCGCGGCCAAACCGCCGGAACAACAGATAGGTCAGCGGCAGCGGCAACAGCAGCAGCATGACGATCAGGATGTTGAATTCCTGCGTCGGGTGAAGAAAGGCGTCCAGCAGATAATCGATATTCAGCTGGATATGGGGGTGGAAGCTGCGCCCGGCCAGTTCAGGCATACCGAACAGGTCCGGCCCGATCTCCCGCTTCAGCAAGGTCGTGCGCAGCAGCTGCGTCAGCGCGGCCCCACCCGCCAGGCAGGCAATGCCTGCCTGCAGCATGGGCCAGCGAAGCGGTGACCGGTTCAGGGCGACCGTCAGCAGCGGGTCCAGGATCATCCAGGCGGCGATGAAGAAGGCGCTTTCCCGGTTCAGGATCGACAGGGCGAAAAGACCCGCCAGCCAGCGCCAGTCCTTCCCGGCCAGGACGAAATGGCAGAACAGGGTGAAGGTCAGCAACTCCCCGCCATCCCAGACATAATGCCAGCGGATATTGATCAGGACCATGCACAGGGCCTGGAACGACAGAAAGCCGATCCAGGCCGATTTCGCCCCATAGTGCCGGTGCCCCACTACCAGCATGGCCAGCCCGGCCAGAAAATAGACGGCGATGGTGTAAAGCATGTGGGCCGCCTCAAAACTGCCGGTCAGACCGGACAGCATCTCGACGACCCAGGGGCCGAACACCCGGCTCTGGAAGACCTGCCAATGCGGCAGGCCATCCAGCACGCCCTGCGTGGCCGCAATGGAATCCTGATATTGGAGGCCGATGATCCGGCCGATCATCCGGAACTGCGCCAGGGCAGCCAGCAGTGACGCCAGGACCCAGGAAACGCCATGCGTTTCAATGATCTGCCGAAATGGCTGACGCTCCACGCCTTACCCCCCGACCATGGGCCGTTATATCGGCAACCGCTGTGCCATCTGGCGTCATCCTGGCCTGCGGACAGAGCCAGGATGACGCCAATCCGGGGTATCATTGCAGGCCGCCCCAATCCAGCAATAACGCCGGCGCAAGCGACCCTGCCCCTCCTTTTCAGGCAGGGCGGCGGGAAAAGTGTGCCCCGCGCCCTGGATCACAGATCGTCAAACTCCTCCAGCACCATCGGTTCGGACAGGCACGGCATCACCTGTGGCACCAGTTCGCTGAACCAGGGTGTCGTGCAATGCACGTCGCGGAAATAATCCTGCGACGGGTGCTGTTCGATGGCGGCATAGGCGTGGTCGCGGCCACGGATCTTCTTGAACAGATAGACCGACACGTCCGGCTGGTTGGCCAGGACCTTGTCGGCCAGGGCCGCCATGGCGGCGACGAACTGTGCCTCCATCTCCGGCTTCACGAACAGCTTGGCGACGATCGTGTACATGATTGCTCCGGTTGTTCTTATTGTCAGGCGGCGGCACCGGCGGCCAGTTCGGCCTCCAGCTGCTGGCGCAGCTTGTATTTCTGGATCTTGCTGGTCGACATGGGCCATTGCGTCACAAAGCGCACATGGCGCGGCACCTTGAAGCTGGAGATTTTGCCGCGGCAATAATCCAGCACCTCCGGCACCGTCAGGCTGGCCCCGGCATGCAGTTCGATGAAGGCGGCCGGCACCTCCACCAGACGCGGGTCAGGCGCGCCCACCACCTGACACAGTTTCACGGCCGGGTGCGAGCCGATGAAACTTTCGATCTCCGCGGCGGCAACATTCTCCCCGCCCACCTTCAGCATGTCCTTGGTGCGGCCATGGAACATGATGTTGCCGTCGCCATCCAGCGAGCCGACATCGCCCGTATGCAGCCAGCCACCCTTCAGCGTGTCGGCCGTCTTCACCGAGTCCCTGTAATAGCCGTCCAGCACGCCGGGGCTGCGCACCAGGATCTCCCCCTTCTCGCCCGGCCCCACATCCTCCCCATAGGCATTGATGATGCGCACCTGTACGCCCGGCAGGGGGCGGCCCAGGCGGGTGGTGCGGGTGGTATAGCTGTCATCCAGACTGCTGGTGCAGACGGTGCCCGCCGCTTCCGACAGGCCATAGGTGCCCACCTGCACGCAATTGGGCAGGGCCTTGGCCAGCATTTCCTTCATCGCGTCGGTCTGGATGGCGAGCGAGGAGTTCATCAGGCGGATGGCGGACAGGTCGGCCTGGGCGAAGCGCGGATGGTGGATCAGGTCCACCATGATGGGCGCAAAGCAAGGATATGTAGCCGTCACCCGGTATTGTTCCAGCATGTCGATGGCCGTGCCGGCGTCGAAATGCTGCATCGACAGATAGGTGCCGCCCTTGGCGTAGATGGCGACCAGCGGCAGGATGGCGGCGATATGGAACAAGGGCAGCGGCGACCAGAACCGGTCGCGGTCGGTCAGTTCATAGCGTTCGGCCAGAGCCTGCGACGTGCGCACGATGGCCTCATGCGCGATCAGGCAGCCCTTGGGGTTGGACGTGGTGCCGGATGTGTAGAGGATCAGGCCCGTATCGCGCACCCGCACATGGGCGCGGCGTTCATGCACCGCCGCTTCCGGCACCGTCGCCACCAGATCGGCAAACCGGTCGGCCGTCACCGTGAAGGGCCGCCCGCCGGGCCCCAGCAGCACGATGGAACGCAGGCGCGGGCACGAACTCAAGGACAGATGTTCGGCATCTTTCTGGTCGGCCAGCCCCTCCAGCCCTTCGCGCAGGCGGTCAACCAGGTTCAACTGATCCGACACCTGTTCGGTGGTGATGATGGTGACCAGATCGGCATTGTCGGCGACATAGGCCAGTTCATGCGCGCGGTAGCGGGCATTGATCGGCACGGTGACGGCACCGGCCAGGGCCACGCCGAACAGCACCTCCACAAATTCGATGCAGCTGGGCAGCAGCACGCCGACATGATCGCCCGGCTTCACCCCCAGTGCCATCAGCCCGCGCGCATGGTGCAGGGCGCGGGATGCCAGATCGCGATAGGACAGGCGTTCGGTCGGGAAGATCAGGGCATCAGTATCGGGCCAGCGTCCCGCCGCGGACAGCAGCAGGTCGCCCAGCGTGGTGGCATGGATGAAACGGTCGGACAGGGTCATCAACACAGTTCCCGTCAGGCGGCGGCACCGGCCACGGGGGCCGGCGCGCTCAGCGGATGGAAATATTCACGGACATAGGCCCCGTCGAAACAGGGCAGCATCTGGGGCACGATTTCCTGGAACCAGGGCGTGGCCTGATGGTCATGCTCCGCCGCCTCGTCGGGGAAGCTTTCCACCACCGCGAAGCGGCCGGGGCCGTCGGCCCGGTAAAAGGCGTAATAAAGGGTCTTGGGCTCATGCGCCCGGACCTTCTCCGTCAGGGCGGTGGCGAGGCGGATGAACTCCGCCTCCTTCTCCGGCAGCACGGTGAAACGCGAGACGAAGAAGATCATCGGGCCTCCTCCCCGGTGCGCATGTACCGGTCCAGCTCGGCATGGAAATGCCGCAACCTTTGTTCCTGTTCGCTGAACAGCATGCCCTTGAACCCGCGCGAGCGCAGGCCCTTCTGCACCACGGGCAGCAGTTCGCTGTCCTGGTCCAGCACCAGGCCCAGATTGGCCGGTTCGCCAAGGGGCACATGCACACAATCCGGCCGCACCCGGCCCGACACGTCGGTACCTTCGGGCAGACCCATCCAGGCCGGCACATCATAGGCACCAGCCACCCCGTCCGTGACCGGCGCCGGCCGGAACAGGATGGTGATGTCATAGAAGAACCGTTCCGGGTCGGTCGGATGCGGGATGAAGCGCATCAGGAACACGCCTTCGGGATGGCAGCCGATCTGCACATTGGGAAACAGGCCATAGGCGAAACTGTCGGTCAGCTGCGCATCGGTCAGGCGCTCATAGCCCAGACCCAGTCGTTCGGCGCGTTCACGCTTGGCCTTCTGCGCCGCGATCCGCACCTCCTGCGCCGTGCCCTGGAAGCTGGCTGGGTCCAGGGCGGCGTCGGGCATCATCATGCGCAGCCCTTCATTCACGCCCACCTGATCGGGCACCCGCGGGCTGGGCCGGTAGAAGGGGATGCACATCCGGCTCATCCCGTTGGGAAACAGGTCGTACTGGACGAAATAATCCTCCATCACGCCCTGGGTTTCCGGATGCACGGCGTGCAGATGGTACACCTCGTAAAAGGCATCGACGCCGACCTTCCAGTTGGCAGCCCATTCGCTGCGCACCTGGCGGACGACATGCATCTTGTCGATCTGGTAGGCCTCCAGATGGTCGGCCACCGGCCCCAGCCAGGGGCGCAGGTCGGGCGCGTCCGGGTTCATGGAGATGAAGACCAGCCCGGCCAGCACCTCGCACCGCACACCGGACATGCCGGGATTGTGGCACACCACCTCCGGCCGGAAGGTTTCCCGGTCGGTGATGGATTTCAGCGCCCCGTCCAGGCCGAATTTCCAGCTGTGGAAGGAACAGGCAAAGCCGTTGGAAAGGCTGCCCAGTTCGGCATGGACCAGCCGGTTGCCGCGATGGGGACAGACATTATAGAAGGCGCGCACCTGATCATCGCCGCCGCGCACGATGACGATGCTTTCGCGCCCGATCTCAAAGGTGGCGAAATCACCGGCTTCGCGTATATCGCTGGCCGCACAGGCGAGCAGCCAGGTTTTGGTCCACAGCTGCTCCCATTCCTGCTCCATCCAGCCGCGATCATAATATTGCGCGGGGTCGATGCTGCCGGTGCCATTGTCGATATAGGGCGCCTTGGCATCGGCATCGCCGGGCCGCGCCGTCGGATTGATCGACCAGCCCTTGCGATAGTCGAAGGACGAACTGATCCCGTCCATGACGATCCCTCCCGATTTGATTTTTCTGAATTGGTTGCCAGCCGCGGTCATTGTACCACGGCGCTTAAAAAAATATACTCACATCGCCATTTCTGTGTAAAATAAAAAAGTCAAATCCGCTGATTTTGCTGCGACGCCGCGCCGAATGCCTGTGCGATGCAGCGTGGCAAACGGCTCAATGCCTCATTTTCTGCGGCCTTGAAGATTTATCCGCGTCCGGCCTATTCTGTATGCAGAGCAACAGAATTTTCCCGGCGCTGAACGGTTGGGGAGACGATCCTTTGGGACAGGTGCTGCAAGGGGTGCGGGTGCTGGATTTCGGCCGTTACGTGGCCGGTCCCTACTGCGCGACTCTGCTGGGATATTTCGGAGCCGAGGTGATCCGGGTGGAACGGCTGGGCGGTGGCGAGGATCGGTTCATCACCCCCGTCACCGACCAGGGCGAAGGGGCGGGATGGCTGCAAATGGGCGTGAACAAGCGCAGCCTGACCCTGAACCCGACCCGGCCGGAAGGGCGGGAGATTGTGCGCCGACTGGTGGCGACGGCGGATGTGGTCGTCGCCAATCTGCCGCCACCGGCGCTGGCCGCCATGGGGCTGGACGAGGCCAGTTTGCGCGCCGTGAAGCCGGACATCATCCCCGTGCTGATTTCCGGCTTTGGCAGCAGCGGGCCCTGGGCGGCCAAGGGCGGGTTCGACGGGGTGGGACAGGCCATGTCCGGTGCGATGTATTTTTCCGGCACGCCGGGGCAGCCCATGAAGGCCGCCGCCCCCTATGTGGATTTCGGCACGGGCATGTTCGCGGCCCTGGGCGCCATGGCAGCGCTGATGGAAAAGCGGCAATCGGGACAGGGACAGAGTGTGCAGGCCAGCCTGCTGGATACCGGCCTGACCCTGTTCAACGCCTTTCTGATCGAACAGGCGGTGACCGGCATCAACCGCCAGGGCACGGGCAACCGCGTACAGACCTCCGCCCCGTCGGACGTCTTCGCCACGCGGGACGGGCATATATTGGTGCATACGGTGGGGGATGGGTTGTTCGGCCGCTGGTGCGACCTGATGGGGTTGGCCGACTGGAAGACCGACCCGCGCTTTGCCAGCGACCAACTGCGCGGCGATCATAATCAGGTGCTGTGCGCCCGCATGGCGGCATGGTGTGCACAGCGGACGACGGTCGAGGCACTGGACAGTCTGGCCGACGCCGGTATCCCCAGCGGCCCCGTCCTGACGCCGCAACAGGCGCTGGACCATCCGCAGGTGGCGGCGTCGGGCCTGCTGCAGCCGCTGGATTATCCGGGCCTTCCCCGCCCCGCCCCCGTTGCCGGCCCGCCCGTACGCCTGTCGGCCACGCCGGGCAGCATCCGGCAGCGGCCGCCACAGGTGGGCGAACATACCGACGCCATCCTTGGGGAACTGGGCTATGGCCCCGATGCCATCGCGGGTTTGCGGGCGGGGCGGGTGGTTTAGCGCCAATCGGTCGCAGGTCTTGCATAATCATAACGATGTTTATGTATGCAACTTCTTCTGTTATGTATGCGGACAAGAACGGCCGGGGACAAACCGGCGCACGTCCAAGCGATGAAACGGGAGGGAAAGATGGATGCCCTGGAGATTGACCGGATCAAGGCCGGCATGCAGTTTGAATCCTCGCGGCAAGGCCCGCCCGACGATTTCCCGGAGCTGCCGGAAATCCCCGCCGGCCGCTATGTCGACCCGGGCTTTTACGAGCTGGAGCGTCAGGCCTTGTGGCGGCGCACCTGGGTCTATGCCATCCATGGCGACGAGGTGCCGGAGATCGGGTCCTATCTGAAATGGGACCGGCTGGGCGACCCGCTGCTGTTCGTGCGTGGGGACGACAACAAGGTCCGCTGCTTCTACAATACCTGCCGGCATCGCGGCGCCCCCGTGGCGACGGAGGAAAAGGGCAAGGGCCGCGGTCTGGTCTGCGGCTATCACGGCTGGACCTATAATCTGAAGGGCGACCTGATCAATCTGCGCGACAAGCGGGATTTCGTCGGCCTGAACACCAAATGCAAATCCCTGATCGAGGTGCGGTGCGAGAATTTCGGCAACTGGCACTTCATCAACATGAACCCGAATGCCGAACCGCTGATGGAATATCTGGCGCCTGTCGTGCCCGACCTGTCGGAATTCCAGCCGCAGAATCTGCGCTTGGCCGACCGGCATGGGGTGGTGGTGGATTGCAATGTGAAGGTGCTGCTGGATGCGTTCCTGGAGGTCTATCACCTGAAATCCATCCACCAGAACACGGTGGACCGGTTCCTGGACCATCGCGGGTCGTTCATGACCCTGTGGCCCAACGGCCATTCGCGCATGGTCACCCCCAACCGCCGGCCGGACTGGCAGGACCCCGGCACCAGGGGCCTGCCCGACATCCCGACCGTGGGGGAGATCGCGCGCAATTCCAACGTGTCGATCAATGTCTATCCCAATATCGTGGTGCCGCCGGCGCCCACGGGCATGCCCTTCATCGTGTTCTGGCCCATCGATATCAGGCGTATGTATATCGAGGTCTGCTGGTTCTCCCCCGATTGGGGCGATGGTCCCCGGCCGGAAATCTGGGAAACCCGCATCAGCAATTTCGACCGCATCCTGGAAGAAGACACGCAGTTCGCCGACAGCATCCAGAAATCGGTGGAAAGCGGCGGCTTCACGGGCATTTCCCTGAATTATCAGGAACGCCGCATCTATCACTGGCACGAGGAGCTTGACCGCCGCATTGGCGAGGCGGTGCCCGACCATCTGCGGGTGGCGCAGGTGCTGCGGCGGTTCGTGGAGCCGGCGTGAGGCGGGGGCGCTTTACGGTGAAGCACGTTCGACCGTCACCCATGCTACGGCCAATAGGCGCTAAGTTAACCCTCTACTCCAACCTGCCTCCCCCGCGAAAGCGGGGGTCCAGGAGTCAAGGACATTAAAGCGTCGTCGCTTGTGGCCCCTGGACCCCCGCTTTCGCGGGGGAGGCAGGGAAGGTGCAATTGACTAAGTTAGCCTATGGGCTCAGGCCGGGGTGACGGTTGTAAAAGCCTTTCCCGTTCAAAATGAACCCAGCGAATTTCCGTTTCCGAAGCGTACCGCCCCCACCCTCCCAAGCGTTCCGGCTTAGGCAGGTGGAGCAAGGCAGAAACGACAGCGCCAGAACCCGAAAGGTCCCCCCCGTGACCCAACACCCCACCGGCATCACCGGCTTTGGTGCCTACATCCCCCGCCTGCGCCTGTCGCGCAAGGCGATGGCCAGTGCACTGGACTGGCTGGACCCCAATCTGGCGGCCCTGGGCAAGGGTGAACGCGCCGTCGCCAACTGGGACGAGGACAGCCTGACCATGGCGGTGGAGGCGGCGCGCGACCTGCTGGCTGCCCGCTCCCATAATCCCGACCGGCTGGTCCTGGCGTCCACCACGCTGCCCTTTCAGGACAGGTCCAATGCCGGTCTGGTCATCGATGCGCTGGGTCTGCCCGACACCACGCGGCCGGCGGATGCCACGGGCAGCCTGCGGGCCGCGACCAGCGCGCTGCTGGCCGCGTTTGAGCAGATGGGCAGCACCCTGCTGACCGCCGCCGACCGGCGGCTGGCGCGGCCGGGTTCTGCGCAGGATTTCCTGTACGGTCATGGGGCGGCCGCCGTCAGCACCGGCAGGGGGCCGGGCGTGCTGGCGGAATTCCTGGGTGGTCATTCCGTCTTCCGTGATCTGGTCGACCATTACCGGGCGGAAGGGGAGACGGCGGATTATGTGCTGGAGGAACGCTGGGCTCGCGACGAAGGTTATCTGAAGATCGTGCCGGCGGCCGTAAGGGCTGTGCTGGACAAGGCCGGGATCGCGGCCGATCAGGTGGACCATTTCATCCTGCCCGGCACGATCCCGAAAATTCAGGCGACACTGGCCGCCAAGCTGGGCCTGCGCCCCGACAGCGTGGTCGACCCGCTGGGCGCCAGCGTGGGCGATACGGGGGTGGCGCATCCCTTGCTGATGCTGGCGGATTTGCTGGGTCGCGCAAAGCCGGGGCGCATCATCCTGCTGGTCGGGTTCGGCCAGGGGGCGGATGCCATCCTGCTGCGCACCACGCCCGTGCTGGCCGATTTCAAACCGGCGGCGGGTGTGGCCGGATCGCTGGCGCGGCGGCAGGAGGAAACGCAGTATCTGAAGCACCTGTCCTTTGCCGGCATGGTCGATATCCATTTCGGCATGCGGGCCGAACATGACAAGCGCACGGCCCACACGGTGGCCTATCGCAAGCGTGACATGGTCAATGGGCTGGTGGGCGGGCGCTGCACGGCCTGCGGCTGCGCGCAGTTCCCGCGCACGCGGGTCTGTGTCAATCCCGCCTGTGCCGCCATCGACACGCAAACCCCGCTGCGGCTGGCCGACGAGCCGGCGGCCGTGAAGACCTTCACGGAGGATTGGCTGGGCTTCACCCCCTGTCCGCCGCTGGCCTATGGCAATGTCCAGTTCGCCAATGGCGCCAATGTCATGATGGAATTCACCGACATCCGGGCGGGGCAATTGTCCGTGGGCTTGCCCGTGCGGCTGGTCTTCCGCCTGAAGGATGTGGACGAGAAGCGCGGGTTCCGCCGGTATTTCTGGAAGGCGACGCCGCAGGGAGAAGGCTGAAATGGCCAAGGGTATCCGCGACAAGGTGGCGATCATCGGCATGGGCTGTTCGCGCTTTGGCGAACGCTGGGACGCCGGGCCCGACGATCTGATGCTGGAGGCGTTCCAGGAGTGCATCCAGGATGCCGGCATCGACAAGTCGGCGATTGAGGCCGGCTGGATGGGCGTGTTCTTCGATGAACAGAGCGTGGGCAAGTCCGCCTTGCCTTTGTCGATGGCTTTACGTCTGCCCAACATCCCCGTGACGCGGGTGGAGAATTTGTGCGCCACGGGGACGGAGGCGCTGCGCGGGGCCGTCTATGCCGTGGCGGCCGGCGCGTGCGACATCGCCATCGCCATGGGCGTGGAAAAGCTGAAGGATACCGGCTTCGGCGGCCTGCCGGAGCGCACCAAAGGCACGTTCGAGGATCTGTGGCTGCCGCAGAACACGGCCCCCGGCGGCTTTGCCCAGCTGGGCGCCGCCTATGCGGCGCGCACGGGCACCGACATGGCCGACCTGAAACGCGCCATGGCCCATATTTCCGTGAAAAGCCATGCCAACGGGGCCCTGAACCCCAAGGCGCATCTGCGCAATCCCATCACCGAACAACAGGTGCTGGACGCGCGCATGGTGGCCTATCCGCTGGGCCTGTTCGATTGCGCCGGCGTGTCGGACGGGGCGGCGTGTGCCATCGTCACCACGCCGGAAATCGCGCGGTCGCTGGGCAAGACCAACCCGGTGACGGTGAAGGCCCTGCAGCTGGCGCCCAGCAATGGGGTGGAGTTGGCGCACGGGTCGTGGGACGGGTCCTATACCCTGACCACCCGCATCGCCGCCCGGCGCGCCTATGAAGAGGCGGGGATCAGGGACCCGCGGGCCGAACTGTCGCTGATCGAGGTGCATGATTGCTTCTCCGTCACCGAACTGGTGGTGATGGAGGATCTGGGCCTGTCGCCGGAAGGCGGGGCCGTGCGCGATGTCATGGACGGCTTCTATGACCGCGACGGGCAGATCCCCTGTCAGATCGATGGCGGGCTGAAATGTTTCGGCCATCCGATCGGGGCCACGGGCCTACGCATGGTCTACGAGATCTATTTGCAGCTTCAGGGACGCGCGGGCGCGCGGCAATTGCCCGACCCGCGCTTCGGCCTGACCCACAATCTGGGCGGCCTGCCCAACCGCAACATCACGTCGGTCGCCATTATCGGGCGGCTGGAGGGGTAAAAGATGACCGAAACCAGACAATGGGGCTTCAGCGAAGACCAACTGGCCAGCCTGCCCACCGTCTATCGCAGCGATCTGTTGCAGGATCAGGTGGTGGTGCTGTCGGGTGGGGGCAGCGGCATGGGCCGCGCCATGGCCTATCTGTTCACAAGGCTTGGCGCGAAGGTGATGATCTGTGGCCGGCGGGAGGAAAAGCTGGCGGAAACGCGCGACGGCATCCGCCGCCATCTGGGCCGCGACATCGCCATCATGCCCATGACCATCCGCGATCCCGATCAGGTGGACGCGCTGATGGACCGGACCCTCGCCGAATTCGGCCGCATCGACCATGTCATCAATAATGGCGGCGGGCAGTTCCCGCAGGCGGCCATCGATTTTTCCAAGAAGGGCTGGAATGCCGTCATCGACACCAACCTGAACGGCACCTGGCACATGATGCAGGCCGCCGCCAAGCGCTGGCGCGACCGGGGAGAGGCCGGTTCCATCATCAACATCGTCGCCTATGTCGAACGCGGCATGCCGCAGGCGGCCCATACCTGTGCGGCCCGCGCCGGCGTGATCTATCTGTCGAAATCGGTCGCCATCGAATGGGCGCCGCTGAATATCCGCGTCAACTGCGTGGCGCCCGGCACGGTGGAAACCGAAGGTTTCAACGTCTATCCGCCCGAAGCCACGGTCCGCTTTGCCGACAGCAACCCCATGCGCCGCATGGGCGATGCCTGGGACGTGGCCCAAGGCGTGGTCTATCTGGCCGCCCCGTCGGGCAAATTCATCACGGGCGAGATGCTGACCATCGATGGCGGCATGCAGATGTGGGGCACCGTCTGGCCGGGCGGCGTGCCGAATTATTTCAACGTGGTGTGAGGGCGGGGCATCACTCCACCTTCTGCTTGCCGAGGGGCACCATGCGAACCGGCCGCGTCTCCTCCTCCGGCTTCGGGTCCCGGTCGACATTGATCCGTCGCAGGGTGCTGCCATAGCTGGTCGTTTCGGTATAGCCGACCTCATCCGGCTTCTTGGGCGGACGATAGCGGGGATTGGCGACCGGCTGGTACTTGTCATCCTCGTGCAGTTCGGGAAAGACACTCCGGTCATCCGTCTCTTGCAGGAAATGCACAGGTAAAGACTCGCTGGTCCCACCAAATCGGCCTTTATATTGCGAGACCACGTTGGGCGGATACAGAACCTCGCCCCCGTCAGTGGCAGACCCCTGCACGCCGAACGGGTTGATATAGCGTCCAGAGGTCCCCTTGACGGCCAGCATCGTTCCGGCTTCCCCCAGCCGGTCGGCGGTGGTGTGCACGTTGTAGGAGGTCGCCACCGACATGAAGTGCTTCTGCCCCTGGTCCATGACACCATGACCATGCAGGATGCCCGACCCGACGGGGACATTGTCGGTCAGGGTCGTTCCCTCATCCTTGCGCGGCACCCGAAAGCCCGAATGGATAAGTCCCAGATCACCGGTGGACGGTATCTTTCCAATCGCCCGGCTGAGATGTTTCCACCCTGTCGGCGCATCGCCGAACGAGTCTTTCATCAGATTATTGGTGTGGGCGTTGGTGTAATGCTGGATGGACAGCCTTTCCTCCTCGCTCAATCCATAGGCGTTCTGGATGTCCTCCTTGTTGTCGTCGGCCAGTCTGGCGATTTTCGGTAACTCCCCAAACGCCTGGTGGTCAGCAGGCTCTTCCCCGGTCAGCATCCGGTCGAAATAGCCCATGCCGTGCAGCATGTTCATGGCGGCCAGCGACCGCACCATGTGCAGGTTGGCCGCACCATGTTCCGGATGATAGCCCGCCTGGTAGGTCACCGCAGCCTGCTGCGCAGCGTCGCTGTTCTGTTCAACGAAATCCCGCAAGGAAATCTGGTGATGCTGGAGAACGTCCTTGAGATGCCCCGTCGCCTCCGGCCCTGCGATCGTGCGGCCACTTTGAATGGCCCTGTCGGCCAGCGCCTTGCCAATCGCCTCCCGCGCTTCCTGGTGCTGTTCTGCCAGGGCGTCATTGCCGGCGTCGCGCTCCCGCTGATGGTCGGCATGGGCCTGCTGTCGCAGTGCGCCCAGTTCCGTGGCCGATTTCTCATCCGTTTCCACATCATGACCGCCGACCCGCGTCCGCACACGCTGGATAACCAGGGCCGGATCAGCGGCGCCCGTCGGCAATGCTGAAAGACGGGGCCGGATGCCGGGACCGTGGGCAACCCGCTCAACCATTGCACCGGCGCCGGCGGGGGCCGAGGCGGTAAGGCTGCTTCGCGCAGAATTATGCAGATGCTCTTGGTGCATAGAGGACGCCTTTGAACCCGCCCAGGCCGTTACGAGATCATATATCCAGTTCCATCAAAAGACTATAACCGTCGTTTTAACACTACCAACTCAGCATTGTCCTGAGTCAGGCAACAAAATGGGGACCGGCACAGGTCCGGTCCCCAGGTTGGAAGCCCATGGAAGGGTGTTCGGGACAGCGCCCGCTCAGAACTTGGAGCCGACGGTCACGCCCAGATAGCGGGGCGGGCCATAGGTGGAGAATACCCAGAGCGAACCGACGACGTTGGAGGCCGTCTTGTAACGCTTGTCGGTCAGGTTGCGGCCGACCAGCTGCACCGTGTACCTGTCCGCCTCATCATGCCAGGTGATGGTGGCGTTCAGCAGGGTCTTGCGGTCCAGCTTGCTGTCAAACTCGCGGCTGACGTCGGAATAGACATAACCGCTTTCATCCTCGAACTGGACGGCACCGTTGAACAGCAGCTCCCCGGCCGTACCCAGGTCGGCCGTGTAGGTGGCGTCCAGGGTCCATTGCCATTTGGGCGCCCGGTTCAGCGGCCGGTCGGAGAAATCGACATCGATCTTGCCGTCGAAATTCGTGTCGGCTTCGAACTTGTCATATTTGGCATCCAGATAGCCCAGTACGCCGCGTACCTCCAGGCCCTGACGGACGATCCAGCTGCCTTCCAGTTCCAGCCCCTTCACCGTCGCCTCGCCGGCATTGAAGAAGCGGGTTTCCTGGACCTGCTGGCCGAAGGAGTTGGTCAGGGTGGCGACCAGGCCGCGCTGCATGTCCTTGTATTTCACAAAGAAGGCCGTGGCGTTCAGGCGCGCCGTCTTGTTGAAGAAATCGCCCTTGAAACCGGCTTCATAACTGTCGGCGATTTCCGGGTTGGTGGGTCGCGCGGCCAGCGCCGGGATGGACAGACCCGTCGTACCCGTCTGGTCGTTATAGGCGCCGCTGCGGAAACCGCGGGCATAGGTGGCATAGGCCATCAGATCATCGGTGACGTCATAGGATGCGCTGGCCCGCCAGGTTGGTTCCTTCCAGGTCTGGCTGTCGCGGACGACACCCGTCGGGTATTTGTCGAAATCACCGGCATTCAGGATGTCGCCCAGCTTGTCCCAGGTGAAATTGGGGTCGAAGGTGCCCGACAGGGCCTGGATGAATACCTGGTTGCGGCCGGCCCAGGACTTCTTTTCATCCGTCCAGCGGGCACCGCCGATCAGGGTCAGCTTGTCCGTCACCTTCCAGGTCAGGTCGCCGAAAACCGCATAGGCCTTCTGGCGTTCCTGGTTGCACAGGATCTGCGGATTGGCATTGAAGGTGCCGAACGGCAGCGTCACGCCCAGCAGATCCAGGAAGCCCAGCGTCTGAGCCACGCAGAAATGCACATTGTTCTGCTGATAGAAGCCACCGGCCACCATCTGCACCGGCCCGTCCCAGTTGGAAGCCATGCGGACTTCCTGCTGGAAGGTCTTGCGCATGTCGGTGCGGTTGGCATCGAACAGGGAGATGGGTCCGGCTTCGCCCGTATAGGTGCTGGGCAGCTGCGACAGCTGCTTGCGGTAGCCGGTGACCGAGGTCAGAGTGACCTTGTCCGCGTCCCAGTTGATGGTGCTGTAATAGCCGTCGACATCCACCTGATGCCCGTCGGACATGTTCAGCAGGCTGTCATCGCGATTGGTGATGCCAGCATGGTCCAGCGGATCGCCGCCATTGGCCCCGAAGCCCAGATTGTAAAAGGTCCAGCGCTTATCATTGGGCGTGGTGTTGACCACGGGCACGCTGTCGGAATTGTCGCGCACCCGCTCCACCTGGAACAGTGCCTCCACGCTTTCGACGGGCTTCCACAGCACCTTGGCGCGGCCGTTGAAGATATTCTCGCCACCCACCGTGCTGCCATCACCGCAACCCGTGGCCTTGGTCCCGACCACGGGGCCGTAGCAGGCGCCATTCTTGTAATAGCCGTCGGACTTGTTGTAGCCGGCGACCAGTCGGATACCCAGCTTATCCTCCACGATGGGCAGGTTCAGCGAGGCCTTGGCGGCCCGGGTGCCGAAATCGCCCATGGTCAACTGTACCGCTCCGCCCTGTTCGGTAAGCGATGGTTTCTTCGTATACACGGTGACGACGCCGCCCGTGGTGTTCTTGCCAAACAAGGTGCCCTGCGGACCGCGCAGCACTTCCACCCGCTCCACGTCGAACGTGTCCAGCAGCTGGCTTTGCACCGAGGGCATGACGAAATCGTCCAGCATCACGCCCACGGGCGCTTCGGAATAGACGATGATATCGGTCTGGCCCACGCCGCGCATGGCGAAGGAGGCGGCGTTGAAGCCCGTGACCCGCGCGGCGGAGAAATTCGGCACATAGGCCGCGATATCCCCAAGGTCCTTGGGCGGGGCCGCATCGAACATGGCCGGCGTGAAGGCCGAAACGGCAACAGGTGTTTCCTGCAGGTTCGACTCACGCCGGTTCGCCGTGACGACGATTTCCTCCAGCGTAAGGCCCGCACCTGCCTGCGTCTGGGCCTGCTGCGCCGCGGCCGGCATGGCGGCCAGCAGGGCGACCAGGCTGGCAAACATCGCCGGCCCCGCCGCGCGTGGATTTGATGACATCAACTTCTCCTCCCTGAATGCCGTACTTCGACAGCTTTTTTCATCCCGTCCGGTGGGCACGCGGCACGAGCGGACCCATTCCAGGGCCGGCGCCGGATACGCAATCCGGTCAGTACGCCGCGCCAACCCCCTCTTTCTGGATACGGGATGGACCTTATATTATTTTTTTCAGCCAATCAATGTATACGAACATCATGATGACAAAGAATTGCGGAAGCAATGTGGAAACCGGTCAGTGCCCTTGCCGATCCTCGTGGATTTGCCTCAGACCCGCCTCAGTACACCCTCCCGATCCTGTCGAAGCACCGGCGGCGCGGTCACCAGAAACGCTGGCTCCGTATGCAGATATGGATCATCGCGTATCCACAAATTGGACCACAGCTTGACTTGGCTTCCGTCCTGCCCGATACATGACAGTAAGGCATGTTCAGACCCCGGGATCATCGCGCCTTTCGGCGGCCCGGTTCGGGTTTGGACCTGTCTGGCGGAAAAGCGGAGGTCCGATGAACAAGCCTACACACGTCACGCATGCCGAACATGTGCGTGTGTCCCTGGAACAGGACATTTTCATGGGCCGGCTGCGGCCGGGGGCGCGTCTGGACGAAGAAGCCATCGCCACACGGTTCGGCGTGTCGCGCACGCCTGTGCGCGAAGCCGTGCTGCAACTGGTCCAGTCCGGGCTGGTGGAAAAACGTCCACGCCAGGGGGCCGTCGTGGCCAGCATGGACATCCGCCGCATGGTCCATATGTTCGAGGTGATGTCAGAGCTGGAAGGCCTGTGCGCCAAGCTGGCCGCGCGTCGCATGTCACCGGAGGAAAAGGTCAAGCTGGCGGATATGCACCGCATCTCCGAAGAACATTATAATGCCGGACGGCAGGACGAATATTACGCCACCAGCCGCAAGTTCCATCAGTTGATCGTCTGGGGCAGCCACAATGACGTGCTGGTGGAGATGACGGACAAGCTGGCCCTGCAGCTGGTCCCCTATCGCCGCTATCAGCTGAACTATCCCGGCCGCGCGGAAGAGAATTTGCGCGACCATGCCGCCATCCTGGAAGCCATCCAGCAGGGCGACCCTGACGGCGCCTATGGCCGCCTGCGCCGGCATACCACCATCCAGGGCGACATCTTCGCCGAATATATCTCGCTCACCAGCCAGCACGCGGCGGAATAAGATCGCTCTTCCCGCATGGCGGCCCGGACGACAGTCCCGACCGCCATGGGCCGTGTCCGTCGCAACCAGGGCATGCGGTGAAAGGGGGCTGGCAGTCCCTGACCCGACCGCTTACCTATAGGCGGAACAGAGGGGGGCCAGCGGGCCCGGCCAGCAGGAACAGCAGATGTCAGCCGAATTCAGCAATGCCGTCAGCATCGGCCGTCAGGTCATCGACCGGGAAATGGATGGGCTGGTGCTTCTGCGGGACAGCCTGGACGGCAATTTCGAGCAGGCCGTGTCGATGATCGCCAATGGCGCCGGCCGCCTGTTCGTCACTGGCATCGGCAAAAGCGGGCATGTCGGGCGCAAGATCGCCGCCACCCTGTCCTCCACCGGCACCCAGGCCTATTTCATCCACGCCACCGAGGCCAGCCACGGCGATCTGGGCATGATCGGGGACCAGGATATCGTGCTCGCCCTGTCCAATTCCGGCGAGACACAGGAACTGACCGATATTCTGCATTATTGCGGCCGTTATGCCATTCCGCTGATCGGCATGACCAGCAAGGCGGAGTCGGCGCTGGCGCGGGCATCGACCCTGCTGCTGCTGCTGCCGGACGCGCCGGAGGCCTGTCGCGTGGGCATGGCGCCGACAACATCGACCACCATGATGATGGCACTGGGTGACGCCATCGCCGTGGCCCTGATGCATCGTCAGGGCTTCACCGACGAACATTTCCGCAATTTCCACCCGGGCGGGCGTCTGGGCCAGCAGCTGATGCGCGTAGACCGTATCGCCCGGCGCGGCGATGCACTGCCGCTGGTCGGTGAGGCGACCCGGATGTCAGACGCCCTGCTGGAAATCACCGCCAAGGGATTGGGCGTGGCGGGTGTCGTGGATGACGACAGGCGGCTGGTCGGCATCATTACCGACGGGGACTTGCGCCGGCACATGGCGGGTGACCTGCTGTCGCGGACCGCCGCGGAAATCATGACCCGGCGCCCGCGCACCACGCGCGCCGATGCCCTGGTCGGCGAAACGCTCGCCCGCATGAACCGCGAGGGTATCACCTGCCTGTTCGTGGTGGATGGCGACAGACCGACGGCCATCGTCACGCTGCATGATTGTTTGCGTGCCGGCGCGTAACCTTTCGCCAGCGGCGGACGAATAGCGCAGGATAGCTCTCCCCTCCCAAAGGTCCGCTCCGCCTTGCGCCGTTTCTTGCCCCTGCTGTTCCTGCTGTTCCTGTGCCGGCCGGCAGCGGCCCAGACCAGTGACGTGCGCTGCGGACCCGACCTGTACCGGCCGGGCATCATCCTGTCCTCCTCTGCCGTCTGCGGCGCCGTCTACAGCCGGCATGTGGACGGGGTCGGCCGCCTGCATCTGGGCATATTTCATGCCCTGCAACCGGGGCGGGCCGATGCCGGTGCCGGCCGCGTCGTCAACCTGACGGCCGGAAGCTTCTATAGCCTGGGTGATGATCTGGCCGGCTTCGCCGATTACGGGGTGCGGTTCGAGGATGGGCGGGCCGCCCTGGCGCTCTATAATGACGTTATCCGCTATGTCGGTGATGATCTACGCTTCTACGCAGGCTATGAAGGGGTGCGTTTCCTGCGCGGATTTGACCGCGGCTATGACAGCCTGCATGCCGCCGTTGAACAGAAGTTCCGGCCGACAGACGGACGGCTGGTCATTGATCTGGTCGGCATGGCCTATTGGACGCGCAAAGGCACCGGGCCGACCGCCGACAGTTTCGCTGGCCTGAACCCCTGGGTGGAAGCGACATACCAGCCCTGGCCCGATGCGGGAGCGCGCTGGCGGGGTGTCATGCGCTTCTACGCCCAGCTTGCCGCCTTTACCGGACAGCCGGGCCGGCCGGGCATCGCCCTGACGGGGTTCGCCGGCATACGCACCAGTTTCTAGCCAGTCCATGCCGCATCCCGGCATCTCGACAGGGTGCCCAGGCGTCTGTTGCCCCTGTTGCTGACCTCCCCTGAGCGGTGTCGCGGCATTGCCTGTCGGGATTGAAACGTGCATAAGGTCGTGG